>JAQZBU010000004.1 GCA_029237735.1 Ramlibacter sp. | reverse complement strand
TATCAACGCAACGCTGGCAATTGGCGCCTCCGTGTCCATGGACATCAATGTGACCAACTCCAACGGCGGCGACGTCGGTGCAGTCACCGTGGGCGATGTCGCCGTGTCCCTCGACGATGGCGCGACGTTCAGCGTGACGGTCGATGTCAACGCGAGCAGTGGCGACATTGGCAGCGTGACGGTCGGCGACTTCGCCGCAACGATGGGTGTGGATGCAGACCTGTACTTTTACGTAACCGTTTCCGCCGACGGCAACGTGGGCACTGTGGATGTCGGCGACATCTCCATTGAAGGGGCCCAGTCCGCAAGCTTCTACGGTTATGAAATCTCCGTGTCCGGCGATGACGTTGGTAGCGTGTCCGTTGGCGACATCGACGTCAATCTGGCCGAGAACGCGATGATGAGCTACGGCACGATTTCCGTCTCGGCCTCGGGCGACGTCGGCTCTGTTGCTGTCGGCGAAATCACTGTTGTTCTGGGTGCGTCGGCGAGCTTCAGCTACGAGTACCTGGATGTCTACGCTAGCGGCGACATCGGCACGGTGACTCAGGGTGACCTGGACGTGACGCTGGGCACCAACGCCGTTTTCAACACCCAAAACTACGTTTCGGTGACCGCTTTGGGTACAGTCGACACGGTCTCTGTCGGTGACATCTCTGCGCTGGTCGGCGCAAGCGCGTCCTTCGAGTACTACGTCTGGGTCGACGGCTCTGACGGCGTCGGCGACGTGTCGGTTGGCGATATCACGCTCAATTCCGAAGGCGGTGATCAGGCTTATCTGCAGGTCAGCGTCTCCTCCAGCTTGGGCGACATCGGCTCACTTACGGTGGGCGACATGAACCTGGTGGCCAGTGACAGCGCTAGCGTGACCGTGTCCGTGGAAGCCTATGGCGCGGCCGGCGAACTGGGTGCGCTGGTGCTGGGCAACGTCGAGATCAGCACCACTGTTGATTCGTTCGTGGACGTGAACATCATGGACGTCGAAACGATGTTGACCGATGCAGACATCACGATCGACGGGTTCACCGTGCACGGCAGTGGCGGAGCGACGATGGACTTTGCGTTCAACGTCGGCCATGCAGCTTACGGCGGCGACATCACGATCAACAACGTCGTGGTCGATGTCGTGGCGGAGTTTACGGGCGTTTACGACCTTGTCGACGTGCTGTTCGGCGTGTCGAACGCGGCCGGTGAGGTCACTCTCGGAACTGTCGATTACAGCGCCTACTCCAACACGGGTACCGGCACGGGGGACCTCATCATCGACGCGTCCCTGTACCTGGGTGACATCGTGGTGATCGGCTCGGAGCAGGATGACACCATCACGGACAACACGGAAACCAACGTGCTGACCGGCAATGGCGGCGCGGACACCTTCTCGTTCGTGTACGTGAACGCTGACGGCGTGGGCCTGAGCCTGGCTGCTGCCGATGTCATCACCGACTTCGAGCATGGAGTTGACGTAATCGAGCTGGACACGGGCACAGCTTCCACCGCCGACGAGTACTACGAGGGTACGGCGGCCACGTTCGCTGCGTTCAAGACGCTGGCCGAAACGCAAATGACGTCTTCGCCGGAGGATGACGTGGTGGCCATCCAGGTGGGCAGCGACGTTTACGTCGCAGTCGACATGGATGACGGGGACGAGATCGACACGGTCATCGTGCTGACCGGCGCCTCGATCACCACGTTGAACTTCGCTGACTTCGCCTTCGTCTAAACTCTAGGCAGAGTGCGACGCACAGGGCCCGCTTCGGCGGGCCCTTTTTCATGAAAGGCCACGACTTTGACACAGAACACCTTACTCGACCAGGCTCTCGAAGCCGAGAAGCAGAACCGTTTCCCCGAAGCACTTCACTTGCTCAGGAAATCGCTGCGGCAAACGCCGGCCACCCCGGAAGTGCTCTTGCCGATGGCGCGTGTCCATGAGCGGATGAAGAAGTACGCTGAGGCTCAGGCCATCTACTCGAAAATGGTGGAAGCCGGCGGCAAGATGAGTACACCCGTGGCGCTGGGCCTATCCGGCGCGCTTCTCGGGCAAAGTAAATTCGAGCAGGCGCGAAAAATTCTGGCCGCTCTGTACAAGCAGATGCCTAATAGCGTCCCCGTTCTGGTTGGCTTGGCGCAATGCGCGCGGCACCGGGAGGACTATACGGACGCGGGCAAGCTGCTGGACAAGGCACAGTCCCTCGAGGCCGACAGCAAGCCGGCGCGTCATGAGCGAGCCCAGCTGCAGATCGCCACCAAGGCGGAAATGGAGGCGGTGAAGACGCTCGAAGCGAACGTCGACCGCAAAGACCCGCACCCGGATTCGATCGACCTCTGGATCGACACCGTCAAAAAACAGAAGCGCGACCTGTATCTGCGCGAGAAGTTGCGCGAATTTACCAAGCGGCATCCGCAGCGCCCGGAATTCGTCTTCGGGCTGGGGCTGACCTACAGTCGCGCCGGCGAAGTGGACAACGCCAGGGTGGAGTTGGAGAAGGTCAGCAAGATGTTGCCCAACAACTTTCGCATCGTCTATGAGTTGGGCGTGCTGGAGCGGCTGGCGGGCAACATCGAGAAGTCGCAGGGCATGTTCGAGAAGGTGCTGGAGCTCAAGCCGGACCATGCGGCAGCCATCCGTACCTATGGCGTCGACTACAAATACGCGTACGGCGACCCGGTGTTCGCGCGGCTGAACACCGAATCGGCCAACCTCTCCGCCCTGCAGCCGATGGACCAGGTGCAGATGCATTTTGCGCTGGGCAAGGCGTTCGATGACGTCGGCGAGCTGCCCACGAGCTTCCGGCACTACGCCATCGGCGGCCAGAAAAAGCGCAAGCAGGAAACCTACAACGAGCAGAACAGTGCCCGCATGTTCCAGGTGATGAAAGCCTTGATCACCAAGGAAACCATGGACAAGACGGGCCAGAAAGGCTACGAGGACGACACGCCGGTGTTCATCCTGGGCATGCCGCGCTCGGGCACCTCGCTGATGGAACAGATCCTTTCGTCACATCCCCAGATTTACGGCGCAGGCGAGCTGAAGTACATGACGTCCGCGCTTGAAAACGTCGACATTCTGGGGCGCAGGCTGAAGCTGGGGGACGTGGAAGCAGCGTTTCCCTACGACGAGAATGCCACTTTCGAGCAGCGCGGCAAGTGGTTCGCCGACATGCTCAAGAGCTTGCCGCCTTCGGGCAAGAAATATCCGCGTATCGTGGACAAGATGCCGGGCAACTTCAACTTCGTGGGGCTTGTCCATGCGATCTTGCCCAACGCCAGAATCATCCACAGCCGGCGCCACCCCGTGGAAACATGCCTGTCGTGCTACCGCATTCTGTTTGCCGAAGGCCACCAGTGGACCTATGACCTCGGACAGCTGGGGCGCTACTACAAGCGCTACTGGGACATGATGAAGCATTGGGAGACGCAATTTCCCGGGGTGATGCACCAGGCGCGCTATGAGGACAACGTTGCGGACGTCGAAGGGCAGGCGAAAAAGCTGATCGCCTACCTGGGGCTGGAGTGGGACGAGAAATGCCTTAGCTTCTACAACACCGACCGGCCCGTGAAGACTGCCAGCGCCTCGCAGGTGCGCAAGCCCATCTACACCACATCGACCAACCGCTGGCGCAGGTACGAAAAGTATCTCGGCCCGCTGCTCGAAGAGATCGGTGAGATTGTGGAAGAGTACGAGGCCGAGATCGCCCACCTCGCGCCCAAGGCCTGACGGGCGTGGCCCTGCAAGCCAGGTACGACCCGCGCGAGGACCGGATGCAGCTGACGCTGCATCCTTCCACCGGTGCGGTGCGCAGCTTTTGGGTCACTCGTCGGCAGTGGCTGTCATTGCTCGATGCGGTGCTGGCGCTGCGCTTGGCCGACGAGGCGGCGCCGGACACGATCGCAGCTGTGCCGGGCGCGAAAAAGCGTCTGCCTGCCGCGGCCCTGGATGAGGCCGTTTCCTTGCAGGCCCTGCGACTACGCCCCACCGCGGGGGGTGGTGCCAAACTGGCGTTCGTGGCCGGTGAGAATGGCGCCGCCATGTCATTGCAGCCACCGGGCCTGCATCGGCTGAAGCACATGCTGCTGGAACAGGCCGAGCGCGCGGAGTGGGATGCAGTGGCCGCCATGGACAGGCTGGGTGCCCGCAAGATTGCCGGCGATGCGCTGAACAAGGCGCGCCGCGCAGACTGAGCACACACTTGCGTATGAGCTTCCCGCGCAGGCTTCTCTTGCTGCCATCGCTGCTGCTGGCGCTGCTGCTGCCGCCGTTGACGGCCGGCGCGCAAGCCGCCGGTGGCCATGAAGAAAAGGTTTCACCCGGCACCTGGCCCCAGCGTGTCTATCGGTGGCACTACAACCCGCGCCAGCAACCGCCCTGGCTCGATTCCACGCAAGCGAGATCCATGGTGTTGGAGGCGGCGCGCCAGTGGGAGACTGCCTGTAATGTGCACATGGACTACCAGGGCGAGACTGACCTCGCGCCCGGTGCCATGGATGGGACCAATGTAGTCGGCTGGCGCGGCCTGCCTCGGCAGATGCGCGGCATCACGCTGGGACGGGCGCGGGCCGGGGAACTGCGTGAGCGCGATGTCGCATTCGATCCCCGCCGCGCGGAGTTCGAGCGCGAGCCGCGGCTTCTTCAGAAAGTCATCGTCCACGAGTTCGGCCACGCGATCGGCCTCACCCATTCTGCGAGTTGCAGCGATGTCATGACGCTCCAATTGATAAAGCGTTTCCATCATGGAACTGAACCAGGCACAACTGCAATTGCTCTGCCAGATCGCACGCGACGCGGGCAGCGAGATCATGGCTGTCTATGGCACCGACTTTGCCAGCTGGCAAAAGGACGATGACTCGCCGTTGACGCAGGCCGACCTGCGGGCGGACACCGTGATTCGCAATGCCCTCGAACAGGCGTTTCCTAACGTGTTCATCTTGTCCGAAGAATCGGTAACTAAGGGTCCGAGGCAAGTGGAGACTTTCTTCCTGGTCGACCCGCTCGACGGTACCCGTGAATTTCTCAAGCGCAACGACGAATTCACCGTGAATATCGCACTGGTCGAAGACGGCGAAGTGGTGGCAGGCGTGGTGTTCGCCCCGGCCTTGGGGGAGTTGTTCTATGCAGCGCGAGGGCTCGGCGCGTGGAAGCGGACTGCGGCCGGCGTGACACGCCTCGGCGTGACCCGCGCCGCAGCCAGCGGGCCGTTGCGGATTATCGGCAGCCGCTCGGACGGCGGCGAAGCGCAGGCCGCCTGGCTCGCGCGCCTATCTTGCGAACACTCGTTAGTAGCCGCCGGCAGCTCCCTCAAGTTCTGCCGTATCGCCGAAGGCGCCGCCGACATCTACCCGCGCCTCGGCCCCACCAACCAATGGGACACCGCGGCGGCGCATGCAGTGCTTCAAGAAGCCGGCGGTGCCGTGCTCGATCCTGCGGGCCGTCCTCTGCGCTATGGCCTGGACCGCCCCATGTTGAATCCACACTTCATCGCGTTGGGCGATCCGGCGATAACATACCCGCCGCTGGAATAAGTCACCACTGGACGCAAGCACATGTAAAACCGCGCCGAACCGATCTGGCGGCTAATTAAACTGCCTCGGTAACCCCGGCCAACATGTACGAAGTCACCAATCGGCTCTCACAGCCGTACTCCTCCATCTGCTACATCGAATGTGTGTGGCCGGATGGCAGCGCCACGCGTGCGTCGGGGGTGGTGGTGGGCTACAACGATGTGCTCACCGCGCTCCACGTCGTGTATTCGGCAGATCGGGGCGGTTGGGCCAGTGACATCACGGTCGTCCCCGCTGCCGACACCTGGCCATGGAGCACGCCGTACGGCGAGTTCACGAATGTCGGTACCGTGGTGGGGCGCACGGCCAACTGGGATATGGATGGCGATGGCCTTCTGACGAACGCTGAATCCCAGGGAGACCTTGCGCTGCTGGGCATGGAGTCTCGCATCGGGGACATCACCGGTTGGCTGCCTGTCAGCCAGATGCCCAACGATTTCTCCGGCGTGATGGTCGGCTACCCCGCCAACGGCAGCGGGATGATGGCCGAGTCGGTCTATGCCGACGCATCGTCCATGTACGGGGTGTACACAACGACGTCTTCTCTGGGTGCCGGTGCCTCCGGTGGCCCGTTGCTGCAGACCATCGGCGCTGTCACATCCGTGGTCGGGGTGCTGTCCAGCGGCACTCCGAACAACACCGCGGCGACGTACGCGGGGCTTTTCCCGGCGGATACGTGGAACTGGCTCTTGAATTCCATGGCGGCCAACGACAGCCTGCTGGCCAGCAGCCTGCCCAACAGCGTGGTCACATCGAACGGCACCATCTACACCGGTAGCGCCGGCAACGACACCTGGGCCAGCGGCTCCGGGTGGGATTCATTCACCGGCAACGCCGGCAACGATTCGATCGACGGCGGCGCGGGCATCGATATGGCGATCTTCTCGGGATTGCGGGTGTCGTACACGGTGAATGTGTCGGCCGTTGCCATCACCATCGCGGACAGCGTCGCCGGGCGCGATGGCACCGACACTCTGCGCAATGTGGAGCGTGTGAAGTTTGCGGATGTGTCGCTGGCATTCGACGTGGACGGCCATGCCGGCCAGGCCTATCGCCTCTACCAGGCCGCGTTCAACCGCACGCCCGACATCCCCGGCCTCGGTTATCAGATGAAGGCTCTGGACGACGGCCTGCCGCTTTGGTTCGTGGCGGCCAACTTCCTCAGGAGCCCGGAGTTCACGTCGACGTACGGGGACCTGGGCGATGTGGAGTTCGTTACCCAGCTGTATGCCAACGTGCTGCACCGCGCGCCGGATGCGGGTGGCTTGGCCTATCACGTCGATCATCTGGCGAATGGGTTCACCCGTGCCGACGTCGTCGTCGGTTTCAGTGAGTCGCCGGAGAACCAGGCGGCGTTGATCGGGTCGATGCAGAACGGCATGACGTACACCGTTTGAGCCGTCGACCTTCCCGCCAAACCCGCAAGTATGTGCTAATCCGGCCCCGCCGTGGGGCGCAAGGGTAGTCTGAACGCGCCATTGGCCGAGCCACATCCCATACGTAGAGTCACTCTCACGATTCAACCCGGGACCTGGGAGGTCCCTCCATCAAGAGAGGTAGTTCATGGCTGACATCAACGGTACCAGCGGCAATGATGTGCTTTATGCGGGCGGCGGCACGGCCGGCCTGGTCTTGGTCGTGAGCGGAAGTATTGCCGAGGGCGTCTGGCCGGCCTTCAATCTGCTCGTCAATGGCGTCGTGGTGAGGGCGAATGTCAGCGTTACGGCCGACCACTTGCTGGGCCAGACTCAGCAGATCACGGTCGACGTGCCGGCGGGCACGACCAGCATCAGCATCGACTATTACAACGACCCCCAGATCGCCTACGCACAAGACCGCAACCTCTACGTCAGCAGCGTGACGCTCAACGGCACATCGCTGCCATTGTCCAGCGCCAACTACACGCGAGACGGCGGCACGGCCATCACCGGGCAGGGCGACATGGTGTGGGGCGGTGAGCTCACGTTCTCGGGCCCGCTCGTGCAAGCAGCCGCTTCCTCGGTCCGGGGCAGCATGTCGATCGACGCCGGGGCCGGGCTGGATTTGTTGGTTTACGCCGGCTCTTCGTCGAGCTACACCATCGATGCGGTCGCGGGCGGCTATACGATTCAATCCAGTGCGTTTACGGATTCTCTCGTGAATGTGGAACGCCTGGCGTTCGACAATGTCCGGGTCGCGCTCGATATCAACGGCAATGCCGGCATGGCGTATCGCCTGTATCAGGCCGCGTTCGACCGTGCGCCAGACCTGCCGGGCCTTGGGTTCCAGATGAGTGCGCTGGACAATGGCTGGGCTCTCTGGCAGATCGCGCAGAACTTCATCGACAGCCCGGAGTTCTCATCGAAGTACGGCGCCGTGTCGGACGCGCAGTTCGTCACGCTGCTCTATCAAAATGTGCTGGACCGTGCGCCTGATCAGGCCGGCTTCGATTTCCACCTGAACCACCTGCAAACCACTCACACCCGCGCTGACGTGCTGAGGGAGTTCAGCGAATCACCCGAGAACCAGGCCAACGTGATCGGCGCGATCGAAAACGGCATGCAATACCTGATCTGAGCGGCCTCGGCTGCGCAGGCCCAGCGACGCCAGTAGCTCGGACGTGGCCGCGTGCCAGTCGCGCCCGTGGCTGCTGCCGCCGGCGGTTCTGTGATCCGCCAGGGCTGCTTCCACTGCGCGGCCCAGTGCGACCGGCTCACTGGCGCAAAGCGTCACTCTCGCACCGGGCGCAAGGAGATGGCTGATCTCGCGGTGGACCGGGGTGTCGCTGGCCACCACCGCCGCTCCCGCGCATGCGGCCTCGGCCAGCGGAAGCCCATAGCCTTCGCCGGCCGACGGGTACACCACCGCCGCCGCGTGCCGGTAACACCACTCCAGCTGCGAATCGGGGCATTCGGTCAGCCACACCATCTGCCGCTGCCATTGCGGCAGCCGCGCCAGCGTATCGGCGAAGGATTCCATCAGCCAGCCGCGCTGGCCGATGAAGAGGCAGCCGACGTCGATGCCCCGATCCCACTGGCGCTGAACGGCCGCCAGGGTCAGCGCGTGGTTCTTGCGCGGTTCCACCGTGCCGACCTGAAGCACGAAAGGTGTTCGGCCACTCACCCACTCGGCGGGCAGGCCCGGCGGCGCCTCGGGCTGGCCGTGCCATACACGGTGCCCTGGCGCGATCACGCTGATGGCGGCGCCGGCGACGCCTTGCGCGTCCATCCACGCCGCCAGGTCGGCGGCCACGGCCTGCGACAGGCAAACGATGTGGTCCGCCCGCGGCAGGACCTTGCGCAGGTAGCGGCCGAAGCGCTTGCCCACGCCCTGGTCGAACCACCCGGGCTGCTGCATCGACAGCAGGTCATAGACGACCACGCTGATACGCGCCGGGCTGGCTAGCAACAAATCCAATGCGTCCCATGCACCCGTGTGCCAGAACCGGTCCGCCAGGAACACGTGGCTGTTCCGGTCGAAGCTGGGGGCGCCGGTACACAGCTCGAGCGCAGGAAGCCCTTCCAGGGGATGTTCCGGCAGCCGCGGCAGGCAAGTCCATCCAGCGGGGCCGACGGCCAGCGCGCGTACCGAGGCGGCGCCCAGCAGCGCGTGCGCGTGCCGCAGGGTGCGCCGAACATAACGCTGTATACCCGTGTAGTGGGCGCCGGCCGCGGTGTGGCCGCAATCGATGTACAGCATGTGGGGGCTCAGCAGGCTTGCTGCGTCGGCCTGAGTTCCAGCAGCGTCCTCTTGAGCCGCTCCGCGCTTTGCCGCCAGGTCAGCCAGGGCAGGCCGGTGGAAGTGGGGTGGCGGCCGTCCTGGTAGAGCGCGAGCCATTGCCGGATCGCATCGGCCAATTGTTGGGGATCGTCGCTGCCAAAGTAGAACGCGTGCTCCCCCGCCACTTCGCGGAAAACGGGCAGGTCGCGCGCGATGATCGGCATGCCCCTTTGCGCGGCTTCGACGAGCGGCAGGCCGAAGCCTTCTCCGCGCGACGCGGCAATCAGGCAGGCGCAGGCGGCGTAGACCTGCTCCAGGAATTCGTCGCTGGCGTCCTCGAGCCAGATCAAACGTCGCCCGCGTTCGGGGTGGGAGCGCAACAGGCTTACCAACTCATTGACCATCCATCCCGTGCGGCCCGCGATGACCAGTGTTGCATCAACGCCTGCGTCCCACAGCTGCTGGAAAGCGGCCACCACGGCGGCGTGGCTCTTGCGCGGCTCGAGTGTGCCGACCATCAGGAAGCTCGGCCGCTCGCGGATGATCGCCAGCACATCGCGCGCATCATCTGGCAGGCCCTCGGTCGCCATCGCGTGCGTCATGTCGGCGCCGAGGTGGTTGGCGGTGAGCCGCGGCGCGCGCTCCCCAGAGGCCAGATTTTGTTCGAACCAGTGCGCAAGATCGTCGGCCACGGCCTGCGAGATACAGATTGCCAGGTCCGCGCGGCCCACCACCCGCAGCCATCGCTCGTGGTCTGCCGCGGCACCGGGGCCGAAGCAATCGGGAAGCTGCAGGGGCAACAGGTCATAGACCATGAAGGCCAACCCGACGCCGCGCTGGCGCAAGCCCTCCAGATACCCTTGCTGCAGTGGTACCACGTGTGGTTGCAGGTCCAGGCAGAAAAACAGGTCGCCCGCGTGCGGCTCGATCACCCGGTCGCGTCGGCACGGCGGCAAGCCGGCAATCGCCAGCACGTGGTCTTGCGCCACGCGATAGCCCAATTCCCCGCGCACGGCATAGACGGGGACGATGTTGGCGTCGGCCGGCGGGTGCAGCAGCAATTCCACGAGGTAGTTCTTGACGGCGCGCTGGATGCCCGAGCGCCAGTCGAAGCGCACCAGCTCGGAGATATCGACGAACCACTGGCGGCCGCGAGAAACGCGAGCTGTCGCAGCAATGCAGGCCCACGTCATCGCGGCGTCGCCTTCCAGTGGCAATACGAGTGATTCGAGTCCGAGCTGGGCCGCTGCGTCCGGCGGCTTTGGCGGGTGCCCAGCGTCGTCCAGCGACAGCACGCACCACAAGTCTTCACGGCGCAAGTCGAGCGGATCGTCAGCCGTTACATGCTCGCCGCAGGCAAACTCGCGCTGTAGCAGCTTGCGGGCGTAGCGCCATCCACCATCGGGCGCCTGGTAGACAGGCTCGGCCCGCCAGCCCGCCACCGGGTGCTCTACAAGGTCGCGGACCAACTGCGGGAAGGGCGATGCTTCACTGCCTTCGATCATCCATGCCGTGATGTCGACCACGAGTTGACGGGCCGGTCGCGGTTGCGGCATGTTGTGCGCAATGGCGTTCGCGATATTGGCGAGCCGCGGCTCGGCCCATTGGGGCGGCAGCACCTGGCCGATCCGGCGAACGAGAGCCGTGGGGCTTTCGCAGCGAGCCCGCTCGGCGAACGACTCGATCGCCTGGGCATAGGCCGCTGCACAGTCGGCCGGCGAGTGCCGCGTTTCGATCATGCGGCGGCCTGCTTCTGCCATGGCGCGGCGGCGCGCTGGATCGCGCCATAGCGTTTCGAGCGCGTGCACCAGTTGCTCGTCGGAGAATTCGTCGTCGAGTACCAGCGCTGCCTCAGGAGGCAGGTAGGCCATCGACCCGTTCGCATTGGCCACCACCGGCAGCGCATGGTTCATCGCATCCAGCACGGCGGCCGAGGTTTCTCCGCGCGACAGGGTTCGCAGCTGGACCGCAAGGTCGGCCGCGTTGAGATAGCGTCGGAAGACTTCGGTGCTGGCCCAGCCGCTGATGCTCACGCGGCCGCCGGCAGAGCCTATTGCCTTCGTCATTTCGCGCCCGTAGTCGCCGGGATGGTTCTCGCCGACGAAGACGAGGCGGCATTGAGAGTCCGTAGCGAGCGCGGATTGTTGCCATGCGCGCAGCAACCGGTCGTTCATCTTGGTCGGGCCCATCAGGCCGAATGCGCAGACGAGAAAATCCTTCTCGCCCAGGCCGAGTTCGGCGCGTGCCTGCTCGCGGTTAAGCGGCATGGCCACGCGCAACAGGGGTATGTGCGCCCAGTCATCCGCCGCGCCAGGGCCGTACCACTCCTCGGCCAAGGCCTTCGAAATGGGCGAATGGACGATGATGCCCTGGGCCTCGCGCAGGACATCGAAGTTGGCGGGGAACTCGTGGATCACCGGCGTCATGTCCGAGGCGCGGACGCGGCGTTCCAACGCATGCCAGCCATGCGATTCAAAGAGCGCCATAGCCCACTTCGGCCCCTTGCCCATGACGAGTTCGCGGTGTGCCTGCAAGCCGCTTAAAAAGAAGTCGTGCAGCACGACGGTACCGGGGTGCCTTTCCAGCAGGTCCAGCATGTACTCATGGAATGCCGAGTTGCCGAACTGATAGAGCACGCGGTCGTACTCGTCGCCGTGCTCCAGGAACCAGGCGGCGCTTCGTTGCTGCGAAAAGCTATTGGCCGGCAGGGCTTCCAGTTCGGGTTGCTCCAGCACCAGGTCGATGTCGTAGTGCGCCGCCAACGCCGGAAGCAGCTCGGCGCTGTAGTCGGCGATGCCGCTGCGCTGCGGAGGCATGGGCGAGACATAGGCGAGCCGGGGTTTCGCGGCCGGCCGGGGTGCGGCTGGGCGCGGCGCCAGCGCCTCGAAAGCGGACATGGCGCGCTGCGCGCTGGCATCCCAGCTGAAGCGCCGCGCCTGTTCCAGGCCATGGGCAGCCAGCTGCGCCCGGCGGGCGTCGTCCTGCAGATACTCGCCGATCCTGGCTGTCATCGAAGCTTGCGAGCGCGCGTCGAAGAGGGCGTCCTTGGTCCCAATGACTTCGGGGATGCTGCTGTTGTCGGCACCGATCACCGCGGTGCCGCAGCTCATGGCCTCCAGGGCGGGGAGCCCGAACCCCTCGTGCATCGAGGGAAAGATGAACAGTTTGCACAGGCGGTACAAGTCCACCAGATGGTCTTCGGGGACGAAGCCGGTAAGCACCATCTCGCCCGGGCCGAGGCCGAGGTCGGCCGCCAGCTTTTCGAGCCGCGTACGGTCCGTGGGCTGCACGGAGCAGACGATGGCCAACTGGTGTGCTTGGCGCACGGGCTGCGGCAGCGCCGCCCACGCGGCGATCAGGCCCTCGATGTTCTTGCGATGATCGATGCCACCCGTGTACATGGCGAAAGGCCGCCACAGGCCGTAGTGCCGACGCAGCGCCGCTTCGCCACGCGCGGGCAGGCGGCCGGGAGTGAAGTGCTCGTCTGCAGCCGACGAGATATTGACCACCTGCTCTGAAGGCAGGCTCAGCCGGTCGATGCCTTCGCGGCGCGAGGCCTCCGAAATCGCCAGCCACAGGTCGGCGCGGCACAGGTTGTCGATCTTGTCGCCGTACTCGCGGGCCGCCTCGGGCCGGTGCAGGTAGATGTCCGGGTAGACGTGCGGAATCAGGTCGTACAGCGTGACGGCCGTGCGATGGGTGCCCGTCCCCAGGCCGATGCTCGTATAGGAATACGGTCCGCTTTCGAACAGGCTGGCCACGTGAACGATGTCGGGCTTGAGGCCGGCCAGGAAAGCTTCGCGCACCAGCTCCGAAGCGCGGCGCTGGGAAGGGTGGTTCGCTTCCAGCGGCGGCAGCGTGGCATGCCAGGTGACGATGTCGGTGGGCGGCAGCAGGCCGGCGAATGCTTCGCGCACGGGCGTCACCGTGTCGGCATACATGCCATTCAGCGCGATCAGGATCTCATGGTCGCCGCGGCAGCGCAGCATGGCCTTGGCCAGCGCGATCGAGTAGCGGCCGATGCCGCGGTTTCGTGAGTAGGGCGATTGTGCCGCCTGCAGGTCGATGACGATGCGCAAAATCAGGATTCCTTCGGCGTGCCGGGGCGCTCATGGGACGAGAGCGCGTGTTCCAGCGCTGCGTGCATGCGGCGTGCGGCCGCGGTCATGGAGGCGGGTTCGGCCGGCGGCGCCGAAGGCGCGATGTCCTGCGCGCGCCGCGCCTTCACATAACTGGTCAGGCCCATCTTGTCGAGCGCGCGGATGGCGAGGCTGCGCAGCTTAGGGTTGCCTTCGACGATGCGTATGGCGGCACGCGGAAGGCGCGATACCTTGCGCACGAGGTGGCGCGACCGGCCGACAATGCCGTGCTCGCGCAGCGCCTGTGCCTGGAACACTGCCCAGCGAAGCGGCGCCGTCACTTTCCATGAGCGGCTCTGGTAGACCGACTCGATTTGGTCGCGCAGCCCCGCAGCCTCGCCGCGAAGCCCGGCCACCTCGAGCGTGTAGTTGCCGCGTGCGAGGAAGATTTCATCCACCGCCTGTTCGCGTATCGCAGCGGCGCGCTCCAGCGCATCCGTTTGGGCAGACTGCGCTGCCAGGGCCGCGTCGCGGGCGATTTCGGCGGTGAGCTCGATTTCGCGCAAGCGCGCGGCCCATTGCTGGTCGTGCCGGTCGGCCAGGGCGTTGAGCGTGACGCCCCATTCCCGCGCGAATGCCGCGTCCAGCGCCGCGATGGCTTCGTCGCGGTTCGCATCGCCGAGTGCGTCGAACGTACCTTTCTGCGCCACCACGGCGTAGTCGGGGCTCACGCCGGCCAGCACATCGATCAACGCCACGGGCGCTTCGGCCGCCTGCGAAACACCTTCCTGCAGGCGCAGAGTCTTCACGCGACCGAACCCCACGAACTCGGGCAGGAAAGACAGCAGCAGCGGCGGGAGCGGCCGGTTGTGCGTCGGGTCCATGTAGAACCCGGACGATCCCACGACCAGGTTCTCCGGGTTGGGTGTCTCCAGCACCAGCAGGCCGCCGGGCTGCAACACGCGCAGCGCCTGCGCGGTGAGTGCCTGCAGCACGTCGAAGGGCAGGTGTTCGGCCACATGAAAGGCGGACACCACGGCGACGCTCGCGTCCGGCAGGCCCTGGAGGTAAGCGAGCGCATCGCCCTGGCGCACGTCCAGGCCCAGTTCGCGGCAAGCACGCAGCATGCCTTCGTCCATGTCGACGCCTTGCGCCGCCCACCCTTCGGAGCGCACCAGTTCCAGCCACTCGCCGCGGCCGCAGCCGAGATCGGCCAGCACTGCGCCGGGCAGCAGCTGCGCCAACGGCCTCAAGAAAGCGAGGTAGACGCGCTGGCGCTCCTGGATGGACTCGCGGGTCCCGCGGTGCCGGTCCTCGAAAGCGCGATAGAAGTCAGGACTCATCGTGCAGCCTGCACTTCGCGCGCACTCTCGCTCGTGCTGACTTTCGCCTGTGTCGGCAGGTACACGGTACCGACGAAGCGCGGCACCGAAAGGTTCATGACCTTGAAGACCAGCGCCACATCGCGCCATTCGTAGTTCTTCGTCATATGGGTTTCCGAATCGTGCGCGGCGATGGCGACCGAGTAGCTTCCCTCACCCAGGCTGGCGCAAAAATCGAAGCGCACTGTCAGCACGTCGCCGGCCGCAAGCGGCCCCTGGGCCTGGCCCAGGTGATACGTGTTGGTGCCGAAGACCGGCTGCCCGAGCCGGTCCTTGATCATGTAGCCCACGACAAGCTTGGCGATATCGTGCCGCACGTGCACGGTTACCTCCAGTGTCACCGGCGTTTCCACGTCCACGGTATCGACCGGGTCGCCGTCCCGGTCCAGCAGGCGCACACGGCCGAGCGTCGCCTCGCCGGTGCCCGACACGGTCTGGATGCGGCCGTCGTCCAGCGCCACCTGCCGCACCGTGCTGTTCTCCTTCTCGGCGATGAGCGCGTTGTAGTAGTCCATCACGGCCTCTGGCTCGCCCTGCATCGCCAGCTTGCCTTCGTTCAGCAAAATGGCCTCGTCGCAGATCGACTGGATCGCGGATTTGTCGTGCGACACCAGCAGCAAGGTGGTTCCCTGCTCGCGAAACGACCTGATCCGGTCGAAGCTCTTGTGCTGGAAGTAGGTATCGCCCACGGAGAGCGCTTCGTCGACGATCAGCACGTCAGGACGTAACGCGGTGGCAACACTGAAGGCCAGGCGCATTTGCATGCCGCTGGAATACACGCGCACTGGCTGGTCGATGTACTCGCCGATTTCGGCGAAAGCCTCGATGCCGGGCATCAGCCTTTCGATGTCCTGCGGCAACAGGCCCAGCAGCTGCGCCGCCATGACGGCATTCTGCCGGCCGGTGAAGTCGGGGTGAAAGCCCATGCCCAGTTCCAGCAAGGCGGCAACCCGGCCAGTCATGTGCACGGCGCCGGTCGTGGGCTGCGTCGTGCCGGTGATCATCTTCAGCAAGGTGCTCTTGCCGGCACCGTTGACGCCGATGATGCCCAGGGCACGGCCCGGCTGGACCGTGAACGATATGTCCCGCAGCACCCACTTTTGCACATGCCGCTGCCGCGAGAGCGGAATCAGCCATTCGGCCAGGCGCGCCCAGCGGCTGGTGTATTGCTTGTAGGCCTTGCCCAGGCCAGTGACGGTGATCGTGCCCATCAGAGCTCGTCCACCAGTTCGCCCGAATGCCGGCGAAAGAGGCGCCAGCCCAGCGCGCAGAGCAAGGCGGCAAGCAGCAGAACGGGCATGAGGCGCGGCCAGTCCGGCCAACGGCCATGCACCAGGATGTCCTGGCAGGCGCCGATCAGGGCGGCCATCGGGTTCAACTCCAGCCAACGCGCGACTCCCGGCGGCAGGATATTAAATTGAGCAGCGCATTGGTCACCACCGTCACCGGCAGCGTCATGCGCGGGAAGTTCAGCTTCTTGAGCAGCCCGGCGTTCTCGATGAAGACGTTCTGCGCGCGCCCGCAGATGTCGGCGAACAAGCCCCATGTGAGAACACCGGCGCACAGGTAGATGCTGTACGCGAAGGTGCTGTCCACGCCAGGCAGGCGCGCGCGCATCACCTGCGAAAAGATCACCGTGTAGACCACGATCATCGCCAGTGGGTTCAGCACCGTCCAGGCGGCACCCAGCAGCGAGTTCTGGTAGCGCGACTGGAATTCCCGCTTGACGCTACCCAGTATGAACCCGCGATAGGCCCACAGTGCCTTGAGCATCACCATCAGGCGCGCCCATAGGTGTCCGCCAGCCGCACGATGTCGTCCTCGCCGAGATAGTCGCCGCACTGCACCTCGATGACCACCAGTTCCTCGGTGCCGATGTTGGAGAGGCGGTGCTTCTCCTTGATCCCGATGAAGCGGTATTGGCCCGGCTCGGCGCGCGTTTCCTTGTCGCCGACCTGTATCAGCGCCGTGCCCTGGACCACCACCCAGTGCTCGGAGCGCTGGTAGTGGAACTGCAGGGACAGCGATTCGCCCGGTTTGACGGTGATGCGCTTGACCTTGTAGCCCGTCTCTTCCTTGAGGGTTGCGTAGGTTCCCCAGGGCCGCTGGACGGCTGCGGGGAGGTGCGTGCTGTCATGTCCGCGCGCCTTGAGCGCCTCGACCACCGACTTGATCTTCTGGGCGGAGTCCTTGTGGGCCACGAGCAGCGCGTCGGGCGTGTCGACCACCACAAGATCCTTCACGCCCACGGTCGCCACGACCTTGGGGCCGTGGCTTTCCACCTGCACGTGCGTGCCCTGGGTATCGATGTCCACCACGTCGGCGTCGAAGGTGTTGCCGCTGGCATCGGGCGTGTGGGCCTGCGCGACAGCTGGCCATGAACCGACGTCGCTCCAGCCGAACCGCGCGGGCACGACGGTGACGTTGTCGGCCTTCTCCATCACGGCGTAATCGATGCTGATGTTGGGCTGCAGGCCGAACAGGTGGGTGTCGAAGCGGGTGGCTTCGCCGGCGGTCACCCGGGCGTCGAATGCATGGCGCGCCGCTTCCAGCGCGTGCGGCGCATGACGGGCGAGCGCGTCCAGTATGGTGGCGGCCGTAAAGCAGAACATGCCGCTGTTCCAGTAATAGCGGCCCGTCGCCAGATACTCCTGGGCCGTGGGGAGATCGGGCTTCTCGACGAACCGCAGGACGCGCTGGCTCTCACGGGCTACATGCTCGACTTCGATATAGCCGAAGCCGGTGTCCGGCCCGCTCGGATGGATTCCGAACACAACCAGCTGACCCTGCTGCGCGAACTGCGCCGCTTCCATCGCACAGGCCACGAACGCGCGCGTGTCCGGGATGAGGTGATCGGCAGGCAGCACGAACATGACGGCCGCGGGCCCGTGGACGGCGGCACAGTGCAGCGCGGCCATGGCAATCGCCGGGCCGGTGTTGCGGCCATTGGGCTCCAGCAGGAAATGGGCGTGCGGCGGGTCCGGCAGGTGGTCGATAACTGCCTTGGTGAGGAAGAGATGGTCATGGTTGGTAATGACCAGCAGCTCATCCGTGCCGCAGGCCTGGCCGCGCAGGATCGCCTGCGCGAGCAGGGGCGATCCACCGATCTTCATGAAAGGCTTCGGGTAGGCCTGGCGCGATGCGGGCCACAGCCGCGTCCCCGCGCCTCCTGAAAGTACGACCGACACCAACTTCATGGGCTATCCCTGTTTGTTTGTCAACCGGGCATTTTAGCGGGCGGCCTTGTTTCGACCTGTTGCCCTCGTGGATGCCGGATCAAGTCCGGCATGACAACTTACGCCTAGGCTCGGCGGGCGGCGGCTAGTTCGGCAACCACGGCTTCGACGCCCTGGTGCCAGTACGGCAGCGCCAAACCAAATGTTTCCCGCAGGAGACGGGTGTCCAGACGCGAGTTGGCGGGGCGGGCCGCGGGCCGGGGAAAGGCGCTCGAGGGAACTGGCCGGATGCTCGCGGGGCCGGCCTGCAGGCCCAGCCCGTGCCGCTGCGCGCATTGCAAGGCGAAGACTGCGAGGCCATGCCGGCTTGTTTCACCGGCGGCCGCCACGTGATAGGTTCCAGCCAGTTCGGGCCGCAAGGCGCGCAACAGATGCGCCGTGGCGTCGGCGACCATCGCCGCCCGGGTGGGCGCGCCATACTGGTCGTCGACGATGTCCAGCGCCGGGCGCTGCGCTGCGGCACCCAGCACCCACTTAAGGAAGTTGTCGCCCCATGTGTCGAACAGCCAACTGGTGCGCAGGATCAGGTGGCGCGGGCAGGCGCGCGCAATCGCCTGCTCGCCAGCCAGCTTGCTGCGGCCGTACGCGTTCAGGGGAGCCGCGTTATCCGATTCGCGCCAGGGCGCCGCGCCGCTGCCGTCGAAGACATACTCCGTCGAATAGTGAACCACCCACGCGCCGATGCGCTCGGCTTCCGCGGCGAGCACCTCGCACGCCCGGTGATTGACGGCAAAAGCGGCGTCCGGCTCGCTCTCTGCGCGGTCCACGGCGGTGTAGGCGGCGGCGTTCACGATGGCATCGGGCCGCAGTTCCCGCACGGTGCGGGCGATGCCCGCCTCGTCGGCGAGATCGCCGCAATACGTGTCGCTGGGGCGCGTGAGGGCGGTGACATCGCCGACAACGCACAGGCTGCGCCGCAGCTGCCAGCCGAGCTGTCCGTCGGCGCCGAACAAGAGGATATTCATGGAATGAGAGAATCGCCACACAAGAGGAGACCTCCGAGGGCATGCTGATTCTATTGATTCTCTGCGGCGCGATCTCCGCGCTAGCCTGCGGCTTGCTGCTGCGGTATGGCCACTCGAACGGGCGCGCCTACAGCATGTCGATGCCGCAACGCTTCCATGCGGGGCACGTGCCGCGCCTGGGCGGCGTGGCCATGATGGCTGCCTGCACCGCGGGCTGGGCCTGGATCGTGGTGGCGGAACCTGTCCTGGCGGTACCCAACACGATCCGCCTGCCGGCGGGCACGGCCATGGCATGGTGGGCCGTGGCGGCGCTAGCTGTCGCTGGCGGGGTGGGCGAAGACCTCACGCACCGGCTCAAGGCCCGCTGGCGTCTGGCCTTCACGGTCGCCGCCGGCGCACTGGCCACCTGGCTCCTTGCGCTCTACATCCCCGGCCTGGGCATCCCCGCGCTGCAGCCTTTGTGGGTGGCGATGCCCTGGACCGGCATCGCCCTGGCCATCTTCGCCGTGGCGGGCTTGCCGCATGCATTCAACCTGATCGACGGTTACAACGGCTTGGCGGGCATCGTTGCGCTGGTCTGCTGTCTTGCACTCGCCTACGTGAGCCTGCTGGCGGGCGACCGTCAACTCGCGGGCATCGTGCTGGTGCTGGCCGGCGCCACCGCGGGCTTCCTGCTCTGGAACTACCCGCGCGGGCTGATCTTCGCGGGGGACGGTGGCGCCTACCTGTGGGGAGTGGTGATCGCCATTGCCTGCATCCAGCTGGTGCAGCGCTACCCGCGGGTCTCACCCTGGTTTCCCGTCCTGCTGCTGATCTATCCAGTGTGGGAGACCCTTTTTTCGATCTACCGCAAGCTGGCGCGCGGCCAGTCGCCCGGCGTCGCCGACGCGCTTCACTTTCACCAGCTGATCTACCGCCGCATCGTGCGGGGGGTGTTCGACGACGACGAAGCGCGCCGCATGCTCATGCGCAACAACCGCACCTCGCCCTATCTGTGGGGCTTCACCGTACTCACCGTGATACCGGCCGTGCTTTTCTGGAACAACACGCCCATGCTCATGGCCTTCACGGCCCTTTTCGTCGTGTCCTATGTCTGGGCCTACGTCAGCATCGTGCGCTTCAAGGTGCCGAACTGGCTGAGGCGGTAGGCCCGGCGCGTCGCTTGGGGCACAATTTGCATTTTCTCGCCGCCCACCACGCACCGCCATGACCGATGTCTCTTCCATCGCGCCGCGCGACAAGGCCGAAATCCTGGCCCAGGCGCTGCCTTACATCCGCCGCTTCCATGGCAAGACCATGGTCATCAAGTACGGCGGCAACGCCATGACCGACCCCGAGTTGCAGGCGGATTTCGCCGAAGACGTGGTGCTGCTGAAACTGGTGGGCATGAACCCCGTGGTCGTGCACGGCGGCGGTCCGCAGATCGAGGCGGCGCTCAGCCGCCTGGGCAAGAAGGGCCAATTCATCCAGGGCATGCGCGTGACGGACGCCGAAACCATGGAAGTCGTGGAATGGGTATTGGCCGGCGAAGTGCAGCAGGACATCGTGGGCCTGATCAACCAGGCGGGCGGCAAGGCCGTGGGCCTCACCGGGCGCGACGGCGGGCTCATTCGCGCGCAGAAGCTCAAGATGGTGGACAACACCGACCCCAACAAGCACCATGACGTGGGCCAGGTCGGCGACATCGTCTCCATCGACCCGAGCGTGGTGATGGCCTTGCAGGACGACCAGTTCATCCCCGTGATCAGCCCGATCGGCTTCGGCGAGGACAACGAGAGCTACAACATCAACGCCGATGTGGTCGCGAGCAAACTGGCCACGGTGCTGAAGGCCGAAAAACTCGTGCTGCTCACCAACACCACCGGCGTGCTGGACAAATCCGGCAAGCTGCTCACCGATCTCACCGCCCGCGAGATCGACGAGCTCTTCGCCGACGGCACGATCTCCGGCGGCATGCTCCCCAAGATCGCAGGTGCGCTGGACGCCGCCAAGAGCGGCGTCAATTCCGTGCACATCATCGACGGCCGCGTGCCCCATGCAATGCTGCTCGAGATCCTCACCGATCAAGCCTACGGCACCATGATCCGATCACACTAGGCTGACCACACAATGCGCCTCCTCCTGGTCGAAGACGACGTGATGGTGGCCAGCGGCATCAAGCTGGGGCTCAGCGACGCCGGCTACGCCGTCGATTGGGTGGGCAGCGGCGAGCGCGCCGAGGAAGTGCTCAAGACCGAGACCTTCGACGCTGCCATCATCGACATCGGCCTGCCGCACATGGACGGCCTGGAGTTGACGAAGCGCCTGCGCCGCGCGGAGATGGCCAGCCACGCAATGCCGGTGCTGATCCTCACCGCCCGCGACGCGCTGCACGATCGGGTCCAGGGCCTGGACCTGGGCGCCGACGATTACATGATCAAGCCCTTCGAGCTCCCCGAACTGCTGGCGCGGCTGCGCGCGTTGCTGCGGCGTTCCCAGGCCGCGACCACGGCTGTCCTCAGCTTCGGCCCGATCGAGCTGGACACCGCGAACCGGCGTGCCACGGCGCACCAGGGCGGCCAGATCATGCCAATCGAGCTCGGCCCGCGCGAATGGACCGTGATGGAGTATCTCCTTATCAACGCACCCAAGCCGGCCAGCAAGGACAAGCTGCTGCAGGCACTCACCGGGTGGGACAAGGAGATTACGCCGAACGCGGTGGAGGTCTATATCTCCCGCCTGCGCGGCAAGCTCGAGCCGCACGGCGTGGCGTTGCGCTCGATCCGGGGCTTCGGCTACCGGCTGGAGCTGTGCGAGCCGGTCGCATGACGGCCCCCACGCTTGTCACTTCGTGTACTGCGCTGCCCCCCGAGGGGGCTGCAGTCGCCTTGGGGCGGCCCGGCGCCGACTGAGGCCGCCCGTGGCGCTGCGCTTCATCGGCACGCACGCGCGCCGAGCCACCGGCGCCGACGCCCTCGGCATGGCGTCCGGCTTGCGCCGCCGGCTGCTGGTGATGCTGATCACGCCGCTGCTCCTGCTGGCGCTGCTCAATGCGTGGTTCGACTACCGTTCCGCCGACAACGTGGCCGCGCAGCAGGACCAGCGGCTGCTGGCGCTGGTGCCGCTGCTGGCCGACTCGGTGATCGGTGAAGGCGCCCGGCCCGGCGACCCGCCTGTCCTGCTGCTCGCCCCGGCGGTCGAAGAATTCATCAAGGGCAGCGACCGCGCGTTCGTGATCTCCGATGCCGATGGCAAGGTTCTGCGCGGGGAGCCCTGGCTGGCTGCCTTGCCGCCCACCACGCCGGAGCCGGAATTTCACAGTGAAGAGAACCTGGGCGTGACCTGGCGCATCGTGCGCCAGCGCCAGCCCACGGTGTTGGGTGAGGTTACCGTGGTGCTGGCCGACGGCGCCGACCCGCGCCAGCAGTGGGCGCGGTCGGTCCTGATCAAGGTGCTGCTGCCCAACCTGGTGCTGTTGGCAGCGGCGGCTTTCGCCGTGCGGTGGGCGGTCGAGCGCGCTTTGAAGCCCCTGCTCGATCTTCGCGAAGCCGTCGAGCGCCGCTCGCCACGCGACCTCACCGCGATCGACGCAGCCGCGTCGCCCGAGGAAGTACGGCCCTTGGTCAATTCGCTCAACCACCTTTTCGGGCTTGTCAACGTGCAGGCCGAAAGCCAGCAGCGCTTCATTGCCGACGCCGCGCACCAACTGCGCACACCGCTCGCGGGGCTGCAAGCGCAGGTGGAAGCGTGGGCGCAGGCCGCCAATGCAGCCGGCCAGGGCGATGGCACGGTGCGGCTGCGCACCGAGCAGGTCAACAAATTGCGCGGCGCCACGCGGCGCACCTCGCAGCTGGCCAACCAGCTGCTGGCACTCTCGCGAGCCGACGCCCGCACGATGCGCGCCCAGCCCATGCAGCGCGTGGACCTGAAAGACCTGTGCGAGGCCATGCTGGAGATGCACCTCGATGCCGCCACCGCCAAGCGCATCGATCTCGGGCTGGAAGCGCACCCGGCGCAAGTCATGGGCCACGAGTGGCTGCTGCGCGAACTCCTGGGAAACCTCGTGGACAACGCCGTCAAGTACACCCCGCAAGGTGGCACGGTGACCATCCGCTGCGGCCGCCGCGAAGGGCGCGCCTTCCTGGAGGTCGAGGACGACGGGCCCGGCGTCCCTACCGCGGAACGCCAGCGCGTGCTGGACCGCTTCTATCGCGTCAAGGGAACGCAGGGAGAAGGCAATGGCTTGGGGCTTGCCATCGCGGAGGAAATCGCTCAGGCGCACCATGGGCATCTCGAGTTGCAGGCAGGCGCCGCGGGAAGCGGCCTGAAGGTTTCGTTGACCTTCGCGGGGTAAGTGCGCACTTGGCGCGCAAGGCGCGACAAGTGTTGTGCCATAGGCGCAAACCCCTAGTCGGGGCTGTGCGAGAATCAATTGAACACACATTTTGCAAGCCATGCCCGACGCCGAGTTCAGCAGTCCAGATGCCCCGGTCGCTCCGGAAGCCGCGGCCCCGACGCGCAAGCGCCCCAAGCCCGGCGAGCGCCGTGTGCAGATCCTGCAGGCGCTTGCCACCATGCTGGAGCAGCCGGGCGCCGAGCGCATCACCACGGCCGCCCTGGCGGCGCGCCTGGACGTGAGCGAAGCCGCCCTGTACCGCCACTTCGCGAGCAAGGCCCAGATGTTCGAGGGTTTGATCGAATTCATCGAGCAGAGCGTCTTCACGCTGGTCAACCAGATCATGGAGCGCGAGCCGGCCGGCGCAGAGCAAGGAGCTGAGGCAGGCGTCCGGCAAGCCGCCAAGACGGTTGCCATGTTGCTGCAGTTCGCCGAGAAGAATCCCGGCATGACGCGCGTGATGGTGGGCGATGCGCTGGTGTTCGAGAACGAGCGTCTGCAGCAACGCATGAACCAGTTCTTCGACAAGATCGAGTCCACGCTCAAGCAAAGCCTGCGCGTCGCGGCGGATGGCGACGGCTCAGCCACGCCCAGCCTTGATGCGCAGGTGCGCGCATCGATGCTCACCGCCTTCGTTGTCGGCCGCCTGCAGCGTTTCGCGCGCTCGGGCTTCAAGCGCGCCCCGTCCGAACACCTGGAAGCCTGCCTCGCCCGCATGCTCTGATCCATTCCCTCCCCCGCCGGGGGAGGGTTAGGGTGGGGGCACGCCTTGCGTCTGCACTAACCTTCCAACCATGCTTCGAATCCGCCTCGCCGACTCCGACGTCGTGCTGCATCCCAGCGGTGCGGCGCTGCTTTCCGCGCAAGAGACGCTGCTGGTGGCCGATGCGCACTTCGGCAAGGCGGTGAGCTTTCGCAAACTCGGCGTGCCGGTGCCGCAGGGCACCACCACCGAAACGCTGGACGGTTTGTCCTCCGTGCTGGCGCAGACACGAGCCAAACGCGTCGTGTTCCTGGGCGACTTCCTGCACTCGCGCCGCTCACACGCGGCGGGCACGCTGGACGCATTGCAGCGCTGGCGTGCCGGCAACGCCGGCATCGACCTGACGCTGGTGCGCGGCAACCATGACGACCGCGCCGGCGACCCGCCGGCCAGCCTGGGCATCACTGTGGTGGACGAACCCCTGCCGCTCGGTCCTTTCGCGCTGTGCCATCACCCGCAATCGATAGTGGGCGCCTACGTGCTGGCGGGCCACTGGCACCCCTGCATCAGCGTGAGCGGCCGCGCCTTCGAGCGGCTGCGCCTGCCCTGCTTCTGGTTCGGCGACGACACGGGCGCGATGCCGCAGCACGCGACCGGCGTGTTGCCGGCATTCGGCGCCTTCACCGGCATGCACCGCATCGAGCCGCGCGCGGGGGACCGGATATTTCCGGTCGCCGATGACGTGGTGCGGGCGATTCCGGTGTTGCCGATCGCTTGAAGTCGTCCGGCTATTTGAGCAGGTGTTCCGCGAGTTGCATGCACTCATCGAATGACCGCGAGTATGCAATTCGGTCGATCTTGCTGAACTCTTCCCTGATGAGGTCTCGGAAGTCGTCCAGACGCGCGAGGAATGCCCTTGAGTGGCGAGACATGAATGGACGTGCCGCATCGATCGCAGCTGGTTCCAGATCCGCCACAGCGCACAGGTCGAATAGGTCGCGTGCCTTCGCCTGATTGCCTCGGTGCCACATCTTTTTCGCCACGATTTCAGCGCAAGTTTCGACGCAAATGCTCCGACCCTGAAAGTCGATGATCTCCCAGGGCGAGTCGGTCAGCGGCGTGCCGACCACCACATCGATCTCCCCGGTTGGAAGCAGCAGCTTGATGTATTCGGCCGCCTCTTGATACTCAGTGGTGAGCCGCTCCGCAGCGTCGGTCAGGCGCGGCGAGAAATGTCCGAGGTACTGAGGATCCGGCACAAACAGATCGATGTCCTTGCTGTGACGGTGGTTCAGGCGAAGCATCAGGACGGTGCCGCCGCCAAAACTCCATACAGGGGTCTGAACCACCGTTGCAAGGTAATCCGTCAGCGTCAGTGCCGACGCGAACAGGTCGCGCCACGCACCAGGCCGATCAAATTGGACGGGGTTCAAGCCCAGATGTCCCTGGTGCAAGCGACGGCTGCTGCCAACTGGCGCATCTTCTGCCACGTCGCCTTGCGCGGCGCGCCGTTTTCCGATTCCAGCTGCGCTACTACTGCGGACAACACACTCAACGGAGCCTCGTCAAGCAACGCTCGAAGTTGGGCGATGTGGCGGGGCGGTATCGCGCCGGTGACCAATGCGTGACGCAAGGTTTCGGGCGGGATGGGATCACCATAGCTAACACTGGCTGAGCGTGAAGCTGTGTCCAGCGCGCTGCTGGCTCCTGGGTCTGCTTTGGGCCGCTTGACGCCAGTCACGCCCAGCCCGTAGCCCAGCAAGTTGGCCAGCCGCTCTGCGCGAGTGAGGCTCAGGTTGCTGAGCTTGCCGGTTTCGAGTTCGTTGATGGTGGCACGCGATAAGCCTGCGAGTTCGGCAAGGCGTTCCTGGCTGAGACCCATTTCGGATCTCTGGCGCTTCACGATTGTGGCGAGCTCATTGAGGATCGGCATGGGGCTAGGATAGCCGACTAAATGTCAAACATAATACGCTAATAATAGTCTAATATATTAGACACATACGAGTCGAATATATCGGATATCACGAGCACGTCAACTCAACTCCTACCCTTCCGCCCGCCGCGACGATCTCTGCCCACGTCGTGTCATCGATGACTATCCCCTTTCGCTCGCGCTTGATCCTTGCTTCGCGCTCCGGATCCCCCGCGATGCGTACGGCGTCGGAGCCGGGCGCGGGCGGGCTTTCCTTCAGCCAATCGACGAAGGCCAGTGCCTCATCCTCGAAGCTCGCGCGCGTGCCGAGCTTTTGCGGGTCGATGAGGATGGTGAGCATGCCGTTGATGACGGACCGCCGGTTGTCGGCCGGCTGGTGCCAGGTGCCGGTGCCCGTGAGCGCGCCGCCCAGCAGCTCGCAGGCCACGGCCATGCCGTAGCCCTTGTGTTCGCCAAACGCCATCAGCGCACCGAACAATCCGTTGGACTGGGGCACGACGACGACGCCGGGATTGGTCGTCGGCATGCCGTTCTCGTCGATCAGGTAGCCCGGCTCGACCTGTCGGCCTTCGTTATACGCCACGCGCATCTTGCCCTGCGCGACGCGGCTGGTCGCGAAGTCGAGCACGAAAGGCTGGCGGCCTTTCAGTGGCACGCCGATGCAGCAGGGGTTGGTTCCGTAGCGTCCATCGGAGCCACCCCAGGGCGCCACGACGGGCCGCGATTGCACGTTGACGAAGTGGATAGCCACCAGCCCTTGCGCAACCGCCATCTCCGCGAAATGGCCGATCCGCCCGAGGTGGTGGGAGTTCGCGAGCGCCATGACGCAGCTGCCCAACTCCTTCGCGCGCGCCATACCCAGCGCCATCGCCTGTTCGCCCACCACCTGCCCGTAGCCGCGCTGTCCGTCCAGCGACAACAACGCGCCGCCGTCCAGCAGAACCTTGGCGCCGGCGTTGGGTTTCAGGCCGCCTTCCAGCACGGCGTCTACGTAACGCGGCACCATGCCCACACCGTGCGAGTCGTGCCCGCTCAGGTTGGCCAGCACCAGGTTGTCGGCGACGGTGCGGGCCTCTTCGGCGCTGCTGCCGGCGGCGGCGATGACGGATGCAACTTGCTTGCGCAGGTCGGTGGCCTGGATAGTCTTTGGCATCACATCACCGCGCCGACTTGCCACGGCACGAATTCGTTCTGGCCATAGCCGTGCTTCTCGCTCTTGGAACTCTCGCCCGACGCCGTGGCCAGCACCAGCTCGAAGATGCGCTGGCCCATCTGCTGGATCGAAGCCTTGCCATCGATGATCTCGCCACAGTTGATGTCCATGTCTTCCTCCTGACGCTGCCACAGCGCGGAGTTGGTCGCGATCTTGAGCGAGGGCGAGGGCGCGCAGCCGTAGGCCGAACCGCGCCCGGTGGTGAAGCAGATCAGGTTCGCGCCGCCGGCCACCTGGCCTGTCGCGCTCACCGGGTCGTAGCCCGGTGTGTCCATGTACACGAAGCCGTGCTCCTTCACGGGCTCGGCGTATTCGTACACCGCCTGCAGGTTGGTCGTGCCGCCCTTGGCCACCGCGCCGAGCGACTTTTCCAGGATGGTCGTGAGCCCGCCGGCCTTGTTGCCGGGCGACGGGTTGTTGTTCATCTCGCCCTCGTTGACCTTGGTGTAGTGCTCCCACCACTTGATGCGCTGGATCAGCTTTTCGCCGACCTCGCGCTTCACCGCGCGGCGCGTCAGCAAATGTTCCGCGCCATAGATCTCCGGCGTCTCCGACAGGATGGCCGTGCCGCCATGTGCCACCAGAAGGTCCACCGCCGCGCCGAGCGCGGGGTTGGCGCTGATGCCGGAGTAGCCGTCGGAGCCGCCGCATTGCAGCCCGATCGTGATGTGCGCTGCGCTGCAGGGCTCGCGCTTCACTTCATTGGCGCGGGGCAGCATCTCGTTGATCAATGCGATGCCCTTTTCCACTGTCTTGCGTGTGCCGCCGGTGTCCTGAATGTTGAACACCTTGAGCGTGTCGCCCTCGCGCAGGCTGCTGTGCGCGAGCCACGCGTTGATCTGGTTGGCCTCGCACCCCAGGCCCACCACCAGCACGCCCCAGAAGTTGACGTGCGTTGCGTAGCCGGCTAGCGTGCGTTCGAGGATCTGCATGCCCAGGCCCTCGGTGTCCATGCCGCAGCCGGTGCCGTGCGTGAGCGCCACGACGCCGTCCACGTTGGGATAAGCGGCGAGCGCCTCGGGGTGGTTCTGGCGCGAGAAGTGGTCGGCGATCGCGCGCGCAGCGGTGGCCGAGCAATTCACGCTGGAGAGAATGCCGATGTAGTTTCGCGTCGCCACGCGGCCGTCCGCGCGCTTGATGCCCATGAAAGTCGCCTCGCGCAGCGGCGGCTGCGGTTTCACGTCGGCGCCGAAGGCGTAGTCGCGCGCGAAGTCGCCCCCTTTGTCACCCACGCCAAGGTTGTGCGTGTGCACATGCTCGCCTGGCGCAATCGGTTTGCTGGCGAAGCCGATGATCTGGTTGTAGCGGCGCACCGGTTCGCCGACGGCGATGGCCCGGGTTGCTACCTTGTGGCCTGGCGGGATGAGGCCCTTGATGACCACGTTCTCGGCTTGCGTGCCGCCCACGAGTTGCGAGCGGGCGATGAGGACGTCGTCCTCTGGATGGAGTCGGATGAAAGGAGTCATGTCATTTCTCGGAGCAAATCATTTCAGTAAAACATCTTGGGTAGCCACAGCACCAGGCTGGGCATGTAAGTAATGATCACGAGAGATCCGAGAAGTGGCACGAGCCACGGCAGGATCGCCATCGTCGTGCGTTCCACCGAGAGTTTGGCGACGCGCGCGAGTACGAAGAGCACCATGCCCATCGGCGGATGCAGCAGGCCGATCATCAGGTTGAGCACCATCACCAGCCCGAAGTGGACGAGGTCGATGCCCAGCTGCTGGCAGATCGGCACCAGGATGGGCACGAGGATGGTGATCGCGGCTGTCGGCTCGAGGAAGCAGCCGACGAACAGCATCAGCAGGTTCGCAAGCAGCAGGAACACCCACGGTTCCTTGGTGAAGCCCAGCACCCCTTCGGCAATCGCGGCAGTGATGCCTGTGGCCGTGAGCATCCAGCCGAAGATGCTGGCGGCTGCGACGATGAAGAGCACGGTGGCCGTTGTTTCGACGGTGTCCAGGCAGATCTTGACGAACGACTTCCACTTGAGAGTGCGGTACCAGCCGAAGCCGAGCACCATGGCCCAGAGGCAGGCCGCGATCGCGCCTTCCGTGGGGGTGAAGATGCCGGTGGTCATGCCCCCGATCAGCAGCACGGGCGTCATGATCGGCAGCACGGCCAGGAAGTTGAAGGCCTTGTCCGCCGCGAACAGCACCACCAGGCCGGCGGCCACGGTGAGCTGCGCCGGCAGGCCACCCTTGACGATCAGTAGCCACAGCGCCACCGGCCAGGCGATGACCACCAGCGTTTCCGCGATGGCCTTGTTCAGGCGCGGCCACTCGAACTTGACGTCGCCGCCCCATTTGTTCTTGTGGGCGAAATACGCCACGGTGAGCATCATCAGGAAGGCCATCAGAGCGCCCGGCAGAATGCCCGCGAGGAACAGCGCGCCCACGCTGACGTTGGCCATCATCCCGTAGATCACGAACGGCAGGCTGGGCGGGATGATCGGGCCGAGCGTGGCGGACGCGGCCGTGACGCCGACGGCGAACTCAGTGCTGTATCCATGATCCTTCATGGCCTTGATCTCGATGGTGCCGATGCCGGCCGCGTCTCCGATGGCCGTGCCGCTCATGCCCGCGAAGACCACCGAGCCCACCACGTTGACATGGCCGAGACCGCCCTTGAGCCAGCCCACCAGCGCCAGCGCGTAGTTGTAGATGCGATTGGTGATGCCGGCGTTGTTCATCAGGTTGCCGGCGAGAATGAAGAAAGGCACGGCCAGCAGAGGAAAGCTGTCGATGCCGCTCACCATGCGGTGGATCACCACGAAGGCCGGCAGATTGCCCGACCACATGATGTAGAGCAACGCGGAGCCGGCCATCGCAATGGCCACGGGAATACCGCCGCTCATGAGCAGCAGGAAGACGATTTTGAGCATGGTGCCTTTGTTGCGTTTCTTGTTTTACGTCTCGTCCATCTGCGTCATCGGGCGCTCCAGCGCGCTCCAGCCGCGCCGCCGGTGGATCCACGCGACCTGCACCGACCGCACCGCCATGGCCGCGAAGCCGAGAAGGCACACGCCATAGACCCAGTTCATCGGCAGGTCGACCATGGTCATGCGAGAGTTGTTGCCCAGCTTGACCATCATCATCCCCGTGAGCACGGTTGCCGCGGCGAAGAACAGGATGCGCAGCACGTCGACGATCGAGGACATCACGCGGCCCATGCGAGCTGGCATGAAGCGATAGAAAAAATCCACGTGGATGTGGTTGTTCTTGACGACGCCGATCACAGCGCCCGTAAAGACGGTGGCGATCAGCAGGTAGCGCGCGATCTCCTCCGTCCACGACGCCGAATCGTTCAGCACGTAGCGCGTGACGAACTGGTAGAACACCGTAGCGCCCAGCAGCCAGAAAAAACCCAGCGCCACCCAGGCCTCGAAGGGGGTGCCGGACAGGTCCACGGCTTCGTCCTGCGCGTGGAACTGCCCATCATCCCCCATCACATGGGGCAGCTCGTCGATCGTGTGAATGGCCACCGGTGCTTACTTGATGGCGATGATGCGGTCCCAATCCTTCTTGTCGAGCTTCATCGACTCGAAGGTGATGGCCTTCAGCACGCGCTGCTGGAAGTCGTTGCGGTCGACCGTCACGACGTTGTTGCCCTTCTTCTTGAACTCCTCGACCAGCTCGCCTTCGCGCTTGCGGATGTCGTTGGTCGCCTTCTCGGCGGCTTCCTGGGAGATGTCGGCGAACAGCTTCTGCTCGGCGGGCGTCATCTTGGCCATCGTGCTGGGGCCGACGACCGTGAGCAGGGCGTCGGCAATGTGGCCCGTGAGGATGATGTTCTTCTGCACTTCGTAGAACTTCTTTGCCTCGATGGTGGGCAGCGGATTCTCCTGCGCGTCGACGGTGCCGTTCTGCAGCGCGAGGTACACCTCGGCGAAGGCGATCGGCGTCGGGTTGGCGCCGCAGGCGCGCGGCAGCGCGGTGTATGCCGGCGAATCGGGCACGCGCATCTTCAGGCCCTTCATCTGGTCGCAGTTCGTGAAGAGCTTGTTGCTGGTCGCGTGGCGAGCGCCGTAATAGGTAAGGGCCGTCACGGTGTTGCCGGTCGCCTTCTTGTAGCCCTCGGTCAGTTCCTTGAAGACGTCGCTCTTGCCGTACTTGATCACGTGGTCCGCATCGCGGAACGTGAATGGGTAGTAGCTCACCGCCAGGCGGGGATAGGAATTGGACGCGAACGACGCGCCGGTGAGGATGATGTCCACCGTGCCCAGCTGCAAGCCCTGGTTGATGTCGCTTTCCTTGCCGAGGCTGGACGCGGGAAAGACCTGGATCTCGAACTTGCCGTTGGTGCGCTTCTTGAATTCCTCGCCCGCCCAGACCGACCACTTGTGGTAGGGCTCGGACGTCTCGTAGACGTGTGCCCATTTGAGCTTGGTCTGCGCGTGCGCGACGCCGAAGGGCATGGCGATTGTCGCGAGCAGGGCGCCTGCCGCGGCTAGCTTGAGGGTGGTGCGTTTTTTCATTGGTGTCTCCTGTGGATGGACGCTGGCGGAAACTAGGAAGAATTGGCGCGGCGCCAGCTCGCGCTGAATCGGGCATGGGACTTGTCCATGTGGGCCTGCATGGCGGCGCGCGCGGCCGGGCCGTCGTGCGCCTGGATGGCGTCAAGAATTATTTCGTGTTCGGCGATCGCCATGCGCCAGGAGGGAACGGTCTCGAAATAGTCGCCCAGGCGCTCGAAGAGCGGGCCGTGGCGCGCGTCCCAGAAGGTCTGCACGGTTTCCAGCAGCACCACGTTGTCGCAGGATTGCGCGATGGCGGTGTGGAAGGCCCGGTCGCCGTCGAGCGGCGCCACGCCGCGGTCGGTGGCCGCCTGCATCATGTCGATTGCCTCGCGGATCGCCTGCAGGTGCCTGCGCTTGGCCTTCGTTGCCGCGAGCGAGGCGATTTCGCCCTCGATCACGCGCCGCGCGCGAATCAATTCGAGCGGGCCCCATTCGGCGGGCGGTACCTTGGTGCCGTTGCCGTTGGAGCGGCCCGCGCGGTCCAGCACATAAACGCCGGAGCCCGTGCGCACTTCGACCCAGCCCTCGACCTCCAGCGCGATCAGCGCCTCGCGCACCGAAGGCCGGCTCACCCCGAATTGCTTGGCCAAGTCGCGCTGCTCGGCGATCTGCCGGTACAGGCGTTGCGGTTCGACGGGCTCGAGCGGCATTAAGGGTTTAGCCGGAAGTGGCCAAGTGGTAAGACCAATTAATATGATGTCAAACGGTGCCGCAGGCATCGGGCAAAACCCTGAACCCGGCATGCCGTTGCATTTGGAGAACCCCATGAGACTCAAAGGAAAGACGGCTTTGGTGACGGCGGCCGGGCAGGGCATAGGGCGGGCCAGCGCCCTCGCTCTCGCAGCCGAGGGCGCGCAAGTCTGGGCCACCGATATCAACTCCCAGCTCCTGGAGAGCTACCAGGGCGTCCAGGGCGTTCACGCGGTGACACTGGACGTGCTGGACCCCGGCGCCGTCGCGCGGCTGGTAGCCACGATGCCCACGCTGGACGTGCTGTTCAACTGCGCGGGGTTTGTCCACAGCGGCACCGTGCTGCAGGCCACCGACGAAGAATGGAACTTCGCACTCAACCTGAATGTGCGCTCGCAGTTCTGGGCGATCCAGGCGGTGCTGCCGAAGATGCTGGAGGCCGGGCGCGGCAGCATCATCAACATGGCCAGCGTGTGCAGCAGCATCAAGGGCCTGCCCAACCGGTTCATCTACGGCACGACCAAGGCGGCGGTGATCGGGCTCACCAAGAGTGTCGCGGCCGACTTCGTCGCCGACGGCATTCGCTGCAATGCGATCTGCCCGGGGACGGTGGATACACCCTCGCTGGCGGACCGCATCAACGCGAACGCCGACCCTGAGGCCGCGCGGAAGAACTTCATCGCGCGCCAGCCCATGGGCCGCCTCGCGCAGGCGCACGAGATCGCTCCCCTCGTGGTGTTCCTGGCCAGCGACGAATCCGCCTTCGTCACGGGACAGGCCTACGCGGTGGACGGCGGCATTACGATATGAACCAGCTCGATTTCAACGGTCGCCATGCGGTGGTGACCGGCGGCGCCACGGGGCTGGGCTATGCCATCGCGGCGCGACTGATCGCCTCGGGCGGCAGCGTGACGCTTTGGGATCGCGACTTGCCTGCCGCGCAGCGCGCCGCATCGGAGCTCGGTTCCAACGCGCAAGCGGTGCAAGTCGACGTTTCGCAGCATGCCTCGGTGCAGGCGGCGGTGGCCGCGACCTTGCAAAAGACCACGCGCATCGACGCGCTCGTGAACAGCGCCGGCATCACGGGGCCCAACACCAAGGTGTGGGAATACCCCGTCGATGCCTGGCGCGAGGTGATGGACGTCAACCTCAATGGCCTGTTTCATTGCTGCCGTGAGGTCGTGCCGGTGATGCGCGACGCGGGCTACGGACGCATCGTCAACATCGCGTCGGTCGCCGGCAAGGACGGCAACCCGAACGCCAGCGCCTACAGCGCGAGCAAGGCAGCCGTGATGGCGCTGACCAAGTCGCTCGGCAAGGAGCTGGCCGACACCGGCGTGCGCGTGAACTGCGTGACCCCTGCCGCCGTGAAAACAGCTATCTTCGACCAGATGAGCGAAGAGCACATCCGCTTCATGCTGTCCAAGATTCCCATGGGCCGCTTCGGCACGCCCGAGGAAGTCGCGGCACTCGTGGGCTGGCTGTGCACCGAGGAATGCTCGTTTTCCACCGGCGCCGTGTTCGACCTCTCAGGCGGCCGCTCCACCTATTGAAATCATCTCCACAAGAAAGGCAACAACAATGAAGCTCGTTCGCTATGGCAATCCCGGCAAGGAAAAGCCGGGCCTGATCGACCTGGACGGAAAGCTGCGCGATCTCTCGGGTGTCGTGCCCGACATCGGCCCGGCTCAGCTGAGCGGTGCAGGCATGGCGCGCATTCGCAAGTCCAATCCCGCCAAGCTGCCGCTGGTGCGCGGCACGCCCAGATTCGGCTGCCCCGTCTCGCAGGTGGGCAAGTTCATCGCCATCGGCCTGAACTACGCCGACCATGCCGCTGAATCGGGCGTGCCGATCCCCAAGGAACCGGTGGTGTTCATGAAGGCCACCAGTTGCATCCAGGGCCCCAATGACGCGGTGATGCTGCCGCGCGGCTCGACCAAAACCGACTGGGAGGTGGAACTGGGCGTGGTGATCGGCACCCGCGCCCGCTACGTGTCGAAGAAAGATGCGCTGGCGCATGTGGCCGGCTACAGCGTGATCAACGACGTCAGCGAGCGCGAATATCAACTGGAACGCGGCCCGCAGTGGGACAAGGGCAAGGGCTGCGATACCTTCGGCCCCATCGGCCCCTGGCTCGTCACCCCCGACGAGATCGAGAACGTGCAGCGCCTGGACATGTGGCTGGACCTGAACGGCAAGCGCATGCAGACCGGCAACACGCGCACCATGATCTTCGACGTGGCCAAGCTGGTGAGCTATGTCAGCCACTTCATGACGCTCTTGCCCGGCGACGTCATCACCACCGGCACACCGCCCGGTGTGGGCCTGGGCATGAAGCCGCCGCTGTACTTGAAGAAGGGCGACGTGATGACGCTGGGGATCCAGGGTTTGGGCGAGCAGCGCCAGCTCGTCGTGCCGTTCCGGGCCTGACCGTTCCGGGAGCGTTGCCTCTCAAGACCTGGGCGCGATCGCGAATTCATTCTTCGGCAAAACCAAACGACATTGAGCGTTTGCAACCGTATCCTTCGGCTCTTCCCCGAAGGAGACAAGTATGAACGCGATCACGAGACGCACCGCCGCCGCCTGCCTGTTGACGCTGGCGTCCGGCCTGGCCAGCGCCCAAGCCACCGACTGGCCCGCCAGGCCGATCCGCATCGTCGTGCCGTTTGCGGCAGCCGGAAGCACCGACATCCTGGCGCGCGTGCTGGCGCGGGCGCTCTCGGCCGAACTCGGCCAAAGCGTGGTGGTGGAGAACAAGCCCGGCGCCAGCGGCAATATCGGCGCCGACGTGGTGGCCAAGGCCCCGGCCGACGGCTACACGCTGCTCTACACGTCTACCAACCTCACGGCCAACCCGGCGCTGATGCCGATGCCGTTCGACGTCCTCAAAGACTTCGCGCCAATCAGCCGCGTCGCCTTCTTGCCGCTGGCGCTGTTCAAGTCGCCGCAGGTGCAGGCCAAGTCGCTCAGTGAGCTGGTCGCGCAGGTCAAGGCCAGCCCCGGCAAGTTCAACTTCTCGTCCAGCGGCAAAGGGGGCGCGCCGCACCTGGCGGGCGAGCTGTTCGCCATGGCTGCCGGCCTGGAAATGGTGCACGTGCCGTACAACGGCGCCGGCCCGGCGCTGGTCGACGTGGCGGCCGGCCAAGTGCAGCTGACCTTCACGACGTACACCTCCGCCCAGGCCATGCTGGCGGGCAAGAAGGTTGACGCGGTTGCCGTGGCCAACCGGAACCGGCTGGCGGTCATGCCTGACGTGCCCACCTTCGAGGAGGCCGGCATCAAGGGCATGGAGATCGGCACCATGAACGGCCTGCTGGCGCCGGCCGGCACGCCGCCGGCCGTGATCGCCAGGATCTACAACGCGCTGGCGAAAGCCGGCCAGGGCCAGGACTTCCGCCGCCAGTTCGTGGAGCAGGGCGGTGAGGTGCTGCTGGAAAACCCCGCGACCTTCACTACCTATATCCGCGAGGACGTCGCCCGGTGGAAGGCGCTGGTTGCCAGGATCGGGGGCTTGAAGTGAGCACTGCGGTCTTCGCACCCGCCGACGTCATCGTGGTGGGTGCCGGCAACGCCGCCCTGTGCGCCGCCATCTCCGCCGCCGAAGCGGGCGCCAGCGTGCTGGTGCTGGAGCGCGCGCCGGAGGAGCACCGCGGCGGCAACTCCGCTTTCTCGGGCGGCGCTTTCCGGGTGGCCTACGACGGCCTGGACGACATCCGGCGCATCGTGCCCGATCTGTCCCCCGAGGACGCCGCCAGCACGGATTTCGGCACCTACACGCGCGAGCAGTTCTTTGACGAGCTGATGGCGCTGAGCGGCTTCAAGGCCAGCATGCCGCTGGTGGAGGCGGTGGTCGACGACAGCCTGGACACGCTACTGTGGATGCAATCGCACGGCGTGCGTTTCCTGCCCAGCTACGGGCGCCAGACTTACCGCATCGACGGGCGCAACGTCTTCTGGGGCGGGCTCACGATCGAGGCTTCCGGCGGGGGCCTGGGCCTGGTGCAGTCGCTGTTCACGCGGGCGGAGAAGCTCGGCGTTCGGATCGCCTACGACACGCGGCTGGATGACCTGTTGCTGGAAGACGGCCGGGTGACCGGCGCGGTGGCGATGAACCGCGGCCGCCGCCATGAGGTACGCGCCGGCGCGGTGCTGCTGGGCGCCGGCGGTTTCCACGCCAACGCCGCCTGGCGCGCCGCTTACCTGGGCAACGGCTGGGACCTGGCCAAGGTGCGGGGCTCGCGCTACAACACCGGCGACGCCATCCGCATCGCCATGCAGCATGGCGCCCGCGCCGGCGGGCACTGGTCCGGCTGCCACGGCGTGTTCTACGACGCCAACGCGCCGGAGTTCGGCGACCTCGCGCTGATCGACCAGCAGAAGAACTACTTCACCCTCGGCATCGTCGTGAACACGCGCGGCGAGCGCTTCATCGACGAGGGCGAGGATTTCCGCAACTACACCTATTCGCGCATGGGCGCCGAGTTGCTGCGGCAGCCGGGCGGCATGGGCTGGCAGATCTTCGACGCCCAGACCCACGGGCTGCTGCCGCAGGAGTACCGCGTCAAGCACGCCACCCGGATCGAGGCCAACACGATCGAGGAACTGGTGGCCAAGCTCGAGGGCGTCGACCGGCCGCGGCTGTTGCGTACCATCGCCGAGTACAACGCGGCGATCGAGCGCGACCGGCCGTTTCACCCCGGGACCAAGGACGGCCGGCGCACGCGCGGGCTGGCGATCGACAAGAGCAACTGGTCGGTGCCGTTGGAGCAAGGGCCTTTCGTTGCCTACGAGGTCACGACCGGCATCACCTGCACCTTCGGTGGCCTGGCCGTCGATACGGAAGCCCGGGTGCAGAGCGTCGAAGGCGAACCCATTCCCGGTCTGTACGCGGCCGGCGAACTGGTGGGCGGTCTGTACTACACCAAGTACCCCGGCGGCGCCGGCCTGATGTCGGGCTCGGTGTTCGGGCGGATCGGCGGGCGCGAAGCAGCGAAGGCGGCGCGCGGCTGAGGACGCCCTGGCTAGGGTGCTGTCCCGTAAGTAACTGTGCGATGTCGAAAAAAACGAGCAGGCGCAATGAGTGGGCGACGGGCCGTGGACGGCGGGTGGCCGACTCCGTTCGTGTCCCCCGCCGCGGGAGGCGGCTCCTCCTGGACCTCACTGCGTCGGCCACCCACCATCCACGGCCCTTAGGCGACATTCTTTCGCTCGACGTTTTCGAACAGCCACAACGGTGGACGGATCAGGGCGGCGAGGTGCTCTACGCAGCGACATCAAGGAGCGGCGGATCAAAAGGTGTGTGCATGACGAATTCAGGACAGCGACGGCACCCAAGCCAGTCGGAGCAGGGGGAGTTTTGGAGACGATGGAGGGCTGGCGAATCGGCATTGGCCAGGCGATGGGTCGTGCGCACAGCACCATTCATGGTTGGCTGATAGCGGCCGGAGGCTTTGCTCCCGCCTGCCGAAGCGGGCGGCAAAGGCGCTATCGCTGCACGAACGGGATTGCTGCGGCAGTACTTCCCCAAAGGCAAGTCGATTCCCATATCACCCAGGAACAGCTCGACCAAGTGGCCGCTGAATTGAACGGCCGACCTCACGAGACGCTGAGCTTCAAAACGCCGGCCGAAGTATTATTCAAGACCGTTGCGTCGACGGGGGACACGAACGGAGTCGGCCACCCGACGTCCACGGCCCGCCGCCAGCCCACTGCGATTGCTCGCTTCGCAATGGCACAGCTACTTACGGGATAGCACCTTAGCGCGTCGGCGAAAAGTCCGACTCGCTGCGCCGCAGCGCGCCGCCGAACGCGCGCGCGTGGGCCAGCATCGGGGCCGTCGGCTTGGCGTACAGCAGCCGCCGGCTCACGTCGAGCACGCCGGCGGCGCGGCCGCGAACCAGGAAGGCGGCATGCTGGAACAGCACGCCCAGCGCATCCAGCACCACCGCGCCTTCCACTTGCAGCAGCCGGTTGCGCACCAGGAACTCGTTGAGCACGCCGTCGCCGGGGATGATCACCTCGGCGCCCAGGCGCAGCGCCTCCTGGCAGGAGGCGATGAAGCGCTCGCGGATCGAGTCCACCGCATCGGCGCGCTCGAGGTCGAACAGGCTCACGGCCGGTGACATCGCGACCACGCCCGCCATGCGCCCGGCCAGACCGTAAGCCGCGGCGAGTTCCTCGGTCAGCATCTTTTGGAAATCGGTGATGGAAATGACCGCGAACTTGCGGCCGAGCGAGCAGGCGGTGAGCATGCACGACTCGGTCAGGCTGACGACCGGTATGTCGACCAGCGAGCGGGCCTGGTGCAGCGCGGGGTCGAAGAAGCAGCCGATCGCCATCGCGTCGTAACCGGCGTCCTGCGCCGCCACCGCCGCTTCCAGCACCTGCTGCTCGTTGAGCATGCGCAGCCCGGCAATGCTGTTGACCTCCATCGGCGCGATGCCGGCCGGATAGGTGCCCGGCCGCAGGCCGTGGACCACCACCTCGGCGTCGGCGCCCATCACCTGGCGGCCATGGTCGCGCAAGGTGTCGCGGTACTGGGAAAAGACGTCGAGGTCGGTGAAGCTCTGGTGCCAGATTCGCACGATGCAGGCCCTCCGGGGTGGCGTGGTGGGAAAGGCCCATCGTAGCGAGCGCAGGTTCACGATTTGTGAAAACACAGTTCGGGCCGGCACGGATGGCGCCCGGGCCGGGAGCTTCCTAGACTCGGGCCATGCACAAATCCCTCCTGCGCAGCGGCCGCGCCCTGGCCCGCCGTTTCATTGTCCTCGCCGGCCTTGCCGCGCTGCTGGCGCCCGGTTTCGCCGCCGCCCAGGACTTTCCCACCCGGCCGATCAAGCTCATCGTCGGCTACCCGCCGGGCGGCTCCAACGACATCGTGGCGCGGCTGATCGCGCCGCGCCTGGGCGAAGCGCTGGGCACCACCGTGGTGGTGGAAAACCGCGCCGGCGTCAGCGGCGTGATCGGGGCCGACTCCGTGGCCAAGGCGGCGCCGGACGGCTACACCCTGCTGGCCGCCAGCGCCAGCCCGGTGGTCATCACCCCGCACACCATCGCCAAGATCCCGTTCAACACGCTGACCGACTTCACGCCGATCAACACCGTGGGCCTGACGCCGGAAGCCATCGCGGTGTCGCCGTCGCTGGGGGTGAGCACCCTCAAGGAGCTGCTGGCGCTGTCGCGCACCCGCCAGGTATCGCTGTCGTCCTCGGGCACCGGCGGCCTGCCGCACCTGACCATCGAGCTGCTCATCCAAGCGTCCAAGGGCAACATTGTGCACGTGCCGTATAAGGGCGCGGGCCCGGCGGTGACGGACACGGTGGCCGGCCACGTCAACGGCATCGTCATGGACGTGCCGCCACTTTATCCGCTGATCCAGGACGGCCGCCTGAAGGCCTTGGCAGTCACCAGCGAGAAGCGCGTCGAGTTCCTGCCCAACACCCCGACCGCGCAGGAAGAGCTGCCCGGCTTCAACGTGTCCAACTGGGTGGGCGTGTTCGCTCCGGCCAAGACGCCCAAGCCTATTGTCGACAAGATCAATGCTGCGCTGGTGAAGGTGGTGGCGCGCGAGGATGTCCGGGCGCAGCTGCTGAAGGTGGCCGTGGTGCCGTCGACCATGGCGTCGCCGGATGCCTTCCAGAAGTTCGTAGGCGAGGAGTTCCAGCGTTGGGGCAAGCTCGTCAAGGAAAAGAACATCGTCGCCGACTGATCGCCATCCCATGCAAGCATTCCGTTTCGCCGCCATCGCGGCCGCCTTCACGCTCACCGCCGGCGCCGCCGGCGCGCAAGCCTGGCCCTCGCAGCCGATCAAGATCATCGTCGGCTATCCGGCAGGCGGCGCCTCCGACGTCGCCGCGCGGCTGGTCGGCCAGAAGATGGCCGAGCGCCTGGGCCAGCCTGTGGTCATCGACAACCGCCCCGGCGCCGCCGGCAACGTCGGCGCCGACGCCGTGAGCAAGGCCGCGCCCGATGGCTACACGCTGCTGCTGGGGACGATCTCGCTGTCGGTGAACCCCAGCCTGTACCCGAAGATGACGTACGACCCGGTCAAGGACCTGGCGCCGATTTCCATGATCTCGTCCACGCCGTTCCTGCTGGTGGCGAACCCTGCTGCTCCCTATCCGACGGCGAAGGCGCTGCTGGACGCGGCCCGCGCCGGCAAGGGCCAGATCAACTACGCCACGGCCGGCAACGGCTCCGGCTCCCACCTGTTCACGGAGCTGCTGGCCAGCACGGCCGACATCAAGCTGACCCACATTCCCTACCGGGGCGCGGCGCCGGCGATGAACGATGTGCTGGGCAACCAGGTGCCGGTGACCTTCGACAACATCATCACGACGCTGCCGCTGGTCAAGGCCGGCAAGCTACGCGCGCTGGCCGTCAGCACCAAGCAGCGCTCCAAGGTCGCGCCGGACATCCCGACGCTGGCCGAAAGCGGCGTGCCGGGCTTCGACGCCACGGCCTGGTTCGGCCTGTTCGCGCCCGCCGGCACGCCGCGCGAGATCGTCCTGCGGCTGAACCGCGAAGTGGCCGAGGCGGTGAAGGATGCTGCCGTCAGCGAGAAGCTGCTGCAGCTCGGCGCCGAGCCAGCCAGCGGCAGCCCCGAGCAGTTCGACGCCTTCTTCCGCGGCGAAGTGGCGAAGTGGGGCAAGGTCGTGCGCCAGTCGCGCATCACGATCGAATGAGCATCTCGCTGGCGCGGGCCCTGGCCCGCTCGGCGTTTGAGCGCCGCAGCGGCTTGCCGCAAGAGCAACGCGCCGCCACCTGCCTGCGCATCGCCGATTCGGTCGGCATCGCGCTGGCCGCCGCGCGCGCCGGCGACACCGCATCCCAGGTGCTCGCGGCACTGGCCGCGGGGTCGGCGGGCGGTGACTGCGGCGTATTCGGACATGCGCGCCGCGAAGCGCCGGCGGCGGCGGCGTTCGCCAACTCCGCGTTGGTCCACGTGCTCGATTTCGACAACATCCACGATGGGGCACGCCTGCATCCCACCTCCGTGAGCCTGCCGGCCGCGCTGGCCGCGGCCCAGCTGGCCGGCGCCGCGGGCGCCCGCGTGGTGGACGCGGTGCTGCTCGGTGACGAGCTGATGTGCCGGCTCGGCGTGATGTGCTCGCCGACCGGCAGCGGCCCCGGCTCCGATTGGTTCCTCACGCAGCTGTTCGGCTACTTCGGCGGCGCGCTCGCCGCCGGCCTGGTGCTGGACCTCGATGAGGACGCCTTGGTGTCCGCCTTCGGCCTGGCTTACATGCAGGCGGCCGGCGGCAAGCAGGCGGGCTTCGGCACCGGCGCCACCGCGCGCGCGATCTACCCGGCGTTTGCGGCCATGGGCAGCGTGCAGGCAGCGCTGCTGGCCCGCGCCGGCATCCGCGGCCCGGAAGGCGCCTTCGATGGCGCGGCGGGCCTCTTCCCCGTGTACCTGGGTGCGCCGGCGAGCGCGGAGCAGCGCGAGCTGCTGCTGGCCCCGGTCGGCTGGGAGTCGGCGGCGATCGAGCTCAAGCCCTGGCCGAGTTGCCGCCTCTCGCATCCCTACGTGGCCGCCGCCCTGGCCCTGCGCCCGCAAATCGGCGAAGCGGTGCCGGCGCGGATCGAGGCCGCCGTCAATGCCTCGGCGGCCAAGCTGTGCCGCCCGCTCGAACAACGCCAGCGTCCGGCCACCTTGCAGGATGCGAAATACAGCATCCCCTGGATGATCGCGTTCACGCTGGTGCACGGCCGCGTCGACCTGGCGAGCTTGAACGAGGCGGCGCTGGCGGATGCACGCGTGCTTGAGCTGGCGCAGCGGATCGAGGTGGTGGAGAACCTGCCAGACAGGCCGGGCCACCCTCCGGCGCGCATCCTCGTCGATGCCGCCGACGGGCGCAGCTGGCTCAGCCCGCAGGACGTGCAGGTAGACCGCTTGGACGCGGCGGCCGCTGCCGGCAAGTTCGACGACTGCCTGCTGCACGCCGGCGCGACGGCGCAGCAGGCCGCGGGTTTGTGGTCGAAGCTGCTCGCGCTGGATTCACAAGCGGACGTCGGATTCCTGTTCCGCGCGCACTGATCGGGGCCACGGCGCGACGCGTGCTTCGCGCCAGACGAAAAATCAATTCGGCTTCCGTGTCTTTCCGCCGCCTCGAGCGGCGGCCATGATGCGGGTCTTCAAGAGGACGAACGAAATGGCAAATCAGGAATTCGATGTGGTCGTGGCCGGTTGCGGTGTCGCCGGTCTGTCTGCGGCGGTGGCGGCCGCGCAAGGTGGCGCCCGGGTGGTGGTGCTGGAGCGTGCCACGCGCGAAGAGCGGGGCGGCCAGAGCCGCTACACCGAGGCCTACCTGCGGATGAAGAGTCTCACCGAGGTGACGGACGATTTCGAGGTCCACCTGGCCGAGAACGGCTCAGGCTGCGTGGACCCCGAGCTGGTGGAAGACGCCGCCAGTTCGCAGGCGTCGCCGCTGGCGCGCGCGCTGAGCATCGCCGACCCCAACCTGATCGAGCGTTTCGCCGATCGCGCTGGCGACACCATCGCCTGGCTGCAGGGCCTGGGCGTACGCTTCGACTTCCTGCCCACGCAGTTCCTCACCGCGTCGCAGCCGCGGCTGCTGCCGGTGGGCGGCGGCGCGGCGTTGGTGGAGGCGCTGGCCGCCCGCGCCGAGCAACTGGGCGTGCAGTTTTTCTACGAAACCACGGCGCTGGGCCTGCACCAGGACGCGGACGGCCGCGTGGCCGGCCTGCAGGTGCGCCGCCAGGGCGTGCAGTCGCTGCTGCTGGGCGATGTGGTGCTGGCCTGCGGCGGCTTCGAAGGCAACTCCGAGATGATGACCCGCTACCTGGGCCCGCGGTCCGTGTACCTGCGCCCGGTGTGCAAGGGCGCCTACTACAACCGCGGCGAAGGCATCACCATGGCGCTGGCCGCCGGTGCCGCGGGCGCCGGCGAGTTCGGCAGCTACCACGCCGAACCGGTCGACCCGCGCTCGGGCATCGCCGAGCCGTCGATCTTCATCTTCCCCTACGGCATCCTGGTCAACCTGGAAGGCCGGCGCTTCACCGACGAGGCGCCCGGCACCGTGGACGCCTACTATGAGCGCGTCACCCGCCGCATCTACGAGCAGCCGCAAGGCACGGCCTGGGTGGTGCTCGACGCGCGGCACCAGCGCATCCCGAACTACAAGCTGGGCATCCGCACCGACAAGCCACCGGTAGCGGGGCAGACGCTGGCCGAACTGGCCGGCAAGATGGGCGTGCCCGCCGCCACGCTGGAAGAGACGGTGCGCGAGTACAACGCGGCCTGCCAGCCCGGCGAGTGGAAGCCGCTGGAACTGGACGGAGTGGCCACGCGCGGCCTGGTGCCGCCCAAGTCGAACTGGGCCACACCGCTGGAGCAAGGCCCCTACCATGCCTACCCGATCATCTCGTCGAACGTGTTCACCTTCGGCGGCCTGAAGATCGACGTCCAGGCGCGGGTGGTCAACGGCGATGGCGATGCTATGCCCGGCCTCTACGCCGCCGGCGAGATCGTCGGCACCTACTACGGCAACTACACCGGCGCCACTTCGGTCCTCAAGGGCCTGGTGTTCGGCCGCATCGCCGGCAGCCATGCCGCCGGCGCACGCAAGCGCAGCGCCGCCTGACGGCACCCATTCATTTTCTTTTTTTACTCCCCAGCGAAACACCATGAAATCCATCTACCTCATCCTCGACATGCAGAACGACCTCGTGAGCGCGGATGGCCCCAACGGCAAGTCGCCGCTCGGCGAGCAGGTGCGCAGCCGCCGCCTGCTGGAAAACACCGCGGTGGCTCTGAAGAAGGCACGCGACGCCGGCATCGCCGTCGGCTTCGTGCGCGTGGGCTTCTCGGCCGACTACCACGAGTGCCCCAAGAACTCGCCCGTGTTCGGCGGCGCGCCCAAGGCCGGCCTGTTCAAGCTGGGCACCTCCGGCACCGAGATCCACGCCAGCCTCGAGCAGCGCCCGGGCGACGTGCAGGTCACCAAGCACCGCGTCAGCCCGTTCTACTCGACGACATTGATGGCGCAGCTGCGCGCCGCCGGCATCGAGCGCATCTACTGCTCGGGCGTGTCGACGCAGGCGGTGGTGCAGGCGACCGTGCGCGACGGCCACGACCGCGATTTCGACATGGTGGTGCTGGAAGACTGCACCGGCGCCCATTCGGAAGAAGAGCACCGCAACTCGATGGGCAGCATCGCCCGCTTCTGCCGCGTGACCACGTCCGCGGACGTCGACTTCAAGGCCTGAGGACCGGGAGCACGCATGTCGATCCGCATCTGGCACCAGAGTTTCACGGTCCTGTCCGACCTCGGCGCCTACGACGCCGCGCTGAAGGCGCATTTCAAACGGGTGGCCCGGCCGGACACCGAGGTCGTGATGCACGGCATGCGCCCGGGCACGTACCCCAGCAACTACCCCGGCACCGACATCCGCTACGCGGCGGTGCAGCATCTGCACTCGATGCAGTTCGTGCAGGCCGGGGTGACGGCCGAGCGCGAGGGCTTCGATGCCTACGCGATCAGCACGCTGCCAGACCCCGCGCTGCGCGAGATCCGCTCGCTGCTGCGCATTCCGGTGGTGGGCTATGGCGAGTCGGCGATGCTGACTTCCTGCCTGCTGGGCAGCCGTTTTGCCGTGATGGTCTTCATCAGCGAGCTGACCGACCTGATCGCCGACAACGTGCGCCGCTACGGCCTGGCCGAGCGCTTCGCCGGTGTCAGCGACGTGGGTTTTCGCTTTGCCGACGTGCTGAAGGGCTTCGCCGAGCCGCAGCCGCTGATCGAGCGCTTCCGCACGGCGGCCCGCCAGCGCATCGCGGCCGGGGCCGAGGTGATCATTCCCGGCGAGGCGCCGCTGTGCGTGCTGCTTGCCACCCAGGGCATCTCCGAAGTGGATGGCGTGCCGGTGCTCGACTCGCTCTCCTGCTGGGTCAAGCACGCCGAGATGCTGGTGGACCTGAAGCGCCAGAGCGGCGTGCAGCGCTGCCAGCGCGGCTACTACAACGAGCCGCCGCCGCCCGAGCGCGTCGACCAGCTGCTGCAGTTCTACGGGCAGGGAAACACGCGATGAAGCGCATCGACACCCAGTTCCTGGTGGTCGGCGGCGGCGCCGCCGGCTTTGCCGCGGCGCTGGAGGCGGCCGAGCGGGGCGCCGAGGTGTTGCTGCTGGAGAAGCTGGCGCAGACCGGCGGGTCCTCAGCCATGAGCGGCGGCTGCCTGGCCTTCGCCGGCACAGACCTGCAGCGCGCCGCGGGTGTGGAAGATTCGGCCGAACTGCTGCTGCAAGACCTGATCGAGGTCGGCCAGCACGACAACGACCCCGAGCTGGTGGGCGCCTATGCCGCGCACCAGCTCGACACCTATGAATGGCTGCGCCGGCAGGGCGTGGAATTCAGTCCCTCGATCGAGTCCTCGTCCGGCCAGTCGGTGCCGCGCGTGCATACGGTCGATCCCGCCGACATGGTGCGCACGCTGGCGGCCCGCTGCCAGGCGACCGGCCGTGTTCGCGTGCTGATGTCCACGCGCGCCACGCGGCTGCTGCGCCAGGACGAAGCATCTCCCGTAACCGGCCTGCTGGCCGAAGGGCCGGAGGGGCCGCTGGAGATCCACGCGCGCAACGGTGTGCTGCTGGCCAGTGGCGGCTTCGGCCGCGACGCCGAGCTGGTGAAGCGTTTCGCGCCGCAGTACGCCGAGGCGGTGTTCGTCGGTGGTGACGGCAACGTCGGCGACGGCCTGCGGATGGCGTGGAAGCTGGGCGCCGACCTGCGCGACATGGCCTACATCAAAGGCACCTTCGGCAAGCACCCGACCGACACCCACAACAACCACAGCTGCCTGGCTGTGTACAAGGGCGCGATCGCGGTCAACCAGGAAGGAAAGCGCTTCGTCGACGAGTCGATCTCGTACAAGCTGCTGGGCGACGCGGTGATGCGGCAGTCGTACCACACCGGCTACCAGATATTCGACCAGCCGATTTTCGAGAGCGGCGACGACCGCGTGCGCATCCTCGACTTCAACCGTCGGCTGCAGGAAGGGCTGGTCATCCAGGCCGACACGCTGGAGGCGCTGGAGCGCCAGATCGAGCTGCCGGCCGGCACCTTGCGCGAGACGGTGGACCGCTACAACGCAGCCGTCGACACCGGCAACGATGCCGAGTTCGGTCGCACCGCGCTGGTCCACGGCCAGGGCGCCTTGCGCCGCATCGAACAAGGGCCGTTCTATGCCTACCCGTCGACGGCCGCTGTGTTCGGCACCTACTGCGGCGTGCGCGTGGACAGCGGCATGCATGTCTTCGACGTGTTCGGCGAAGCCATCGAAGGCCTGTTTGCGGCGGGCGAAATGGTGGGCGGCTTCCACGGCGGCGCCTACATGACCGGCTCCGCGCTGGGCAAGGCGGTGGTGTTCGGCCGTCTGGCGGCGCGCAGCGCGGTGGCGGCGGACGCGGACTTGGCGCTGAACTGCGACGCATGAGGTTCCGAAAATTCGGTAGGCGATCAAGCGCCGCCGGGCCGAAATTCATGAAATCCTGAATTTCAGGCGCTGACTGGCCCCGCGCAGGCCGATTTTGCGTGGCACGGCTCTCGCTATGGAGTGGACAGACCCGGCCCGAGCCGGCAGATGGACCGCCAGGAGACAAACCATGACCGAACCCGCCGTGCAAGCCGCCGCCCGAGCGCTGCATGAGGCGCGCGCGCAGCGCCGCGCCATCCCGCCCATTTCCGCCAGCCATGACATCGCCGGGCTCGATGCGGCCTATGCGGTGGCCGGACTGAATGTCCGCGCGCGGCTGGACGAGCCGGGCCGGCGCATCGTCGGCAAGAAGGTGGGCCTGACCTCCAAAGCCGTGCAGCTGCAACTCGGCGTGGACCAGCCCGACTTCGGCGTGCTGTTCGACGACATGGAATTCCTCAGCGGCGACGAGATCCCGTCGGTTCGCCTGCTGCAGCCCAAGGTCGAGGCGGAGGTGGCCTTCGTCGTCGGCCGTGACTTGCCGACCGGCGTGCCATCGTGGGCCGAGTTCCTGGCCGCCATCGCGCATGCGCTGCCGGCGCTGGAGATCGTCGACAGCGCCATCGCCGACTGGAAGATCACCCTGGTGGACACGGTGGCCGACAACGCCTCCTGCGGACTGTACGTGCTGGGCGACCAGCCGCTGGCCATCGGCAGCGTCGCGCTGGAGGCTGTCGGCATGGAAATGAGCATCAATGGGCGCACGGTCTCGGTCGGCACAGGTGCCGCCTGCCTGGGGCACCCGCTGCGCGCGGCCTACTGGCTGGCCCGCACGATGGCCGCGCGCAGCCAGCCCTTGCGCGCCGGCGAGGTGATCCTCTCCGGCGCCCTCGGGCCCATGGTGCCGGTCCAGCCCGGCGACGTGGTCCACGCTCACCTGGGCGCGCTGGGCAGTGTGCGCTGCCGCTTCGACCAGTCTGCCGTCCGCTAGGAGCCCTCCATGACCCGAAGACTCAAGGCCGCCATCATCGGCAGCGGCAACATCGGCACCGACCTGATGATCAAGGTGCTGCGCCACGGCCGGCACATCGAGATGGGGGCCATGGTCGGCATCGACCCGGCTTCCGACGGGCTGGCCCGCGCTGGCCGCATGGGCGTGGCCGCCACCCACGAAGGGGCCGAAGGCCTGATGCGCCTGCCCGCCTTCGCTGACATCGACATCGTGTTCGACGCCACCAGTGCCGGCGCCCACGTGCGCAACGACGCGCTGCTGCGCGCCGCCAAGCCCGGCATCCGCATGATCGACCTGACGCCCGCGGCCATCGGCCCGTACTGCGTGCCGGTGGTCAACGGCGATCAGCACCTCGACGCATTGAACGTCAACATGGTCACCTGCGGTGGCCAGGCCACCATCCCCATGGTCGCGGCGGTCAGCCGCGTGGCCAAGGTGCACTACGGCGAAATCGTGGCGTCGATCGCCAGCAAGTCGGCCGGCCCCGGCACCCGCGCCAACATCGACGAGTTCACCGAAACGACGTCCCGCGCCATCGAAATCGTCGGCGGCGCCGCCAAGGGCAAGGCCATCATCGTGATGAACCCAGCCGAGCCGCCGCTGATCATGCGCGACACCGTGTTCGTGCTCAGCGACGCCGCGTCCGAAGGCGCCATCGCCGACTCGGTCGCCACCATGGTGGCCCAGGTCCAGGCCTACGTGCCTGGGTATCGCCTCAAGCAATCGGTACAGTTCGACCGAGTGAGCAACCTGAAGATCCCCGGCGTGGGAGACAGCCTGGGCGGCCTCAAGACCTCGATCTTCCTGGAAGTGGAAGGCGCGGCGCACTACCTTCCGGCCTATGCCGGCAACCTGGACATCATGACCAGCGCGGCGCTGCGCACGGCCGAGCAGATCGCCGGCTGCCTGCTGGCCGCCTGAAGCAGGAGACTCCATGAACAAGAAGATCTACATCTCCGACGTGACGCTGCGCGACGGCAGCCACGCGATTCGCCACCAGTACACGGTGGCCCAGGCCGCACAGATCGCCAAGGCGCTGGACGAGGCCGGAGTCGACTCGATCGAAGTCGCCCACGGCGACGGCCTGCAAGGCGGCAGCTTCAACTACGGCTTTGGCGCCCACACCGACATCGAGTGGATCGAGGCGGCTGCCAGCGCGGTCAAGCGCGCGAAGATCGCCACCTTGCTGCTGCCCGGCATCGGCACCGTGCACGACCTCAAGGCCGCCTACCAGGCGGGAGCGCGGGTGGTGCGCATCGCCACGCACTGCACCGAGGCCGACATCTCCCGGCAGCACATCGAGTACGCCCGCCACCTGGGCATGGACACGGTGGGCTTTCTGATGATGAGCCACATGAGCTCGCCGCAGGCGCTGGCGCAGCAGGCCAAGCTGATGGAGAACTACGGCGCCACCTGCATCTACGTGGTCGACTCCGGCGGGGCGCTCGGGATGACCGACGTGCGCGAGCGCTTCCGCGCCCTCAAGGAAGTGCTCGAGCCCGAGACCGAAACCGGCATGCACGCCCACCACAACCTGAGCCTGGGCGTCGCCAACAGCATCGTGGCGGTGGAGGAGGGCTGCGACCGCGTCGACGCCAGCCTGGCCGGCATGGGCGCAGGCGCCGGCAACGCGCCGCTGGAGGTGTTCGCCGCTGCCGCCACCCGCCTGGGCTGGAACCACGGCTGCGACGTGATGCAGCTGATGGACGCGGCCGACGACATCGTGCGTCCGCTGCAGGACCGGCCGGTGCGGGTGGACCGCGAAACGCTGGCGCTGGGCTATGCCGGGGTGTACTCCAGCTTCCTGCGCCACAGTGAAGCGGCGGCCAGGAAGTACGGCCTGAAGACCGTCGACATCCTGGTCGAACTGGGCCGTCGCCGCATGGTGGGCGGGCAGGAAGACATGATCGTCGACGTCGCGCTCGACCTCCAGGCGCAAGCCGCCGCCACACGCTAGGAGTCGCACGATGCCAGACATCCTCGTTGCACAAGCCGCGCCCAACCGGCCGGCCTTCGATCCCCGGGAGTTCCGCGCGGCGCTCGGCTGCTTTGCCACCGGCGTGACCGTGATCACCACGCTGGCGCCGGATGGCTCGCCGGTCGGACTGACCGCCAACAGCTTCAACTCGGTTTCGCTCGATCCGCCGATGGTGCTGTGGAGCCTGGCACGCAAGGCCTGGAGCCTGCCCGTGTTCCTGCAGGCGCAGCACTGGGCTGTGCACGTGCTGGCCGCCGACCAGGAGGCGCTGTCGAACCGCTTCGCCCGCGCCGGCGAGGACAAGTTCGCCGGCCTGGCGCTGGAAACGTCGCGCCACGGCATCCCGCTGCTGGCCGGTTGCGCCGCCCGCTTCGAGTGCCGCACGGCGCTGCGCCAGGAAGGCGGCGACCACATCATCTTCCTCGGCCAAGTCGAGGCCTTCGAGCGCGCAGACCGCGCGCCGCTCGTGTTCCTCTCGGGCCGCTACGCCGAGGCCACCTGCCGCACCGAAGACAGGAGGCAGGCATGATCGCCAGCGCCAACCGCCGCCAGCTGATGGTGGCCGCCGCTTCGCTCGCCGCCGCCGGCCCCTGGGTCCGCACCCGCGCCGCCATGCCGGCACGCATCGTGGTCGGCTTTCCCGCCGGCACCTCGGTCGACCTGCTGGCGCGCATCATCGCGCCTGCCGTGGAAAAGACGATAGGCCGTACGGTCGTCGTCGAGAACAAGCCGGGCGCCGGCGGCCGGTTCGCGCCCCGCGCCGTGTACGCCTCTCGCCCCGACGACGCGCTGTTCACGGTGATTCCCGGGGGCGCGCTCACGCTGTTTCCCTTCGTCTACCGCAACAACGGCTACGAGCCGACGCTGACGCCGGTGTCCAAGCTGATGGACGTGGACATGGGCCTGTGCGTCTCGCCGCTGCTGCCGGTGCGCAACATGTCCGAATTCCGCGAGTGGCTGCGCACCCCTCAGGGCAGCCGCGCCAGCTACGGCTCCAGCGGCGTGGGCAGCATCCTGCACTTCCTGGGCATGGCGGTGTCGCGGGGCTACCAGGCCGACCTGAACCACGTGCCTTACTCGGGCTCGATCCAGATGCTGGCCGACTTGTCGACCGGCACGCTGCCCATGGCCTTCGGCACGGTGCCGAGCTGGAGCAAGTTCATCGCCGACGGCAAGTTGCGCGCCCTGGCGGTGGCGAGCCCGCGGCGCATGGCCTCGATGCCGGACGTGCCCACCTTCCGCGAATCGGGCCTGGACGTGGGCGTGACCACCTGGTATTCGCTGTACGCTCGCCCCGGCCTGCCGCGCGAACAGGCTCAGGAACTGCACCAGGCCGTCGAGGTGGTCATGAAGCAGCCGCAGGTGGCGGGGCAGCTCTCCACCATCGGGTCGATCGCCACCGCCGGCCCGGCGGAGATGGCAAGCATCCAGCAGGCCGAGACCGCGCTGTGGCGCGACCTGGTGCGCGTCACTGGCTTCCAGCCATCCGAATGAACACCTTGAAAGTGGACTACGGAGTAAACCGCATCCAGGATCATCCATGACAACGTTCGACGCCGCCCCGCAACCCTACGAGCTCTTCGCTATCCGCTACGCCGCCCGCCCCGGGCTGCGCGCGCAGGCCTTCATCGATGTCGACCCGCGCAAGCCGGTCGATCCGCACGACACGCCGCTGCCGATGAACTACTACGTCTGGCTGGCACGCAATGCCGAGCGCACCTTCGTCATCGACATGGGCTTTTGCCACGCCACTGCGGCGCAGCGCGGGCGCAAGCTCGATCGCACGCCGGCGGAGGGGCTGGCCTTGCTGGGGGTGGACGCCGCCGCGGTGCAGGACGTGGTGGTCACCCACATGCACTACGACCACGTGGGCACTTACGACGACTTTCCGGCAGCGCGCTTTCACCTGCAGGACGCCGAGATGGCCTTTGCCACCGGCCGCAACATGCAGCACTGGTACCTGAACCTCGGCTACGAGGTGGAGGACGTGGCGGGCATGGTCAGGCTGGTCTACCAGAACCGGGTGCGCTTCCACGACGGCGACGCCGAACTGGCGCCCGGCTTGTCGGTGCATCGCCTGGGCGGCCACACCGACGGCACCCAGTGCGTGCGCGTCTGGACCCGGCGGGGCTGGGTGGTGCTGGCGTCGGACTCGGCGCACTACTACGAGCATTTCCACGACTCGCGGCTGTTCATCGGCACCTTCAACGCCGGCGCCGCGATCCAGGCCTACCGGCGCCTGCGCGAGCTGGCCGGCGGCTCGCTGCGGCACATCGTGCCCGGCCACGACCCGATGGTGATGGAGCGCTATCCCGCCGCCGCCGGCCTGGAAGGCATCGCCGTGCGGCTGGACGCGGAACCTTCGGCATGATGCGGGCCATGCGTCCCAATCTCATCTTCATCCTGGCCGACGACCTGGGGGGGGCCGACCTGGGCTGCTACGGCGGCCACATGAGCGCGGGCGTCTCGCCGGTCCTGGACCGGATGGCCGCCGAGGGCATGAAGTTCGAGCGCGGCTACTCTAATTCGGCGGTCTGTTCTCCGACGCGCTTTGCCGCCATCACCGGCCGCTGGCAATACCGGTTGCGCGGCGCGGCGGAGGAGCCGCTCGGGCGGCTGGCCGGCGACAAGCTGCTGGGCCTGCCACCGGAGCATCCCACGCTGCCCTCGCTGCTGGCCGGCGCCGGCTACGCCACCGCGTTGTTCGGCAAGTGGCACCTGGGCTACCCGCCGCAGTTCGGCCCGCGCAAGAGCGGCTACAGCAGCTTCTTCGGCGTGCACTCCGGCGCCGCAGATTATTTCTCGCACCGGGTCGCCGGCAAGCACGACCTGTGGGACAACGAGACCGAGGTGTTCGAGGAGGGCTACCTCACCGACCTGATCAGCCAGCGTGCGGTGAACTTCCTGCGCGAGCGGCAAGCCGGCCAGCCCTTCCTCATGAGCGTGCACTACACGGCGCCGCACTGGCCGTGGGAGACGCGCGAGGACCGCGCGGAATCGCTGCGCATCGGCGATGCGATCCGGCACGCGGATGGCGGCTCGCTCGCAACCTACCGCAAGATGATCCATCACATGGACGAAGGCATAGGCTGGATCCTGGCGGAACTCGAGGCGCAGGGCCTGGCCGAGGAGACGCTGGTGGTGTTCACCAGCGACAACGGCGGCGAGCGGTTCTCGGACAATTGGCCGTTCTCCGGCGGGAAGATGGACCTGACCGAAGGCGGCATCCGAGTGCCGCTGATCGCGCGCTGGCCGGGCCGCATCGCGCCCGCCAGCGTCAGCGCCACGCCCGCGATCACGATGGACTGGGCGGCGACGATGCTGGCTGCGGCCGGCGTCGCGCCCGATCCCGAACATCCGCTCGACGGCATCGATCTGGCCCCGCTGTTCGCAGACCCGGCCTGGAACCCGGGCCGCGACCTCGGCTGGCGCATGAAGCATCGCTCGCAGGCAGCGTTGTTGCGCGGGTCCATGAAGTACCTGCGGGTGGACGGCCACGAATACCTGTTCGACGTGGCGACCGATCCGCGCGAGCGGGCCAACCTGGCCCTGCGACAGCCCGAGGTGCTGGCCACCCTCAGGCAGGCATGGACGGACTGGGATCGCGGCCTGCCGCCGATCCCGGTAGACGCCGGCGTGATCCTGGCGACCACGGAGCAGGACTTCCCCCGCGCGACGCACTAGGCACGCAGGTGCTCACTGCTCCGGCGCGCGCTCCTGCTGCAGCTTCTTGACCCGGTAGTCCATCTGGGCGCGCGTCATGCCCAGCAGAGTGGCGGCGCGTGAGACGTTGCCGCCGGCCCGGTCAAGCGCCATCTGCACCATCGCGTCCTCCAGCGCCTCCATCGAGGCGGGGCCGTCGCGCAGCAGGCCGCGCGCGACGTCGGTCATGGACGCCGGCCCCGGCGCTTCGGTTGTCCCGCCGCCTTCGGTGTCGTGGGGCTCCAGGTCGCCGCCCCGGCCCACGCCCAGCCATGACGAGGGACTGAGGCCACCGCTGGCGCTGCGCAGGTGGTGCACGTCGAGCATCTGGCCGTCCTGCGCCAGGATCACGCCGCGCTCCAGCACGTTCTCCAGCTCGCGCACGTTGCCCGGCCAGCGGTGGTGCAGGATGGCCCGCAACGCCTGGTGGGTGATGCCCGGGATGGCGCGGCCGTGCCGGCGCGAGAAGCGTTCCAGCAGCACTTCGGTCAGCAGCGGGATGTCCTCGCGCCGGTCGCGTAGCGGCTGGATCACCAGCGGAAAGACATTCAGGCGGTAGAACAGGTCTTCGCGGAAGCGCCCCTCGCGCACCGCCTCGCTCAGGTCTTCGTTGGTCGCGGCCAGCACGCGCACGTCGGTGCGGATGGTGCGGTTGCTGCCCAGGCGCTCGAGGTCGCCGGTCTGCAGCACGCGCAGCAGCTTGCCCTGCGCCGTCAGGCTCAGGGTTCCGATCTCGTCGAGGAACAACGTGGCGTCGTTGGCGGCCTCGAAGCGTCCCGGCCGGGCGCTGGTGGCGCCGGAGTAGGCGCCGCGCTCGACGCCGAACAGTTCCGACTCGACCAGCGCTTCCGGGATCGCGGCGCAGTTGATCTCCACGAAGGCACCGGCCGCGCGCCGGCTGCAGCGATGGATCTCGCGCGCCACGAGGCTCTTGCCGACGCCGCTTTCGCCGAGCAGCAGTACCGTCGCATTGGTGGGGGCGACTCGCAGGATCTGGTGCCGTAGCACATGGAACGCCGCCGACGCGCCGACCAGGGCGCGGCCGTGGGCGTCGTCCGGCGCCACCGGCGTCGCGGCCGGCGCTACCGCGGGCTCCGCCGCCGGGGCAGGCCGGAAGCCGCCGAACACGCGTTCCGGCGGGCGCGGTTGCGGCTCCAGGAAGCGCAGGTCTTCCTCGGCGTTTTCCCAGCGCGACACCGGCTTGGCGACGTTGCGGCAATGCGGCGCTCCCTGCGCGCGGCACTCGACCTCGCGCACAAGGATGCGGCGGCCGGCGCAGGTGCTCAGGTAACCCGAGCTGTAGCCCACCTCGGTCCAGCAAGCCGCCTGGCCATCGACCCCATGGGCCGCCACGTGGCCTTCGTCCTCGAGCGAATTCTTCCAGATCCACTCGCCGACGTAGTCCTCCGAGGCCGGGTTGATCGGGCCGTCGCGGCTGATCTCCGGCAGCACATAGCCTTGCAGCGCATGCAGCACCGCGCCCGAGCGAACGATCGTCTCGATGCTGGTGTTGGGCGGCGCCACCCGCAGGGCGAGGTCGGCGTCGCGGCAGCCGGCGGCGTAGCCGATGCGCGTGAGCAGGCCCCGTGCGGTGTCCCAGCCCAGCGAGGCGATCAGTTCGTCGCGCAGGCTGGAGAAAGCTTCCGCGTGCATCAGCAGCACGCGGCGGTCGTCCAGCCAGATGCGGCCTTCTTCCGGGTTGAACCGCAGCCGCGAGCTGAAGTCGCGCACGGCCGGCAGGTTCATGTCGGCCAGCACGTCGGGAATCCGGATCGTTGGCTTGACGGCGGAAGGAGGGCGCAGGGTCATGCCGAAATTTATGAAATTCGGCCTGGCGTGGAAAGGGGGGTTTCCCGAAATTCTGAATTCCCATTCCGTGAACTTGCGGGATTCCACCCGCGACTGGCGCCGCGGGGCCCGATTCGCGCGTCGGGGGGGCAATTTGCGGCTTCTTCCTAGGGCTTACCCGCGGACTACGGCCATGGGCACACCTCTTGCGAAATCAGTCCACTTTCAACGTGATTCGACAGTGTCGGAAAGGTGAATCGATGGCAGCGATATCGAACTTGGGCTATGCGGTGTTCGGCGTGAGCGATCTGGCCGCATGGGAGCGCTTCGCGGTGGACCTGATGGGCTTCCAGGCCGGCCGGCGCGAGGACGGGCGCCTGCTGGCGCTGCGGATGGACGACCGCGAGCAGCGCGTCGTACTCGAGCGCGGCGACGAAGACGACCTGCGCGCTGCCGGCTGGCAGTTCGACACCGAGGACGACCTGGCTGCCTTCGTGACCGGCGTGCGCGCCCAAGGCGTGGCAGTGGAGGCCTGCAGCTCCGACCTGGCGCGGGCCCGCCGGGTGGAAAGGCTGTACAGCCTGGACGATCCCAACGGCTTTCGCCACGAGCTGTTCTTCGGACCCGCGATCGCGCGCGCTGCCGACCCCTTCCGCTCCAGCGTGATGAAGGGGCCGGGCTTCCTTACCGGCCCGCTGGGCATCGGCCACCTGCTGCCGCGCGCCAACGACTATGCGGCCACGGTGAAGTTCTACCGCGAGGTGCTGGGCCTGAAGATATCCGACTACATCCGCGAGGAGCTCGGCCCCGGGATGGTTGCGGACGCCACCTTCTTCCACACGGCCACCGGCCGCCACCATTCCCTGGCCACCGCCGGCTTCCCGTCGCCCAAGATCCTCAACCACCTGATGGTCGAAGTGCAGGACATGGACGACGTGGGCCTGGCCTACGACCGCTGCGTGAAGGCCGGCTGCACCATCATGCTGGAGCTGGGGCACCACCCCAACGACCGCATGTTCTCGTTCTACGTGCGCACGCCGTCCGGCTTCGCCATCGAGATCGGCTGGGGCGGCATCGTCGTCGACGACGCCAACTGGCAAGTGATCACCTACGACAAGATGAGCGACTGGGGCCACAAGCGCAACCAGCCTCGCATCGCCGCGACCGCTTCTTCTTCTTCCCAGGGCTAGGTCGTTCGACCCGCCCGCCCCCATCCACACAGACCCATCCAAGGAGACATCTCCCATGTCCGCCGTACTCAAACCCGTGGCCAGCGACGTGCCCACTTCCGACGAACTGGTCGCCCGCGCCCGCGCCATGATCCCGTGGCTGCGCGAGCAGGCCGATGCCGTCGAGAAGGCACGCCAGGTTCCTCACGCCACCATCCGCGCCTTCGTCGACGCCGGCTTCTTCAAGATCCTGCAGCCGCGCCGCTGGGGCGGCTGGGAGATGCACCCCGAGGTGTTCTGGCGGGTGCTGATGGAACTGGGCCGCGGCTGCTGCAGCAGCGCCTGGAACATGATGATCCTGGGCGTGCACCAGTGGGAGTTCGGCCACCTCGACCCGCGCGCCGGCGACGACGTCTGGGGCAAGGACGACACCGTCATCATCGCCTCGAGCTACCCGCCGGTCGGGTCCGTCACCCGCGTCGAAGGCGGCTACGTGCTGGATGGCCGCTGGCCCACCTCCAGCGGCACCGACCACGGCGACTGGGCGTTCATCGGCGGCCTGGTGCGCGACGACCAGGACATCCCGGTAGACCGCTATTCGTTCCTGGTGCCGCGCTCCGATTACGAGGTGATCGACGACTGGTACACCTTCGGCCTGTGCGGCACCGGCAGCAAGAGCCTGCTGATCCGCAAGGCATTCGTGCCCACCCATCGCTGCCACAGCATGGTCGACTACGAGCACACCGACCGCGGCGCCATGTACTACTGGCCGTTCAGCCAGATCTTCTTCGGCTCGGTCTCGGCCGTGATCTGCGGTTATGGCCAGGGGGCGATCGATCTTTACACCGAGCAGATGAAGGTGCGCACGGCCACCGGCACCGGCTTGGCGGTCAACCAGAGCCCCTATGTGCGGGACCGGCTGGCCAACGCGGTGGTCAAGGTCAGCTCGGCGCGGGCCCGGCTGTTCCAGATGATGGCCGACACCACGCCGCAGGTGCAGGCGCGCCAGCTGCTGACCCTGGACGACCGGGTGCGGCACCTCGCCGAGATCGCGCATGTCGGCCGCAACATCGAGGAAGCGGTATTGCTGCTGTACAAGGCGACCGGCGCGCGCGGGGTCTACAGCAGCAATCCGATGCAGCGCGTGCTGCGCGACACCCTGGTCGCCTGCAACCACATCACCCAGAACGCCGACGACATCTCGGGCTGGCTGGGCTCGCACATGCTGGGCGGCGAGCTGCCGCCGCTGACCTTCGGCAAGCCGATGGCGGCGTGACGTCCTGGCGCTTGCGCCCCACCGCCCACGGCGCGGCCCACGCAGGGCGCGCTGGGGCTGTCCACCCAACCGCCGGAGTGCGGCTTTTCCCCGAGGAGACACTTCTTTGACCCTGAAACTGAAACCAGGCCAGCCGCAGACCCTGGCCCTGTGCATGGCCGCGGCCGGCCTGCTGGCCGCCCCAGGCGCCGGCGCCATCGAGCTGGACACCGGCAACCCCGCGCTCAAGGCGCGTTGGGACAACACGATCAAGTACAGCACGGCCTTCCGGCTGAAGAACCCGGCGGCCGAACTGGTCGCCGATCCCAACCTCGACGACGGCGACCGCAATTTCCGCAAGGGCCTGATCACCAATCGGCTCGACCTGCTGAGCGAGCTGGACGTGGTGCACGGCAACGGCTTCGGCGCCCGCATTTCCGGCGCCGCCTGGTACGACGCCATCTACAACCGCGGCAACGACAACGACTCGCCCTTCACGGCCAACGCCGCCAGCGTGCCGTTCAACCAGTTCACGGACACCACGCGCCGGCTGCACGGCCGCAAGGCCGAACTGCTCGATGCCTTCGTGTTCGGCCGCTTCGAGCTGGCCGGCCGCCCGCTCACCGCGCGCCTGGGCAAGCACACGCTGCTGTACGGCGAGAGCCTGTTCTTCGGCAACAACGGCATCGCCGGCGCCCAGGCGCCGGTGGACGTGATCAAAGCCCTTTCGGTGCCGGGTTCGCAGGTCAAGGAAATCCTGATGCCGGTCAACCAGGCCTCGATCCAGGCCCAGGTGTCGGACACGGTGAGCATGGGCGCGTACGTGCAGTTCGACTGGAAGCCCTACCGGCTGCCGGCCGCCGGCAGCTATTTCGCGCCGCTGGACATGGGGGGGCCGGGCGCCGAGCGCTTCCTGCTCGGGGCGCCGCCGGCGCCCGGCCTGCCGCCGCCGGCCTTCCTGCACGCCGGCAGCGTCGAGGCCCGCAACTCGGGCCAGTTCGGCGGCCAGCTGCGCTACAAGCCGCGCGGCTCGGACGTCGAGTACGGCCTGTACGCGCTGCAGTTCCACGCCAAGACGCCGGCCCTGTACATCTACCCCGACGCGCCGGGCAGCTTCGACCCCGTCACCGGGCGCGTGGGCCAGATCCGCGAGGTGTACGCCGAGAACATCCGCCTGTTCGGCGCCAGCTTCAGCACCACGCTGGCCGATGTCGGCGTGGCCGGCGAACTCTCCACCCGCCGCAGCACGCCGCTGGCCAGCACCGGGGCGCTGTGGCTGGGCAGCGGCGACAACCGCGACAACCCGCTCTATGCCACCGGCAATTCGGTGCACGGCCAGGTGTCGGCGCTCCATGCCTTGCCCCGCACGGCCCTCTGGCACGCCGCGCAAGTGGTCGCCGAGGTGGCCTTCAACCACGTGACCGACATCCGCCGGAACGCCGGCCAGGTCGAGCCGCTGGCCGACCGCACCGCCTGGGGGTTGCGCGTGTTGCTCGAACCCAGCTACTACCAGGTGGTCGAGGGCCTGGACATCAGCGTGCCGATCAACCTGGGCTACGCGCCGAAGGGCCGCTCGATGGTTGCCGGCCTGGGCCCGCACCGGGGCGGCGACCTGACCATCGGCGTCAACGGCGAATACCTCAAGGCCTGGAAATTCGGCGTCTCGTGGACCCATTACTTCGGCCCTATCGGTCCCATGCTGGACGGCGCGCAGAACTACAGCAGCACCTTCCGCCAGGCCATGCGCGACCGCGACTTCGTCTCGCTCACCGTGCAGCGCACTTTCTGACCGCCGCACCGCTTCGACACCCAGGAACCAGTACATGAACCTCTTCCCCATTGCCGCGGCCATTGCCGCACTGGCGCTGCCGCTGGCCGCGGGCGCCGCTGCCACCGAGCAGGAAGCCGCCACCCTCAAGACCACGCTCACTCCGATGGGGGCCGAGAAGGCCGGCAACAAGGACGGCAGCATCCCGGCCTGGACCGGCGGCCACACCACCGTGCCGGCCGGGGCCCGCGACGGCGACCGCCGCCAGGACCCTTTCGCCGCCGACAAGCCCCTGTTCTCGATCAGCGCCGACAACGTCGACAAATATGCTGACCGGCTCAGCGACGGCAGCAAGGCGCTGCTGAAGAAGCACAAGGGCTTTCGCATCGACGTCTACCCGACCCGCCGCACCGCCGCCGCGCCCCAGTGGTACTACGACAACACGCTGCGCAACGCGACGCGTTCCAAGCTGGTGGCGGGCGGAATGGGGATCGACTCGGCCGGCGCCGGCGGCCTGCCGTTCCCCGTGCCCAAGACCGGCGACGAGGCGCGCTGGAACGCGGTGCTGCATTGGCGCGGCGAATCCAGCATTGCCCGCCAGAAGATATGGACCGTGACGCCCAGCGGCCAGCAGGTGCTGGCGAGCGACACCGAGGCACACGAACAGTTCCCCTGGAACTACGGCCCGCAGACGGCCGAGAAGTACGACGGCCTGGTGCCCACCTACTACCTGCAGACCGTCAACGGCCCGGCCTTCCGCGCCGGCGAGGGCCTGCTGGTGCACCACTCCAGCGACTACAGCAAGACGCCCAGCCAGGTCTGGAGCTACCTCGCCGGCCAGCGGCGGGTGCGGCGCGCGCCCACGGTGGGCTTCGACACGCCCGACTTCGTGGCCTCGGGCGTCAACTTCTTCGACGAGGTGCAGGCGCCGCTGTCGAGTCCCGAACGCTTCGACTGGAAGCTGGTGGGCAAGCAGGAGATGTTCATCCCCTACAACAACAACCGCATGCTGATGGCCAAGGACGCGGAGGTGATGGGCCCGCAGCACGTCAAGCCGGAACTGGTGCGCTGGGAACTGCACCGCGTGTGGGTGCTGGAGTCGACCCGCAAGGCCGGCGCGCGCCATGCCGTGGCCAAGCGCCGCTACTACATCGATGAGGATTCCTGGGCGCCGGCCCTGCAGGACGGCTGGGACGACCAGGGCCAGCTCTGGCGCACCGTGCAGCTGTTCGGCTTTGCCGCGCCGGACATCCCCGCCTACGTGGGCGGCACCTGCTGGGACGCGTTCTACAACCTGCTGACCGGCCAGTACGTCTATCGCTGCGGCATGGGCGATGCCGGCCCGCAGTACCAGGCGGTCAAGCCGCGGGGCGCCAGCTTCTTCGCGCCCGACTCGCTGGCCGGCTCCGGCGTGCGTTGAACGGACAGGACCGAATTCGCGTGTCTCCCGTATTGTCCACTCGCCGCGCGCTGCTGACTGCCGCCGCCGCTGCGGTGGTGCTGCCGGCGCGGGCCAATTCGCCCGCCGCGGGCAGCGTTGTGGCCGATCCGCTGGATGCACCGGCGCGGGCCTCGCGGCTGGCCGCGCGCTCCGCGCTGATGGGCGTGGCACGCGCCGGCGACGCGCTGGTAGCGGTCGGCGAGCGCGGCCACGTGCTGCGCAGCGACGACGGCGGCGAGCGCTGGACACAGGTCGGCGTGCCGACCTCGGTCACCCTGACCGCGGTTGGCTTTGCCGACGCCCGCAGCGGCTGGGCCTGCGGCCATGGCGGCGTGCTGCTGCACACGGCCGATGGCGGCCGCAGCTGGCGCAAGCAGCTCGATGGCCGCGCTTTGCTGGCCGGCCTGCAGGCCCGGCGCGGCGGCAGTGCCGCGCTCGACCAGCAGCTGGCCCGCTGGCGCGAGGAAGGGCCCGACAAGCCCTTCCTGGACCTGCACGTCTACGGCGCCGAGCACGTGATCGCGGTGGGCGCCTACGGCCTGGCCGTCGAGACCCGCGATGGCGGGCGCAACTGGCAGCCGCTGCCCGGCGCGCTCGACAACCCCGGGGAGCGCCACCTCTATGCACTGGCGGTCCATGGCGGCGCCACCTATGCCGCCGGTGAACAGGGCCTGCTGTTGCGCCGCGCCGGCACGGGGCAGCGCTTCGAGGCCGTGACCACCGCCTTTCGCAGCACCGTGTTCGCCCTCATCGCCACCGAGGGCGCGCTGCTGGCGCTCGGCCTGGGCGGCTGGGTCCATCGCAGCACCGACGACGGCCTGCACTGGGCGTCCTCGCAACCGGCCGGCCGAGCGGCTCTGACCGCCGCCTGGACGCGCGGCGCCACTGTGGTGGTGGCGAGCGAGTCCGGCAGCCTGCTGGTCAGCGGCGACGCCGGCCGCAATTTCAGTGTCGTGCCGGCACTGCGCCCGGCTCCCCTGACCGGGTTGGCCGCGGCCGGGCCCGGCCGCATCGTCGCTGTCGGCCTGCTGGGCCCGCAGGTCATTGCCCTGGGCTGACGCCCGGCAACGAGGACAAGAACTACCCATGGCAGCCAAGCAGCCCGCCACCGATTTCGCCGTCGTCGCCGACGCCGCGGACTTCGATCGCGCCTCCGGCAACGCGCTGGAACGCGCGCTGTTCAACCACCGCGGCTGGGTTGTGCTGCTGTGCGCGCTGGTCACGCTGGTGCTGGCCGTGGCCGCCACCCAGTTGCGCCTGAACGCCAGCTTCGCCAAGACGATTCCGGCGCAGCACCCCTTCATCCTCAACTTCCTGGCCCACGAGAAGGACATCAAGGGCCTGGCCAACGTGGTCCGGCTGGTGGTGGCCGCGCCGGCCGGGCGCGACATCTTCGACCGCGGCTACCTGGACACGCTGCGCCGGCTGAACGACGAGGTCTACCTGCTGCCCGGAGTCGACCGCTCCTACATGAAGTCGCTGTGGATGCCGGCGGTGCGCTGGATCGCCAGCACCGAGGACGGCTACGAGGGCGGCCCGGTCATGCCGCCGGACTACGACGGCTCACCGGCCGCGCTGCAGACGCTGGCTGCCAACGTGCAGCGCTCGGGCGAGATCGGTCAGCTGGTCGCGCCGGACCTGAAGAGTTCGGTCATCCACGTGCCGCTGCTGGAGCAGACCGCCGACGGCGCCGAGCTGGACTACGGCGCGCTGTCGCAGCGGCTCGAGACGTTGCGCGCGAAGTACGAGGCCGAGGGCGTGCGGGTCCACATCACCGGCTTCGCCAAGGTGATGGGCGACCTGATCGACGGCCTGCGCGCCGTGCTCGCCTTCTTCGCGGTGGCGGTGGCCATCACGGCGGCCGTGCTGCTGGCCTTCACCCGCTGCTGGCGCAGCACGGCGCTGGTGCTGGGCTGCACGCTGGTGGCGGTGGTCTGGCTGCTGGGGCTGTTGCCGCTGCTGGGCTACACGCTCAATCCGTATTCGGTGTTGGTGCCGTTCCTGGTGTTCGCCATCGGCGTCAGCCACGGGGCACAGAAGATGAACGGCATCATGCAGGACATCGGACGAGGCACGCACCGGCTGGTGGCCGCGCGCCACACCTTCCGACGCCTTTTCCTGGCCGGCGCGGCGGCGCTGCTGGCGGACGTGGTGGGGTTTGCCGTGCTGTCGGTGATCGACATCCCGATCATCCGCGAGCTGGCCGTGGTGGCCAGCCTGGGCGTCGCGCTGCTGATCTTCACCAACCTGGCGCTGCTGCCGGTGCTCTTGAGTTACACCGGGGTCTCCGCCCGCGCCGCGCAGCGCAGCCTGCAGGCGGAACAGGCCGGTGCCAGTGCGCCACAGCGTCAGCCGCTGTGGCGTTTCCTCGACCTGTTCACCCGCCCCGGCCCGGCGCTGGCCGCGATCGTGATGGCCGTGCTGCTGGGGGTCGCTGGATTCTGGGTGAGCCTGGATTTGAAGATCGGCGACCTCGACGCCGGCGCGCCCGAACTGCGCCAGGACAGCCGCTACAACCGCGACAACGCCTGGGTGATCAGCCGCTATGCCGCCAGCAGCGACGTGTTCGTGGTGATGGTGCGCACCACGCCGGGCCGCTGCGCAGACCACGACACGCTGCTGCGCGTCGACGCGCTGGAGTGGCAGCTGCGGCAGCTGGCCGAGGTGGAGGGAACGGCTTCGTTCGCCGGCCTCACGCGTCGCGCGGCCGTGGGCCTGAACGAAGGGTCCCTCAAGTGGTACGACCTGGTGCGCAACCAGGGCCTGATCAACGCCAGCGCGTCGCGTGCGCCGCGCGAGCTGTTCAACGAGACGTGCGACCTGCTGGCGCTGCACGCCTACCTGCGGGACCACAAGGCCGAGACGCTGACGGCCGTCGTGGCCACGGTGCAAACCTTCGCTGCCGCCAACGACACCCCGACCACCAAGTTCCTGCTGGCTGCCGGCAACGCCGGCGTCGAGGCGGCCACCAACATCGTGGTGAAGGCGTCCAACCTGCCGATGCTGCTGGGCGTGTACGCCGCGGTGGTGCTGCTGTGCGCGCTGGCCTTCCGGTCCTGGCGGGCGGTGGTGTGCGCCGTGCTGCCGCTGGTGCTCACCTCGATCCTGGCCGAGGCGCTGATGGTGCTGCTGGGCATCGGCGTGAAGGTGTCCACCTTGCCGGTGATCGCCCTGGGCGTGGGAATCGGCGTGGACTACTCCCTGTACGTGCTGAGCGTCACGCTCGACTGGCTGCGCCGCGGCGAGAGCCTGTCGCGAGCCTATTACCGCGCGCTGCTGTTTACCGGCCGCGTGGTCGTCTTCACCGGCGTCACCCTGTCGCTCGGCGTCCTCACCTGGACCTTCTCGCCTATCAAGTTCCAGGCCGACATGGGCCTGCTGCTGGTGTTCATGTTCCTCTGGAACATGCTCGGCGCGCTGGTCCTGGTACCGGCGCTGGCGACCTTCCTGCTCAAGCCGGCCACGGCCGGCGCGAGGCAACCGGGCCTTGCAGCCGCAGCGGCATGAGCCATCCATCACCCCCGGCCGCGACGGCGCGGCCTCAATCAGGAGCCTGAAATGAGCAACATCACCGAATCCGACACCAGCAAGGTCGTCCGCGTCCGCGAGGGCGAGCTGGACCTGCAGATCCACTACAACGACTGCGGCGGCAGCGGCCCCGCGGTGATCATGATGCACGGCTCCGGTCCCGGCGCCTCGGGCTGGTCGAACTTCCACCGCAACGTCGACGCCTTTGCCGCCGCCGGCTACCGGGTGATCCTGCCCGACAGCCCGGGCTGGAACAAGAGCGACCCGATCGTCGTGCGCACCGGCTCGCGCGGCGTCATCAACGCGGCCGCCGTGAAGGGCCTGATGGACGTGCTGAATATCGACAAGGCGCACCTGGTGGGCAACTCGATGGGCGGCGTGAATGCGCTCAACTTCGCGCTGGCCTACCCGGAGCGGCTGGGCAAGATGGTCATCATGGGCGGCGGCGGCGTCGGCCAGAGCCTGTTCGTGCCGATGCCGCCCGAGGGCATCCGGCTGATCCAGGCGCTGTACCGCACGCCCAACATGGAGAACCTGCAGCGCATGCTCGACGTCTTCGTGTACGACCCGAAGACGCTCACCCCGCAACTGCTGCAGGGCCGCTTCGACAACATGATGCGGCACCGCGAGCACCTTGAAAACTTCTGCACCAGCATGGAAGTCAATCCGCGCCAGGTGCCGGACCTGAGCGGCCGGCTGGGCGAGATCCAGGCGCCCACCCTGGTCACCTGGGGCCGGGACGACCGCTTCGTGCCGCTGGACAGCGGCCTGCGCATGGTCTGGGGCCTGCAGGACGCGGAGCTGCACGTGTTCAGCAAGTGCGGCCACTGGGCCCAGTGGGAGCACGCCGAGAAGTTCAACCGGCTGGTGCTGAACTTCCTGCAGCACTGAGCGCGCGATGCACTACCGCACCCTGGGCGCCACCGACCTGCAAGTCTCGGTGGTCGGACTCGGCGGCAACACTTTCGGGCCGCCGCGGCTGGCGCTCGCGCAGTCGATCGCCTGCATTGCCCGCGCCGGCGAGTTGGGCATCAACTTCGTCGACACCGCGACCCGCTACGGCCAGGGCGAGAGCGAGGGCCACATCGGCCAGGCGCTCGAGGGGAAGCGCGACAAGTGGGTGATCGCCACCAAGTTCCACCTGCAGGGGCTGGCGCCGGGCGAATCGGTCCGGGACCGGGTCCGGTCCCACTGCGAAACCAGCCTGAAGCGGCTGCAGACCGACCGCATCGACCTGTTCCAGCTGCACTTTTCCCAACCCGGCGTGCCGGTGGAGGAGGTCTGGGCGGCGCTCGACGAGCTGGTGCGCGACGGCAAGGTCCGCTACGTCGGCGAATGCAACCACGCGGCCTGGCGGCATGCGGAGCTGGCCGCGCTGGCGCGCTCGCGCGGCTGGCCCGAGCCGGTGTCCTGCCAGAACCACTACAACCTGCTGCGCCGGCACGTGGAGCTGGAGACGCTGCCTTACTGCCGCGAGCGGGGCGTGGCCTTCCTGCCGTACTTCCCGCTGGCCGGGGGTTTCCTGTCGGACAAGTACCAGGCCGGTGCGCCGGCGCCCGCGGGCACGCGGGGCGCGGCCGGCAGCCCGATCGTGCGCGACAGCCGGACGCCGCGCAACGAGGCGCTGCAGGCGCAGCTGAAGGATTGGGCGCATGCCCGCGGCCACAGCCTGGGCGAGCTCGCCATCGCCTGGTTGCTGGCGCATCCGGAAGTGCCCTCGGTGATCGCGGGCGTGAGCACAACGGCGCAGGTCGAGGCCAACGCCCGCGCGGCGGACTGGGTGCTGAGTGAAGGCGAGCGCGCCGAGGTCGACGCCCTGGCCGGTTGGGACGGCAGCGGCGCGATCACCGAGCTGCGGGCGCCATGAACGGTTGACACTGACAAACGAAGGAGACTGACATGCTGAATCGATTGAATCCCCGCCATGCGCTGCGCCTGGCCGCCCTGGCCATCCTGTTGCCGCTCGCCGGCACGGCGGCGGCGCAGAACGTGATCAACATCTCGAGCTGGGTGCCGCCCAGCCACCACATCAACACCACCATCAAGGCGTGGTGCAGCGAGGTGGAGCAAGGCACCGCCAACCGCGTCAAGTGCAACATGCTGGCCAAACCGGTGGCGCCGCCGCACCAGTCGCTCAACGCGGTGCGGCAGGGCCTGGCCGATGCCTCCTTCACCGTGGTGGCCTACAACGCCGAGCCGATGCCCACCGGCATGCTGCTGAGCGTGCCGTTCGCGATGGGCCCCCACGCCAACGGCGAGCGCGTCTCAGCCGCGCTGTGGACGGTGCTGCGGCCGCACCTGGCGCAGTCGGGCGAGTGGAAGGGCGTCAAGATGCTGTCCACCGGCGCCGGCAGCCCGAACCACATGTACTCGACCGCCAAGCCGCTGCGCACGGCGGCCGATTTCAAGGGCCTGAAGGTGCTGGTGGGCGCCAAGCTCGGGGCAGACATCGTCACGGCCTTCGGCGGCCAGCCGGTGGTCAAGCCGGCCAGCGACCTGTACCAGATGTTCTCCGGCGGCATCGTCGATGCGTCGTTCAACCCGATCGAGACCGTCAAGTCGTTCAAGATCGATCCGTTCGTCAAGCACGCGACGCTGGTGCCCGGCGGCATGTGGATGGGGTTCGGCTCCTTCTACATCTCCGACGCCAAGTGGAACAGCCTCTCGCGCGAGGACCAGGCCGTGGTCGAGCGCGCTTCGGGTGACAGGTTGTCGCGCCGCTGGGGCTCCGCGTTCGACGCCGAGGACCGCGACGCCATCGAGCTGATGAAGAAGGGCGGCACCCAGATCGTCACCGCCTCCGACGAGCTGATGCGCCAGATGGCCACGGCGTCGGCCGGGATCGGGCGCGAGATGATCGCCGCGGCGCGCGAGAAGGGCGTGGCCGATCCGGAGAAGGTGCTGCAGCAGCTGCGGGCGGAGGTCGATCGTGTCGCAAAGCCATGAGCTGCAGTTTCCCGCGCTCGCTCCCGCCGCGCTGATGCCGGAACTTGCCGTCTCTACACCGCCGCGCGCGCGCTGGCCGGCGCGGCTGCAGCAGCGGCTGTGGGGCGCGATGCGCTGGCTGTCTGCTGGCGGCGTGTTTCTGATGATGGTGGTCGCGTTCGTCGACGTGGTCGGCCGCAAGTTCCTCGATCAGCCGCTGCGCGGCTCGGTGGAACTGACCGAGCTGCTGATGCTGATGGTGGTGTTCATCGGCGTCGCCCTGGTGTCGCACGACCGCAACCACGTGCAGCTGGACCTGCTCGATTCGGCGGTGCCGGTGCGCTGGCAGGCCCTGCGCGAGCGCGCCGGCGAATTCCTGTCCGGGCTGATCATGCTGGGAGCGGGCTGGCTCGCGCTCACGCGCGCGCTGCAGGCGGGGCGTGAAGGCGAGCTCACCGCCTTGTTGCGCATCTCGATGGCGCCGGCCTTCGCCATCGTCGCCGTGCTGCTGGCGATCGCGGCTGTTGCCCATTTCGTGCTGGCGCTGGCGCCGGCTGCTGCCGACCAAGGAACCGCTCCATGACCGCGACCCTGCTGGCCTTCCTGGCCTTCTTCCTGCTTTCGCTGGTGCTGCGGCTGCCGGTCGGCCTGTCACTCGGTGCCGTGGGCATCGCGGGGTTGTGGATCATGCGCGGCTCGAGCGCCGCCGTGTTCTCGGGCGCGACGGAGATCTTCGAGGCCACCGGCTATGCGCTGTCGGTGGTGCCGATGTTCGTGCTGATGGGCAACTTCGTCACCCGTGGCGGGCTCTCGCGCCAGCTGTACCAGGCCGCCTATGCGTTCCTGGGGCACCGGCGCGGCGGCCTGGCCACCTCCACCATCGTCGCCTGCGCCGGCTTCGGCGCGGTCTGCGGCTCTGCCGTCGCGACGGTAGCGACGATGGCCAAGGTGGCAGTGCCCGAGATGCGCCGCTTCGGCTACAGCGACAGCCTGGCCGCCGCCACCGTCGGCGCCGGCGGCACGCTGGGCATCCTGATCCCGCCGTCCGCGCTGATGATCCTGTACGGCCTGATGACAGAAACCTCGATCGGCGCGCTGTTCGCGGCCGGCATGGTGCCGGGCATCGTGGCGATGGGCTTCTACGTGGCGGCGAGCAACTGGACCGTGTGGCGCGATCCGTCGGCCGGCCCGCACGGCGAACGCACGCCCTGGAGCGGGCGCGCGCGCGCGCTGGTCAATGTCTGGCCGGTGCTGCTGCTGTTCGGGCTGGTGATCGGCGGCATGTACGGCGGCGTGTTCACCGCCACCGAGGCGGCGGGGATCGGCGCCGCCGGCGGCTACCTGATCGCGTGGGGGCGCAAGACGCTCACCTGGGACGAGCTGCGGACCATCCTGGTGGATTCGGCGGTCACCACCGGGATGCTGTTCACCATCCTGATCGGCGCCATGATCTTCGCCAACTTCGTCGCCTTCACCAGCATGACCAACGACCTGATGGCGCTGGTGAAGACGCTGGACGTGGCGCCGATCTGGATCGTGGCGGCGATCGTGGTGATCTACCTCGTGCTCGGCACGGCGATGGAGGAGTTCTCCATGATCCTACTGACGCTGCCGGTGTTCTTTCCGTTGGTAACGGGCCTGGGTTTCGATCCGGTGTGGTTCGGCATCCTGGTGGTCTGCGTGGTCGAGATCGGGCTGATCTCGCCGCCGGTGGGCATGAACCTGTTCGTGCTGCGGGCGCAATTGCCGGAAGTGCCGATCTCGGCGATCTGGCGCGGGCTGGTACCCTTCCTGGTCGCCGATGTGGCGCGGCTGGCGCTGCTGGTGGCGCTGCCGGTGATTTCGCTGTGGCTGCCGCGGACGCTGGGGCTGATGCGCTGACGGGGCCCCTAGCGCTTGCCCAGCGCCTTGACGCTCACGGCCCGGCGGGCGCTGGGCCGGCGCTCGGAATCGAACACCTCGAACAGAAAGTCGGTGAAGGCCCGCACCTTGGCGGAGTTGGCGCGGGCCTTGGCCGTCACCAGGTAGAAGGTCTTGACCGGCAGCGTCCACTGCGGGTAGACCCTCACCAGGGTGCCGGCATCGAGGTGCCGGTTGGCGAAGATGTCCAGCACGCAGGCCACCCCGACGCCGCATTCTGCGGCGATCAGGACGGCGTCGCTGCTGTTGAAGTGCAGCGGGCCTTCGGGCTTCAGCTCGATCTTCTCGTCGCCGCGCTGCAGCTGCCATGCGTTCGAATGGCGGCGTTCTTCCAGCAGGATGCCCAGGCAGCGCCTCGGGTCCAGTTCCGCGGGATCTTCCGGCAAGCTGCGCGCCACTTCCGGTGTGCAGCAGATCACGTAGCTGCTTTCGTAGATCGGCCGCGCCACCAGGTCGGCGTCTTCGACGTGGTCCATGCGGATCGCGACGTCGATGGCGCGCTCGATCAAATGGTGCGGCTGGTTGCTGAGGATGACCGCGGTGGAGATGTCGGGGTAGCGCTGGGCGAAGGTCGGCAGTGCCGGGCACAGCAGCGCGTGGCCCAGCGAGATCGGGGTTTCCACGTGTAGCCAGCCGCTCAGCTCGCCGACCCGCGTGCGCACCTGCTCCTCTGTGAGCGCGATCGACTGCAGCAATTCGCGCGCGCGCGGCAGGTACAGCTCGCCTTCCTCGGTCAGCCGCAGCCGGCGCGTGTCGCGGTTGATCAGCGTCACGTTCAGGTGCCGCTCTAGGTTGCGCACGCAGGTGGTGACGGTGGCGTTCGCCAGGTCCAATGATTCGGCCGCACGCGAAAAGCTCCCGCATTCCGCGACGCGGACGAACACTTCCATGGCCCAGAGTCTGTCGATGGCGAACCTCGCGCTTGGCTTGTAAGCGAGGATTGTAGACACCGTCATGTACAGGCCGCCTTTCCCCGTGGCTCAGCTGGCGCCGCCGGCACGCCGCGCTTCGAGCTGCTGCGCCAGCAAGGGCAGGAGCTCCTGCCAGTCCGCCACCACGCCGACGTCGGCCACCCCGAAGATCGGCGCGTCCGGGTCCTTGTTGACGGCGACGATGCGCGCCGTGCCGGCGACGCCGGCCAAGTGCTGGGGCGTGCCGGAAATGCCGACCGCGAAGTACAGCCGCGGCGACACGAAGCGGCCGGACTGGCCGACCTGGCGTGCCACGGGCACCCAGCCGGCGTCGACCGCCGGCAGGCTGCCACCAACGGCGCCGCCGAGGCTGGCGGCAATCCGCCCCAGCTGCTCGAATCCCTCCAGCCCGGCCATGCCGCGCCCGCCGCTGACCACCAGCCGCGCGCCGTCCAGGCGGGCCAGGCCGTCGGCGCTATGCAGCGCTTCGGTCTCGGCCACGGGCGGCGCCTCGATCTCGACCGCGAGCTGGCGGACGCGGTTCGCGGGCAGCGCCTGCACGGGCGGCACGCTGCCTTGCGGCCGCCACGCCGCGCAGGCCAGGCGCGCCTCGCAGCGCAGCTGCACCTCGAGGCGGCCGCCGAAAACCGCGCGGCTGGCGGTCACAGCGCCGGCGTCGGCGCCCAGCGAGGTGCAGCGTCCCAGGGCGGCTGCGCCCAGGTCGGCCGCGAGCAGCGCGGCTGCTTCCTCGCCAAGCGGTCCGGCCGGCCAGACCACCAGCCGGGGCCCATCGCCGGCCTGGCCGGCGGTCGCCAGGGCCGCGCGAGCGAGCCGCGCCAATGTCTCGGCTTCGGTGTCGGCGGCGACATGCGGGTTGCTGACCTCGTACCACGCCAGCGCGTCGCCGGTGCCGACCGCCGGCGCGGCGGCGGGAGCCGGCACCAGTTGCAGCACTTCTAGCGCGGCCCAGCCGCCTTGCCCGTGCAGCGCGCAGGCGGCCGCGACCAGCCGCTCGTGCGCCTCGCGTTCGTCCGGTGCGAACGGCAGCACCACTGTGAGAGTGCACTGCGCGTTCATGCCGGAACCCCTTCCAGCAGGACTTGGGCGAGCGCCTCCGCCTGTGCCTCGGCACTGCCTTTCAGCAGGCGGCAGGCGCCGGCCCGTGGCGGTGCAACCAACGGCTGCAGGGCCGCCAGCGTCACGCTCGCGGCCGGCGGGCCGGCCTCCACGGCATCGATGCGCAGCTTGCGCGCCGCCATCACGTTCTTGAGCAGCGGATGGCGCAGGCGGTTCTGGGGGTCGTTGGTTACCGAGAGCAGGGCGCGGCCCAGCAGCCGCACGCGTTCGATGCGGCCGGCGCGCTGCCGCGTCGCCCACACGCTGCCGTCCTGGAACGCCACGCCGACGGTCAAGCCGACGTGCGGCAACCGCAGGGCGCGCGCGAGCAACGGCGCCACGGCGCCGTCGTCGAAATCGCCGAACTCCCGCCCGATCAGCACCAGCGCCGCATCGGGCGCCACCGCGGCGGCCGCGCCGGCGAGGCCGGTGGCGAACGCGGAAGCATCCCAGGCAGCCGCGCCGCCCGCGGCCAGGCGCCGCACGCTGTCGAGGCGCCATTCGGCCACCTTGCGCACCAGGCTTTCCGGGCCGGCGACCAAGGCGTGGATCGCGACGCCGGCATCGGCGTGGCGCAGCTTCAGCGCCAGCTCAAGCGCGGCTTCGTCGAACGGGCTCAGGAGCGCGTAGCGATCGGCGTGCGCCTGCAACGCGCCCGAGTCGGGCGTCGCCGGCAAAGGCCATTTGGGGTCCGCGACCCCGGCAATGAGAACAAGGACATTCATGCTCGCGCAACCCTCAAGCCTTGTACTGCGCCGCCAGCGTGTCGAACAGGTCCTTCTGCACCAGTTGCTGGCGCTGCGCGAAGGTGGCGACCAGGCCGCTGTCTTCGTCGAGCCGGCCGCTGTCGCGCAATCGGGTGAGGGCGGCCGTCATGCCCAGCACGGCGCCTTGCAGTGCCGCGTTGGCGTACAGCACCAGGCCGTAGCCCATGCGGCCGAATTCGGCCGCGTCCAGCGTCGGCGTCTTGCCGCCGATCACCACGTTGACCAGCTGCGGCACCGGCAAGGCCTGCGGGATGCGGCGCAGTTCGTCGACGCTGGTAGGTGCCTCGACGAAGGTGAGGTCGGCGCCGGCCTCGATGAACTTGTGCGCGCGCTCCAGCGCGGCCTCGAAGCCTTCGATGGCGCGCGCGTCGGTGCGGGCGATGATCAGGAAGTCGTCGTTCTGGCGCGCGTCCACCGCGGCCTTGATCTTGGAGGCGGCTTCGTCGGCAGCGATAACCGACTTGTCATTGAAGTGGCCGCATTTCTTGGGCATGGCCTGGTCTTCCAGCTGGATCGCGTTGGCGCCGGCGCGCTCCAGCGTGCGCACCGTGTGGCGCACGTTCAGCTGGTTGCCGAAGCCCGTGTCGGCGTCCACGATGATCGGCAGGTCCACCGCGTCGCGCGCCGCGGCCGTGTGCTGCGCGAGGTCGCCCAGGGTGATGAAGCCGAGGTCCGGGATGCCGTAGAAGGTGTTGGTGATGCCGGCGCCCGACAGGTACACGGCCTCGAAGCCGAGTTGCTGGATCACGCGGGCGGCCAGGGCGTTGGCCCCGCCGGCCACCACGAGGCCGCGGCGCTCGTTGATCTTCTGCTTGAGGAGGGTGCCGGGACGGATGTTGCTCATGGAGTTCTCGTTGTTCAGGAATTCACGGCGGTTCAATGGCCGCGAAGGAAGGGCAGGACGGCGTGCGCGACCTGCGCGGGCAACCGGCGGAACACGCTGGCGTCGCAGCCGGCAAGCGTAGCGGCCCGGCTGCCGCGGATCAGGTCGCAGATGGCGCCGGCCTGCGCGGGCAGGTGCGCTTCGTCGTCCGGGCGCAGTTCCAACACCAGCGTCGGCGCCTCGATGCGGCGCAGCGCCTGGGCCAGGTCGAAGTCGAAGATCGCTTCGTAGGTCGCCGGAATGCTGCGCCATCCCAGCAGGTGGTCGACCACCATGGCTTCCGCGATGGCCACGTCGTCGGCGGCGACCTCCTTGCCTTGCAGCAACTGCGGAGGCCACCACAGCGACTGGACGTCGGCTTGCGCCATCAGCCATTCGCGCACGCGGTGCGCGCCGTCGGCGGCGGCGCCGAAGCGCGGGAAGTAGTGGTCCACCAAGTGCCGGATGGCATCGTCGCGGCCCTGCTTGTCGACGATCAGGCTGTGCGTGTGGCCGGCCAGCACGATGCGGCCTACGCGGTCGGGAAACTGTGCGGCCAGCGCCGCGGCGATCTTGTTGCCGGTGTGCAGCCCCAGCACGTGGGCGCGCGGCAACGCCAGCGCGTCCAGCAGCGCCACGACGCTGGCCGCCATCGCGTCGATCGAGACCTCGGCCGGCAGCGGGTCGGAGTTGCCGTAGCCGGGCGTGTCCAGCGCGATCACACGGAAGTCCGCGGCCAGCCAGGGCGCCAGCTGCCGGAAGGCCCGCCAGGAGCCGGGCGTCGCGTGCAGCAGCAGCAGCGGCTCGCCGGCGCCGGCCTGCACGTAGTGCAGCGTTCCGCGCGGCGTCTCGGCGTAGGCCGGCCGCATTGCCGCGCCCTGCTCAGTCACACCACATTCCGCCGTTGACGTCGATGGTCTCGCCGGTGATGAAGCCGGCGGCGTCGGAGGCCAGGAAGGCGATCAGTGCCGCCACGTCCTGCGGCGTGCCCATCCGGCCGACCGGGATCATCGACTTGATCGCCGGCGGCAGCGCGGTAGTCATCGCCGAGGCGACCGGGCCCGGCGCCACGGCGTTCACCGTGATGCCCAGGCTGGCGACCTCGCGTGCCAGGTAAGCGGTCATGGCGTGCACGCCGGCCTTGGACACGCCATAGGCGACGTTGCCCGATGCCTTCTGCTCGCCGGCGTCGACCCAGGGCCGCGCGTTGCCGCCGTTCTTGCCCAGCACGGAGCCGAGGTTGACGATGCGCCCGCGCCCTTGCGTCTTCATAGCGGGCAGCACGGCCTGGCAGCAGCGGAAGGTGCCGCTCAGGTTGATGTCCAGCACCCGTTGCCACTCGGCTTCGGCCAACTGCTGCGCGGAGCCGAACGAGGTGATGCCGGCCACATTGACCAGCACGTCGATGCGGCCGTAGGTGGCCAGCGTGCGCTCCACGGCGGCGCGCACCTGATCGCCCGAGCGCACGTCCAGGTCCAGCACCAGGCCCTCCGGCAGGTCGGAGCCGGCCGCGGGCGCCCCCATGTCGGCCAGTGCCAGCGCGTAGCCGTCCTGTGCCAGCCGGAGCGCGGTGGCGCTGCCGATGGCGCCGGCGGCGCCGGTGATGAATGCGACCTTGTCGGGTGCGGCCATGATCGCTTCCTTATTCAGCGCGGATGTTGGCGCTGCGGATGGTCTTGCCCCAGCGGTCGTACTCGTTGGAGATGAAGGTCTTGAACTGCGCCGTGGTCTGGGGCACGGCCGGGTCGACGTTCATCTTGACCAGTTGCTCCCGCAGTGCCGGCTTGCCCAGCACGGCGGTGACGGCGCGGTTCAGGCGCTGCAGCACCGCGTCCGGCGTGGCCGCGGGCGCCATGAAGCCGACCCAGGTGCCGGCGTCCACCGCCACGCCCTGCTCGGCGAAGGTCTTCAGGTCGGGGGCGCCGACGAAGCGCTTGGCCGACGCCAGGCCCAGGATCTTGACCTTGCCGCCTTCGGCCTGCGGCTTGGCTACGGACATCGGCACGATCATCGAGTCGACCTGGCCGCCGGCGACGGCGGCGATCGCCGGGGCGGCGCCGGTGTACGGCACGTGCAGCACGTTGAAGTTGGCCTGCGCGCGCACCATCTCCATCGCCACGTGGGCGGAGCCGCCGACGCCCCAGGAGGCGAAGGTCACCTTGCCCGGGTTCTGCTTGGCGTTCTGCACGAACTCGGCCACCGTGTTGGCGGGGAAGGCCGCGTTGACGATCAGCGCGTACGGAAAGTAGCCCACCAGGCCGACCGGCGCGAAGTCGGTGCGGGGGTCGTAGCCCAGCTTGGGATAGACGTGCGGGTTCATCGCGTGGGTGTCGGCTGTGACCCACACCAGCGTGTAGCCGTCGGCCGGCGCGCGCGCCACCGAGGCGCTGCCGATGCCGCCATTGGCGCCCGGGCGGTTGTCGATCACGAACGACTGCTGCAGCTCTTCGCCCATGGCCTGGGCCACGGCGCGGGCAACGACGTCGCTGCCACCGCCGGCGGGCCAGGGCACCACCACGCGGATCGGCTTGTCGGGATATTCGGCGAGGGCCTGGCCGGGGGCTCCGGCGAGTCCGAGGACGGCGGCAAATGCCGTGAGGAGGGCGGCTGCATTGGCGCGCATGGGGGAGTCTCCGGTGGGTGGATGGCGCCGACTACGGAACGCGGCGCCTGCGGGCAGTATTCGCGGCGCGCTCCATCGGGACAATGCCGGTCCGGCAAATACAGTGTTCGCAGTAGTCGAAAAAGGGTGGCATGGCGCCCCGGAAATGTGGCCGGCGGCCGGATTTAGGTCAGGCAGGCCGGCTGAGGCGGCTGGGCCTCACGGTGCTGGGCTCGAGTCGCCGCCGCTTGTGCTCGGCATCCCATTCGGAGAACACGACGCACAAACTCGTGAGGATCACCAGGGAAGCGGGAATACATCAAACGCAGGAGCGCGGCCCAGAATGCAAGATAGGCGATAAGCGTGATCAAGCCCCAGCTATAGCGCCGCTCTGGCCTTCCGTGAACAGGTACCAATAAAGGGCTACACCTGCCAGGGCCAACAGAAACCCATAGCAGCAGGTTGCGAGCGCGCCCTTGTGCTAGCAGCAGCAGCGCCGCCGCCACCGCTCCGGCGAGCGCGCTGCGGGACTGCACGCAGATGACCGGGATCAGCCAGAGCGCGGGCAACGCCAGCATCAGGCGCGAGGGATACCTGCGTGCGCGAACACGCGCTTGTGGAACACGGGGCCCCAGGCGAGATAGAACAGCCCCAGCATGAAGCCAGGAAAATAGAAGGCAGCGATTGCCAAACCGTGCCAACTCACCTTGTGGCCCCACACGGCCTCGCGTTTGATCACCGAGTGGGACGCGGGTGAAAACATTTTACTGATGGGCAGGCAGCATGTTTCGCCGCGTTGCGGCGCTTTCCGGCCTCAGTACTGGGGTTTACCCGGCATCCCACTAGAAATGCATGCCTAGAAATGGCGGTGGGCCCGATTCACGGGAGGGATTCATGCAAAATAGAACGACCGTTCGTTTTATTTTGCGTGGAAACCATGTCCGTCACTGAATTGCCAGTCAAGCCGCCGCGCCAGCCACGCGAAGGCCGTGCGTTGCACAAGGGCCAGCAGACCAAGGCCGCGATCGTCGACGCCGCCCTGGGCCTCGCCACGCAGATCGGCCTGGAAGGCTTGTCCATCGGCGCGCTGGCCGAGGTCACGCAGATGAGCAAGTCGGGCGTGTTTGCCCATTTCGGCTCGCGCGAGGAGCTGCAGATCTCCGTCATCCGCGAGTACCACTCGCGCTTCGAGGAAGAGGTCTTCTATCCCGCGATGCAGCAGCCGCGGGGCCTGCCGCGCCTGCGAGCCCTCTTCGCGAACTGGATGAAGCGCACCTCGATCGAGATCGACTCCGGCTGCATCTATATCAGCGGCGCCGTCGAATTCGACGACCGCACAGGCCCCGTGCGCGACGCGCTGGTCGGCTCGGTGAAGACATGGCTCTCCGCCATGCGACGCGCGGTCGTCTCGGCCAAGGAAGAAGGCCACTTGCGCGCGGACGTGGACGAAGACCAGCTTCTGTTCGAGATCCACGGCCTCATCCTGGCTTTGCACTACGAAGCGCGCTTTCTCAAGAACCCCGGCTCCATCACCCGTGCCAACGCCGGCTTCGACAACATTCTCAGGCTCTACGGCGCGCAAGAGGCGCTGCCCGCACGCCTTTCCACCAAATCCGCCAAATCCACGAAATCATTGAAGGACTAACCATGCCCAGCTATACCCCGCCCCTGCGCGACATGCAGTTCGTGATGCACGAAGTGCTCAAGGTTACCGACGACTACAAGGCCATCCCCAAGTACGCGGAGGCGGACGCCGACACCATCAACGCGGTGCTGGAAGAGGGCGGAAAGTTTGCGTGCGAAGCGACCTTCCCGCTGAACATGATCGGTGACGAAGAAGGCTGCAAACTCGACAGGGAGACGCACGAGGTCACCACACCCACGGGCTTCAAGGAGGCCTACGCCAAATTCGTGGAGGGGGGATGGCCGGCGCTCAGTTGCGATCCCGCCTACGGCGGTCAGGGCCTGCCGCTGGTGGTGAACCAGTGCTTCTACGAGATGCTCAACAGCGCCAACCAGGCCTGGACGATGTACCCGGGCCTCACGCACGGCGCATACGCCGCGCTCAGCACGCACGGAACCGACGAGCAGAAAAAGACCTACCTGCCGAAGATGACCAGCGGCGAGTGGACCGGGACGATGTGCCTGACTGAGGCGCATTGCGGCACCGACCTCGGCCTGATGCGCACCAAGGCCGAGCCGCAGGCCGACGGCAGCTACAAGATCACCGGCAACAAGATCTTCATCAGCGCCGGCGAGCACGACATGGCAAGCAACATCGTCCACCTGGTGCTGGCCCGCCTGCCCGACGCGCCACCCGGCATCAAGGGCGTCAGCCTCTTCATCGTCCCGAAGTTCCTGGTCAACAAGGATGGCACGCTCGGAGAGCGCAACGGCATCTACTGCGGCGGCCTGGAACACAAGATGGGCATCCATGGCAACGCGACGGCGCAGATCGTGATCGACGGCGCCACCGGCTGGATGGTGGGGCAGCCGAACAAGGGCATGCAGGCGATGTTCGTGATGATGAACGCCGCGCGCCTGGGAGTGGGCAACCAGTCGCTAGGCCTGACGGAAGTGGCCTACCAGAACGCGCTGGCCTACGCCAAGGACCGCATCCAGATGCGCAGCCTCTCCGGCCCGAAGGCCAAGGACAAGCCGGCCGACCCGATCATCGTGCATCCCGACGTGCGCAAGATGCTGCTGACGGCGAAGGCCTATGCCGAAGGTGGCCGTGCGCTGGCGATCTTCTGCGCGGTGTTGCTGGACAAGGTGCACTTCCATCCGGATGAGAAGGTGCGCAAGGACAGCGACGAGTTGCTGTCGCTGCTGACGCCGATCGTGAAGGCCTTCCACACCGACAATGGCCACATCGCAACCAACGCCTGCATGCAGGTTTTCGGCGGCCATGGCTACATCGCCGAATCGGGCATGGAGCAGTTCGTGCGCGACAACCGCATCAACATGATCTACGAGGGCACCAACACCATCCAGTCGCTGGACTTGCTGGGCCGCAAGGTACTGGGCAACAACGGCGCCACGCTCAAGAAGTTCGGCAAGCTGGTCGCGCAGCTGGTGGAGGAGGAGGGCGTCAACGAGAAGATGGCCGAGTTCATCAACCCGATTGCCTACCTGGGCGACCAGATGACCAAGTTCACGACCGAGCTGGGCTTCAAGGGCTTCCAGAACCCGGACGAAGTAGGCGCCGCCGCCGTGGACTACCTGCGCGTCGCGGGGCACCTGGTGCACGGCTATTTCTGGGCGCGCATGGCGCAGACGGCGTTGCGCGAGATGGCCGCAGGCAACACCGACCCGTTCTACCAGGCCAAGCTGCAGACGGCGCGCTTCTACTTCGCCAAGCTTTTCCCGGAAACGGCGACGCTGATGCGCACGGCTCGCGCGGGCAGCAAGGTATTGATCGACACCGACGCGGCACTGGCTTGATATGTACAAAGACCACGAAGAACGCGGCGGGGCCACACCCGGCGCCAACAGCGAAAGGCGGGGCCCGATGAGCCGCTTCCAGGTGAAGAAAGTCGCCGTCCTCGGCGCGGGCGTGATGGGCGCGCAGATCGCGGCGCACCTCGTCAACGTGAAAGTGCCGGTCGTGCTGTTCGACCTGCCGGCAAAGGAAGGCCCGAAGAACGGCATCGTGACCAAAGCCGTCGAAGCCCTGAAGAAGCAGAAGCCTTCGCCGCTGGGCGTGGCGGATGACGCATCGCTGATCGGCCAGGCGAACTACGAAGAGCACATGGAGCAGCTGCGCGACTGCGACCTCATCATCGAGGCCATCGCCGAGCGCATGGACTGGAAGCTCGACCTGTACAGGAAGATCGCGCCCTTCGTCGCGCCCCATGCGATCGTCGCGTCCAACACCTCGGGCCTGTCGATCACCAAGCTCTCCGAAGCGCTGCCGGAAGAAATCAAGCCGCGCTTTTGCGGCATCCACTTCTTCAACCCGCCGCGCTACATGTACCTGGTGGAGCTGATCAACACGCCCACCACCGACGCGCACATCCTGGACGACCTCGAGACCTTCGTCACCAGCGGCCTCGGCAAGGGCGTGGTGCGGGCCAAGGATTCGCCGAACTTCATCGCCAATCGCATCGGCATCGCCGGCATGCTGGCCACGATGAAGGAGGTAGAGAAGTTCGGCCTGACGTACGACGTGGTCGATGACCTGACCGGCAAGAAGATGGGCCGCGCGAGCTCGGGCACGTTCCGCACCGCCGACGTCGTGGGGCTGGACACGATGGCCCACGTGATCAAGACGCTACAGGACAACCTGAGCGTGGAGACCGACCCGTTCTACGAAAGTTTCGGAACGCCCGAGGTCCTGAAGACATTGCTCGAGATGGGAAACCTGGGCCAGAAGACCAAGGCGGGCTTCTACAAGAAGGCCGGCCGCGACGTGCTGCGCTTCGACCTGGCGTCGAAGGAATATGTCGCCGGCGGCGAGAAGTCCGATGAAGTTTATGCCCGCATGCTCAAGAAGCCTGCAGCGCAGCGGCTGAAGCTGTTGCGCGAGAGTGAGGGCCCACAAGGCCAGTTTCTCTGGGCGATCATTCGCAACAGCTTCCACTACGCGGCGGTTCACCTGGCGTCGATCGCCGAGACCGCGCGCGATGTGGACTTCGCGATGCGCTGGGGCTTCGGCATGAAGCAGGGGCCCTTCGAGCTGTGGCAGGAGGCCGGCTGGCTGCAGGTGGCCAACTGGATCAAGGAGGACATCGCGGCGGGCAAGGCGCTGTCGAAGGCGCCGCTGCCCGACTGGGTGCTCATAGGCCCGGTGGCCGAGGCCGGTGGTGTGCACACGCCGCAAGGCTCGTGGAACCCGACGGCGAAGAAATTCGAGCCGCGCCGCGTGCTGCCCGTGTACTCGCGCCAGCATTTCCCCGAAAGCGTTCTGGGCAGCAATGCGCCCGCGTTCGAGACTGCCGGCAAGACGCTGCACGAAGACGGCGCGATCCGGCTGTGGACGCTCGATGACGAAGTCATCATCGTCAGCATCAAGACCAAGATGCACGCGATTGGCATGGAAGTCTGCGAGGGCCTGCAGAGGGCCGTGGACATGGCCGAGAAAGATTACCAGGGCGTCGTGATCTGGTCCGGCGACGATCCGTTCAGCGTCGGGGCGGACCTGCAGGGCATGCTCACCGGCTATGTTGCCGCCGGCATCGATACGCTCAACGACGCCGAGCATTTCATGCAGCAGACGATGCTGAAGTTGCGTTACGCCAACGTGCCCGTGGTTTCCGCTATCCGCGGCATGGCGCTGGGCGGAGGCTGCGAGGTGGCGGTGCACTCAGCCAAGCGCGTCGCTGCAATGGAAAGCTACATTGGCCTGGTAGAAGTCGCCGTGGGCCTGGTGCCCGGCGCGGGCGGCCTGACCTACATCGCGCGCCGCGCCGCGGAGAACCAGGCGAAATCGGTGCACAAGGATTTGCTGCCATTCCTGACCGAGGGTTTCACAGCCGCGGCCATGGCGAAGGTCGGCACCAGCGCGATCGAATCGCGCCAGCTCGGCTACCTGCTCGATAGCGACACCATCGTGCCGAACAAGGATGAACTGCTGTTCGTCGCTATCAACGAAGCCAAGGCGATGTTCGCCGCCGGTTACCGGCCGCCGCACAAGCGGCTGTTCCCGGTTGCGGGCCGCAACGGCAAGGCCACGATCCAGGGCCAACTGGTGAACATGCGCGACGGCGGCTTCATCAGCCAGCATGACTTCCACATCGCCTCGAAGATCGCGGGCGTGGTCACGGGCGGCGATGTGGATGCCGGCACGATGGTGAGCGAGGAGTACCTGATGGCGCTGGAGCGCCAGGCGTTTTGCTCGCTGCTGACGCATGAGAAGACCCAGGAGCGGATCATGGCGATGCTGTCGACCGGGAAACCACTACGGAACTGAAAGTGGGAACGAGGAACGCCGAGGACTCTGATCCCCTCTCCCGCTCGCGGGAGAGGGCTAGGGTGAGGGCGCGGGCGCTGCGACACACCCAAACAGACGCTGAAGCTTTGTTGTGGTCAAAGCTTCGAGCACGACAGATGCTGGGCCTGAAAATCCGGCGTCAACACCCCGTTGGGGACAACGAAGTGCTGACTCAGACGCGGGCCGTTCTCGAGAAGATTTATCAGGTCGCAGAGACCCTCACCCCAACCCTCTCCCGCAAGCGGGAGAGGGAGTAAGAGACCGAACCAGGAGCCTCCCGTGAAACAAATTCAAGAAGCCTACATCGTCGCTGCCACGCGCACGCCCATCGGGCGCTCGCATCGCGGCTATTTCCGCAACACCCGGCCGGACGACCTGCTCGCCACCGCGCTGCGCGCCGCGCTGACGCAGGTCCCGGGGCTCGACCCGCACGCCATCGAGGACGTGATCTGCGGCTGTGCGATCCCCGAGGCTCAGCAGGGCCTGAACGTGGCGCGGATCGGTGCCGTGCTGGCAGGCCTGCCCAAGAGCGTGGGTGGCATCACCGTCAATCGATTCTGCGCGTCGGGCCTGTCGGCCGTGCAGATGGCGGCCGACCGCATCCGCGTCGGCGAGGCCGACGTGATGATTGCCGCAGGCACAGAGAGCATGAGCATGGTGCCGATGATGGGCAATTCGCCGTCGCTGTCACCCACCATCTTCACCAACCCGGACGACATCGAGAGCTACGGCATTGCCTACGGCATGGGCCTCACGGCCGAGAAGGTGGCGCAGCAGTGGAAGGTGAGCCGCGACGCGCAGGACGAGTTTGCGTACCGCTCGCACATGAAGGCCATCGCCGCGATGAAGGCGGGCGAGTTCGCCGACGAGATCACGCCCGTGGAAGTCTCCGAGCGGGCGGTGGACCTCGACTCGGCTGAGGTCTCGGTCAAGACGCGCATGGTGAACCTCGACGAAGGCGCACGGCCCGACACGACGGTGGAGGGCCTGGCGAAACTCAAGACCGTGTTCGCCGCGCGCGGCTCCGTCACTGCCGGCAACAGCTCGCAGACGTCCGATGGCGCCGGCGCGCTGATCCTCGCGAGTGAGGCGGCTGTCAAGCGCTTCGGCCTGCAGCCGCTGGCGCGATTCGTCAGCTACGCCAGCCGCGGCGTGCCGCCGCACATCATGGGCATCGGCCCCATTGAAGCCATCCCGGCAGCACTGCGCTATGCCGGGCTGAAGCACGAAGACATCGACTGGTTCGAGCTCAACGAAGCGTTCGCGGCGCAATCGCTGGCGGTGATCAACACGCTCGGGCTGGATGCGGGCAAGGTCAACCCCATGGGCGGCGCCATCGCGCTGGGCCATCCACTCGGCGCCACCGGCGCTATCCGGTCGGCGACAGTGGTGCATGCCTTGCGGCGCAAGAATCTGAAGTACGGCATGGTCACCATGTGCGTGGGTATGGGGCAGGGGGCCGCCGGGATTTTCGAGCGCGTGTAAATTCAAGGAGACAGGCATGCACGCGTTCGACGCCGCTATTGCGCTGGCGCCGCAAGGCGAAGGCGCCTGGCAGGGCCACACGAGCCCGGCCTACGCCAACATGATCGGGCCCTTTGGCGGCATCACCGCCGCGCAGGCGCTCAACGCCGTGTTGCAGCATCCCCAGCGACTGGGCGAACCGGTGTCATTCACCGTCAACTTCGCCGCGGCTTTGAGCGACGGATCTTTCCTCGCGCTGGCGCGGCCGGCTCGCACCAACCGCTCCACGCAGCACTGGGTCGTCGAATTCCGGCAGGGCGACCAGGCCGTTGCCACCGCAACCGCGGTCACGGCCTTGCGACGCGAGACATGGAGCGCCACCGAATCCCCCATGCCCGATGCGCCGCGACCGCAAGACGTGGCGCCGCCGGGCCACGCCGGCCGCGTCGAGTGGCTCAACCGTTACGAGATGCGCTTCATCGAAGGCGGCTTCCCGCCGGCGTGGAACGGCGCCGATGAGCAGGACAGCCGCACCCGGCTCTGGGTACGCGACAAGCCGCCCCGGCCGCTGGACTTTGCGTCGCTCGCGGCAATCGCCGACGTCTTCTTTCCCCGCATCTGGCGGCGCCGTGCCAAACTGACGCCGCTCGGCACGGTGTCGATGACGGTGTACTTCCACTGCAGCCAGGCGCAGTTGCAGGCCACCGGCACCGGCTACTTGCTGGGGCAGGCTCAGGCGCAGGCGTTTCGCGACGGCTACTTCGACCAGACGGTACAGTTGTGGAACGAGGCCGGTGAATTGCTGGTGACATCGCACCAGATCGTTTACTACAAGGAATGACGATGGAAAAAGTCGCCCTCATCGTCGGCGCCGGTGACGCTACCGGCGGCGCGATCGCCCGTCGTTTTGCGCGCGGCGGCTACACCGTCTGCGCGACCCGTCGCAGCCTGGACAAGCTGCAGCCGCTCCTGGACGCTATCCACGCGGAAGGCGGGCGCGCGCACGGCTTCGCGTCCGACGCGCGCAAGGAAGACGAAGTAGTGGCGCTGGTCGAGCAGATCGAATCCACCATCGGCCCCATCGAGGTGCTGGTGTTCAACATCGGCGCGAACGTGCCCAGCAGCATCCTGGATGAAACCGCGCGCAAGTACTTCAAGATCTGGGAGATGGCCTGCCTGGGCGGCTTCCTCAACGGCCGCGAAGTTGCGAAGCGCATGGTGGCGCGTGAGGGCGAAGGCCACAAAGGCACGATCATTTTCACCGGGGCCACCGCGTCGCTGCGCGGCTCGGCAAACTTCGCCGCCTTCGCAGGCGCCAAGCACGCGCTGCGGGCGCTGGCACAGAGCATGGCGCGCGAACTGGGCCCGCGCGGCATCCACGTGGCCCACACCATCATCGACGGCGCCATCGACACCGAGTTCATCCGCGACAACTTCCCGCAGCGCTATGCGCTGAAGGAGCAGGACGGCATACTCAACCCCGACCACATCGCCGAAAGTTACTGGATGCTGCACACCCAGCCGCGCGACGCCTGGACGCACGAGCTGGATCTGCGCCCTTGGATGGAGAGGTTCTGATGCACCGAAATGTGGAGTTCTATTTCGACGTCGGCAGTCCGGCGGCTTATCTTGCCTGGACGCAGATGCCTGCCCTGTGCGAGAGCGCCGGAGGCAATCTGGATTACCGGCCGATGCTGCTGGGCGGCGTGTTCCAGGCGACGGGCAACCAGTCACCCATGAACATCCCGGCCAAGTCCGCGTACATGAAGGACGACCTGGCGCGTTTCGCCAAGCGCTACGGCGTGCCCTTCCGCCACAACCCGCACTTCCCGATCAACACGCTGATGCTGATGCGCGTAGCTGCGGGGCTGCAATTGCGTGACCCGGACAAGCTGGTGCCGTACGTGGACGCGGTCTATCGCGCGATCTGGGTCGATGGTAAGGACATGAACGATCCGCAGGTGGTCGCTAGCGTGCTGGAGCAGGCGGGCTTCGACGCAGGCGCGCTGCTGGCGCTCGCATCCGACCCCGAGGTAAAGGATCGCCTGAAGTCGCTCACTGCCACCGCGGTGGAGCGCGGCGTGTTTGGCGCCCCCGCATTCTTCGTTGGCGACCAGTTGTACTGGGGCCAGGACCGTCTCGATTTCGTCAAGCAAGCACTGGAAGCCCAATCATGAGCGACATCCTCACCCACGCCGAGAACGGCGTGATGACCATCACCTTCAACCGGCTGGAGCGCAAGAACTCGATCACCGCGGCCATGTACGGCGCGATGGCCGATGCACTGGCGCAGGCCGGCAGCGACCCGGCCATCCGCGTCGTGGTGCTGCAGGGCCATGAGACGGTGTTCAGCGCCGGCAACGACATCGGCGATTTCCTGAACCAGCCACCGGCGGGCGCCGACTCGCCGGTGTTCCGCTTCCTGCGCGGCATCGCCGGCTTTCCCAAGCCGCTGATTGCGGCCGTGTGCGGGCCGGCGGTGGGCGTGGGCACCACGATGCTGTTCCATTGCGACCTGGTGTACGCCGGCGACAACGCCGCCTTCTCCATGCCCTTCGTCAACCTCGGGCTCTGTCCCGAGGCGGCGTCGAGCCTGCTGGTGCCGCAGATGTTCGGCTACCACCGGGCGGCCGAGGCGCTGCTGCTCGGCGAACCCTTCATGGCCGAGGCCGCGCTGGAAGTGGGTCTCGTGAACCGCGTGGTGCCGCCGACCGAAGCCAATGGTGTCGCGCAGGCGGCCGCGCGCAAGCTCGCCGCCAAACCCGTGAGCGCTCTCATCGAAACCAAGCGCCTCATGAAGAAGGGCCAGCAACAGCTTGTGCTGCAGCAGATGGCCGATGAAGGCCAGACCTTCTCGCGCATGCTGGGCGAGCCCGCGGCCCGTGAGGCCTTCGGCGCGTTCATGGAGAAGCGCCTGCCGGATTTCTCGAGGATCTGAGGCGACTTGTCAATCGCTCAAGTGCTGTAGGCACGATGTGCGGTGGCTACCGCACAATACCGCTCTTCCGAAGGGTACGAAGCAGTTCCCGCAGTACCAATAACAACGAGGAGCAAGGCAATGCCGCAGCACGAGATGTTGGTTTCCCACCGCGAACTGCTGGTGGAAGGCCTCCGAAAAATCTTCGGCGATTTCAACCAGGAGATGCTCGAGCGAGTCCTGCCGCGTTTCGAATGGATCGAGCTGTCGGGCGGGCAAGTTCTCTTCCGGCAAGGCGAGCGGGACGACAGCCTGTATTTCGTGATCAGCGGGCGCTTGCGGGCCGTTCGATCGAGCGAAGAGGGCGAGCGCGCCGTACTGGGCGAAATAGCAAAGGGCGAGACCGTAGGCGAACTGGCGTTCTTCACCGGCGAGCCTCGCATCGCCACGATCGTGGCCGTGCGCGAGACGCTGCTTGCGCGCGTGAGCAGCGATGTCTTCAGGGAACTCCTGATTGCTTATCCGCTGGTCTCGCTGAACCTCACGCGGCTGGTGATCGATCGCATGAAGCGCGGCGGGGTCCAGAAGGGCGGCACCAAGCCCGTGACACTCGGTCTCATTGCGGCGACGCAGGGCATCGACGTGCGCGACGCCGCCGACCGCCTGGCGCATTGCCTTGCCGACACCGGCACAGCGCAAATCGTCACCTCGCAGCAGGTGGACCAGTGGCTGGGCGAGCCGGGGGCGTCACAAACTCCGCGCGACGATATCGACGGCTCGGCGCGTCTGGTACAGAAGCTGGAACAGGTGGAGATCGACAACAAGTATGTCCTGTTCGTCGCTGATGACGGCCCGACCGAGTGGACTCGGCGCTGCCTCCGGCATTGCGACAAGGTGCTGCTGCTGGCGGACGCGACGCGCGACCCGGCGCCGGGCGCGATCGAAACCGAGTGCCTGTCCAACGTATCGCTCGACCATCAGCCGGCGTCCGCCCTGGTGCTGTTTCACCCGCCCGGCACGCGGGCGCCCAGCGGTACCTCGCGCTGGCTCGCGCCTCGCAAGGCGGCCGACCATTTTCACCTGCGCAGGGATCAGCCGCGGGACTGGGCGCGGCTGGCACGAGTCGTGGCCGGCACGTCCACTGGCCTGGTGCTGTCCGGCGGTGGCGCGCGCGGGTTCGCCCACCTGGGCGTGATGAAGGCGCTGGACGAGGCGGGCGTTGGCTACGACCTGGCCGGAGGCACCAGCATCGGCTCGGCGATGGCTGCCTTCGGCGCCATGGACGTGCCCATCGACGAGGCCATCGAGCGAGCCCGCGCGGTGTTCCGCGCGAACCCCACGGGGGACTACAACATGCTTCCCGTGGTGTCGCTGATCGGCGGCAAGCGCCTGCGCCGTGCGATCGATGAGGGCGTGCATTCCATCATGGGCGAGGGCTGTGCTATCGAGGATCTCTGGAAGGGCTACTTCTGCGTCAGCAGCAACTATTCGGCGGCCCGGGAGGCGGTGCTCACGCGCGGCCCCCTGGCCAAGAGCATCCGTGCATCGGTGGCGATCCCCGGCGCGCTGCCGCCGGTGATGCTCGACGGCGAGCTCCACATCGATGGAGGCACCTTCAACAATTTCCCGACGGACGTCATGGCCCGGATGGGCGCTGCTCGCATCATCGGCGTGAACCTGCTGCGTGACGCCGGGCGCAAGTACAGCATGGACGAGCTGCCCGGGGGCTGGCAACTCGCGGTAGACAAGCTTCGCGGCAAGCGCCACCGCCTGCCTGGCCTCATCCCCCTGCTGTTGAACGCCAGCATCATGAACAGCTATGCCCGCCAGGCGGAATCCCGGCGGTTGGTGGACCTGTACTTCTCGCCGGCCGTGCACGGCTTCGGCATGCTGGACTGGAGCAAGTTCGACCGCATTGTCAAGGCGGGCTACGACTACGCGCGCGGCCAGCTGGATGGGGATAAGCTTGGTGTGCTCACCGCACCGAAGCCTGGCGCGGTCCTCGGCGGGACGCCCGCCACTGCATAAGGAATGCACATGAACCTCAAAGGAAAGACCCTCTTTATTAGCGGCGCCTCGCGCGGCATCGGCCTGGCCATCGGCAAGCGCGCCGCGGCCGACGGCGCCAACGTGATCATCGCGGCCAAGACGACCGACCCCAACCCCAAGCTCCCCGGCACGATCTACAGCGCGGCCCAGGAGATCGAGGCCGCGGGCGGCAAGGCCTTGCCGCTGCAAGTGGATATTCGCGACGAGGAGGGCGTGCTCGCGGCGGTGGCGAAGGCCGTCGAAGCCTTCGGCGGCATCGACATCCTGGTCAACAACGCCAGCGCGATCAGCCTCACCGACACCGAGCACACGCCGATGAAGCGCTACGACCTGATGAACGGCATCAACGCGCGCGGCACCTATTTGTGCACGCAGGCGTGCCTGCCCGAGCTGAAAAAATCTGCGGCTGCGGGGCGCAACCCGCACGTGTTGAACATGTCGCCCCCGCTGTCGATGAAGCAGCACTGGTTCGAACACCACACGGCTTACACCATGGCGAAGTACGGCATGAGCATGTGCACGCTGGGCCACTCGGGCGAGTTCAAGAAATACGGCATCGCCGTCAACAGCCTGTGGCCGCGCACGGCGATCGCCACGGCGGCGCTTCAGATGATCCCGGGGGTGGACACCAACATGTGTCGCAAGCCCGACATCCTTTCAGATGCCGCCTGGTTCATTTTGACCAGCCCCGCCGGCAACAGCGGCAACTTCTTCATCGACGACGAGCTCCTCGCCGCCCATGGCGTAACCGACCTGGACAAATACGCCGTGAAGCCCGGCACCAAGAACTTCATCCCCGACTTCTTCGTCGACTAAGAAGAGGGTTGTCATGCCGGACTTGATCCGGCATCCATGCCTCAAGCAGACTTCGGCGCCATCGCCTCCCAGGCCTTGGCCGCCTCGGCCGCGTACATGAGCGCGGGACCGCCCCCCATGTAGATGCAAACGGCGAGTGCGTCATCGAACTCGGCCCGGCTGCACCCCAGCTTCACCAGCGCCTTCACGTGAAAGGCGATGCAGCCCGAGCAATGCTGGCTGATGCCGATCGCCAGCGCGATCAGTTCCTTGTGGCGTGCGCTGATAGCCCCCTCGGCCAGGGCCGCGCGTGAAAGCTGCGTGAACGCCTGCATGGTGGCAGGCTGGCCCTGCCGCAAAGTCGCCAGCCCCTCGTTGATGTCGTGCATCAGGCCGCCGTGGTCGAATGTGCTCATCGTGTGTCTCCCTCTCGTTCAAGCACCCCAGTATCGAGCGGCCGCGCGGCTCCCGCCTTGATGAGGATCATGGGGCCTTGAAATGGCCGCCTGCCCCCTCTATAAATCACCGGCCTCGCATGGCGCACAAAGGAGAACATTCATGATGGTCGCCCGCTGGAGTATTGACGCGAAGTTCGGCTACAAGCAGGCCGTGGTGGAATCAATGAAGAGCTGGCTGAAGGAGATCGGCCCTCAGGCCGGTGTGGATGCGCAACGCACGCGCCTGCTCACCGGGTCGATCGGCGCGCTGGAAGCCACGATCGTCACGGAACATACGATCGAAGACCTGGGCGAGCTCAACCGTATCTGGGACAAGCTGGCAACGCTGCCGGCCCACCAGAAGTGGAGCAAGGAGCTGGAACCGAACGTCGTGTCGGGCACCAGCCGCTGGGAGATCTATCGGGTGCTGTGACCGGCGCACGCGCGCCTTGTTTATGATGCATCGCCGGCCGCCGGGGTGAAGGCGGCAGGTCAACCACAGGGGGCAGGCGATGTCATACATGCTGTTGATCCACGAGCCCGTCGGCCAGCGACAAACCCGCACTTTGTTCGAGGGGCAGGCCGCCTACGACCGGATGCTGCGATTCGCCGATGAGCTGAAGTCGCGCGGCGTGTTGCGCGCGGTAGAGTCGCTGGCTTCGCAGGACGCAAAAGCCGCACGCATCAAGGTGCGCGAGGGCCGCGCGCAGATCCTGGACGGCCCCTTTGCCGAGGCGAAGGAGATGATCGGCGGCTTCTTTCTGCTGGACGTCGCAAGCCGCGACGAAGCCTTGTCCATAGCGCGCGAATGTCCGGCCGCCGAATGGGCGATGGTCGAGGTGCGCGAGACCGCGCCCTGCTATACCTAAAGCGATACGTAAACGCCGGCTGTCGATTTCGGCTCGCCTGCTTCGTCGTGTGAGCAGAGGCGCGAATTTTGCCCAGCGCTTCGCTTATCCCAACCGCAAGGAGCTCTGCATGAAGTTCATGATCATCGTGAAGGCCACACCCGATTCCGAGGCCGGCCGCTTCCCACCGGACAGCGACAAGATGTTTGCCGCGATGGCCGACTACCACGAGCAATTGTCCAAGGCCGGCGTGCTGCTGGACGGCTCGGGCCTGCAGCCCAGCAGCAAGGGCTGGCGCATCCGCTACGACGGTGACAAGCGCACCGTGATCGACGGGCCCTTCGCCGAAAGTAAGGAGCTGATCGCGGGCTACACGCTGATCCAGGTGCGCAATCGCGCGGAGGCGCTCGAATGGTCGCGCCGCTTCCCCAACCCCGTGGGCGAGAACAAGCCCGCCGAGATCGAGGTGCGGCAGCTGTACGAGATGGAAGATTTCAAGGACATCGCGCCGCCCGACCAGATCGAGCGCTTCAAAGAGATGGGTATGGAATAAGGAGCCGGCCATGATAAAGACCATTGCCCTCGCCGTCATCGTCGCGCTCGGCGCGCTGCTGATCTTCGCGGCCGGTCGGCCCGACACCTTCCGCGTGCAGCGCACCGCGACCATCAAGGCGCCGCCCGACAAGCTGCACCCCCTCATCAACGACATGCGCCTCTTCAACACCTGGAACCCGTACAACCTGAAAGACCCGAACATTCAGGGCGAGTACCAGGGACCACAGGCGGGCCCCGGCGCCGTCTACCGCTTTGCCGGCAACAAGGATGTGGGCAAGGGCAGCATCGCCATCGTCGACACTGCGCCCACGCGGGTGACGATGAAGCTGGACATGATCGCACCCTTCGAGGGCCACAACATCGTCGAGTTCACCCTGGCGCCGAGGGGCGATGCCACCGACGTGACCTGGGCGATGCACGGGCCCAGCCCGTTCATGGCCAAGCTCGTCGGCCTGTTCATGAACATGGACGCGATGATCGGCCGCGATTTCGAAGCAGGCCTCGCCAACCTCAAGTCGCGCGCCGAACGCGCAGCCTGAACCGCAGGGAGCCATCGACATGCCACGCCAGATCTTCGTCAACCTCCCCATCAAGAACATGGAGCGCAGCATGGCGTTCTTCTCCGCGCTGGGCTTCACGTTCAACCCGCAGTTCACCAACGAGCAAGGCGCCTGCATGGTGATCAGCGACACCATCTACACCATGCTGCTGGTCGAGCCGTTCTTCCAGACGTTCACAAAGAAGCCGATCGCCGACGCGACCAAGACCACCGAAGTGCTGGTGTGCCTCTCGTGCGAAAGCCGCGAGGAAGTGGATTCGCTGGTGAAGAAAGCGATCGCCGCGGGCGGCACCTCGCCCAACCCGCCGCAGGACCACGGCTTCATGTACGGCCACGGCTTCACGGACCTCGACGGGCACATCTGGGAACTCGTGTTCATGGACCCGAACGCGGCTCCGCCGACAGCATGAAGCTCTGTCATTGCGGGCAATCCAAGCTCTGTCATTGCGGGCTCGACCCGCAATCCATCGTCGAACGCTCACCAACATGGATTGCGGTTCAAGCCCGCAATGACAGCTACTGATGCATTCAACCACGCACCAGGCGATCGACGCGGTCTGGCGGATCGAATCCGCGAAGATCGTCGCCACCGTAGCGCGCATGGTGCGCGACATCGGCGTGGCCGAGGAACTGGCGCAAGACGCGTTGGTCGCGGCGCTGGAGAACTGGCCCGTCAAAGGCGTGCCGCAAAACCCGGCCGCCTGGCTGATGACCACCGCCAAGAACCGCGCGCTGGACAGGCTGCGCCGCAACAAGGCGCTGGACGAGAAGCTGGAACAGATAGGCCATGACCTCGAAGCGCAGGAGGCCTTGATCGTGCCGGACTTCGTCGATGCGCTGGACGATGCGCGCGCCGACGAGATCGGCGATGACTTGCTGCGGCTGATCTTCACGGCCTGCCACCCGGTGCTATCGATGGAGGCGCGCGTGGCGCTGACGCTCAAGCTGCTGGGCGGCCTGACAACGCACGAGATCGCGCGGGCTTACCTCGTGCCCGAACCGACGATCGCGCAGCGTATCGTGCGCGCCAAGCGCAGCTTGACGGAGGCGCGCGTGCCTTACGAAGTGCCGCGCGGTGATGCCTTGCACCAGCGGCTCGCATCGGTCCTCGAAGTCGTGTATTTGATTTTCAACGAGGGCTACACGGCCACGGCGGGCGAGGACTGGATGCGCCCGGCGCTGTGCGACGAGGCCTTGCGTTTGGGCCGCATGCTGGCCCAGCTCGCGCCCGAGCAGGCCGAGGCGCACGGCCTCGTTGCGCTCATCGAGTTGCAGGCCTCTCGCGCCAAGGCGCGCGTGGACGCAGCGGGCCGGCCCGTGTTGTTATTAGAGCAGGACCGTGCGCGCTGGGACCACCTGTTGATCCGCCGCGGCCTCACTGCGCTGGAGCGCGCGGCAAAACTGGGCGGATCGCTCGGCCCGTACGCGCTTCAAGCGGCGATCGCGGCCTGCCATGCGCGTGCTGCGACGCCCGAGCAAACCGATTGGCCGCGCATCGCCGCGATTTACGACGCGCTCGCCCAGGTGTCGCCTTCACCGGTCGTCGAGCTCAATCGCGCGGTCGCTGTCGGAATGGCCTTCGGCCCGGCTGCGGGCCTGGAGATCATCGACGGCCTTCGCGACGACAAGTCTCTACGCAATTACCAGTGGCTCCCCAGCGTGCGCGGCGACCTGCTGGCCAAACTTGGCCGCCACGACGAGGCGCGCGCGGAGTTCAAGCGCGCCGCGGAGCTGGCGGGCAACGCGCGCGAGCGAGAGCTGCTGCTCGCGCGCGCGAGGAATCCGGTGTGAGAGGTACTCACCTCTTCCGAGTCGTGCTCATGCGATCGTGATGCTAACGTCCACTCCCACCAGCAGCACGGCTTGGCCTTGCGTGTACAGGTTATAGCCGTCGACGCTGCCGCCGTTGGTCCATCCGGTTCCGGCATCCAGCGCATCGCCCACATTACCCTCTACGGTTAGCGTGTTGCTTGTGTCCGACAGGTTCAGCAAGTCCAGTGCGGTGAGGTTCAGCGTGTTGTTGCCTCCGCCGGTGAGGTCGATCGCCTCGATGCCCGAGAGATGTCCGCGCTGGCTGGCGAGGTTCAGCGTTATGCCACTGCCCGAGAGCGCCAGCGTGTCGATGCCGCTTCCGCCATCGGCCAGTTGGAATGTCAGGTCAGAGACCGCAATGCGGTCGTCGCCCTCGCCGCCGTGGAACACATCGGCGCCGCCGCCGCCAGCCATGGTGTCGTTGCCGTTGCCCGCGACGAAGCGTTCGGCCGCGGCGGTACCGGCGTTCAGCGCATTGTCAGCGCTGGAGCCGAGGAAGGTGACGCCGCCGGTGAAGTTGCCGCCGAACACGACGAAGCTGGAGCCGGAATTGTCGCCGTTCGGATCGGCTGTGTAGGCTCCCACGATCAGGTCGGCAAAGCCGTCGCCGTTCACGTCACCGGCCGAGCTGACGGAGAAGCCGGAACGGTCCCCCGCTGCGCCGTTCAGCTGGAAGCCATTGCTGCCGTCCAGGCTGGACAAATTGATCTCCGCGCCAAAGCCCGAGGCCTTCCCGAACACCACGTAACTGGCACCGGCCTGGCTGTTGGCTCCATCAGCTCCGACGATCAGGTCGGCAAAGCCATCCCCGTTGACGTCGCCTGCCGCGCTGACGGAGTGGCCGGAACTGTCGGAAGCAGCCACACCGTTCAGCCGGAAGCCATTGCTGCCGTCCAGGCTGGACAAATTGAGCGCCGAGCCAAAGCCAGAGGCCTTGCCGAACACCACGTAACTGGCGCCGGCGGAGCTGTTGGCTGCATCAGCTCCGACGATCAGGTCGGCAAAGCCATCGCCGTTCACGTCGCCGGCCGCGCTGACCGAGTGGCCTGAATGCTCCCCCCGCGCTGCCCCGTTCAGTCGGAAGCCATTGCTGCCGTCCAGACTGGACAGCTGGATTTCCGGGTCGAAGCTCGAGGCCTTGCCGAAGACCACATAACTCGCGCCAGTGGAAAGGCCGTTTACATCATTCGCCTGATAGGCTCCGACGATCAGGTCGCCAAAGCCATCGCCATTGACATCGCCCGCCGCGCTCACCGAGATGCCGGAAAAGTCGTTCGCAGCCTGCCCGTTCAGCCGGAAGCCATTGCTGCCGTCCAGGCTGGACAGATTCATCTCGGAGGCAAAGCCCGAGGCCTTCCCAAACACTACGTAACTGGCACCGGCGCGGCTGTTGGCTTGATCAGCGCCGACGATCAGGTCGGCAAAGCCATCGCCGTTGACGTCGCCTGCCGCGTTGACCGAGCGGCCGGAAGAGTCACCCGACAGCACCCCGTTCAACCGGAAGCCATTGCTGCCATCCAGGCTGGACAAATTGATCGCCGAGACGAGGTTCGACGGGTCCGAGGCCCTGCCGAACACCACGTAACTGGCACCAGCGTAACTGTCGGCTTGAACAGCTCCTACGATCAGGTCGCCAAAGCCGTCGCCGTTCACGTCGCCGGCCGCACTGACCGACCGGCCGGAAAAGTCCCCGAACGCTTCCCCGTTCAACAGGAAGCCATTGCTGCCGTCCAGGCTGGACAAATTGATCGCCGCGCCAAAGCCCGAGGCTCTGCCGAACACCACATAGCTGGTGCCGGAGAAGCCGCCATTCGGGTCGGCTCCGTAGGCTCCGACGATCACGTCGCCAAAACCGTCGCCATTGACATCGCCGGCCTCGCTCACGGACAAGCCAGAAGCGTCGAACGCAGCCGCCCCGTTCAGCCGGAAGCCGTTGGTTCCGTCCAGGCCAGAGAGCTGGCTGGGGATCGCCACTACGTCGCTCGCTCCGTTGACCGTCACATCGATCGCCTGGCTGGCCGTGCCGTCACTGGAGGTAACCGTGAGGTGGTCGTGCACGACCTCGCCGGCCGCCAGCGCCTGCGTCGCGGCACGGGCATCGTCCAGCGTGTAGGCCCAGGCCCCGGTGGAGGCATCGAAGGTGAAGCTGCCGTAGGTGCCGTCAAGGCTGGCCGGTGTCTGGAAGACCGCTTGCCCCGCGTCCACATCGCTTACGTTCAAGCTGCCTGAGGCGTCCGACGTGCCCGCTTCGGCGTTGCCAACGCCACCCGCTTCGCTCACCGAGCCGCTGGCATCGCCCGTGATGGACGCGTTGTCGTTCGTACCGGTGATGAACACCGTGACAACCTGGGTGGTGCCATCGGCCGCCTGCACCGTGAAGTTGTCTGTCAACGTGGCGCCGGCAACGAGTGAATCTACTGCCTCCACGCTGTTGTCGAGCGTGTAGGTCCACACGCCCGCCGCCGTGAGCTCGTAGGTGCCGTAGTGATTGGCCGTGGCGGCACCTGCTGCAACGGCGATGAAAGAGTCATCGGGCCCGTCGAGATCGTCGGCATACAGGTTGCCCGTTGCGCTGGGCGCGCCGGGAGTTGCATTGCCGACGCCGCCCGCTTCGGTCACCGAGCCCTCTATCGGCCCCGTGATCAGCGCGGCCAGGGGGTCGATCAACACGTACTGCCCCGAGGCGTTCTGCACAGAGACGGCGAGCTTCTCGATTGTCTGCACGACGAGCGTCGCGCCATTGGGGAAGCTGAACACGAAATTGTTCGCTCCGCCATTGCCCAACTCGCCTTTGGAGTTGAGGTTGACGTTGGAGAGGAAGCTGATGTAGCGAGACAACTGCGCGCGCACGCCGGCGTCGCTCCATTCGCTCTGGGTGAGCTGCAGCGACAGGGTGTCGACGCCGGAACCACCCACGTAAATGTCCGTGGCGCCGGCGTTCGCGCCCAGCAGGTAGATCATCGTGTCGTTGCCCGCACCGGCGTTCAATGCGTCGCTTCCGCCGCCGCCATCCATCGTGTCGTTGCCGTTGGTGCCGAGCAAACCGTCATTGCCCGCGCCCCCCGTGATGATGCTGCCGCCGGCAGAGGATGTGGTTGATTCGCTCGCGAGAGAAGAGGCCATGGCGTCCGTCCGTCAAAAGTTTGTGGGGAGTACCAATGTGATACTCCCGCGCGGACTCGGAATCAGCCAGTGGTCCTACGACCTATGTCTTGGTCTTAATGCAGATGCACTACGGTACGGTCTAAAACCATCAAACCGTACGCGTCACCTTGGCAAGGTGCCGCGGCCTGTCGGGGTCGAGCCCGCGAGCACGCGACAAGGCTTCCACCATCGGATAGAAGCTTTGCAGCACGGAGATCGGGTCGAGCTCGGTCGCGCCGGTCTCCACGATCGGCAGGCTGGTGCGCGGCGTTGCGCCGGGTGCGGCCAGCAGCACGCGCGCGCCGCGCGCACGCAACTCGTCGGCCAGTTCCAGCAGGCCCGCCTGCGCCGGGCCCCTGGGTGCGAGCACGAGCACGGGGTAGCCTTTGTCGATCAGCGCCATGGGGCCGTGTTGCAACTCTGCTCCCGAAAACGCCTCGGCCTGGATGCCGCAGGTTTCCTTGAACTTGAGCGCCGCTTCCATGGCCACGGGCAAGCCCAGGCCGCGTCCGATGACCAGCAGGCGATCTGCTTCTTTCAGCACCGGCAGAGCGGCGGACCAGTCGGCATTGACCGCGCGAGACAACACCTGCGGCAGGTTGGAGAGCGCCTGCTGCAAAGACATGTCGTTCTGCCACGCGGCCACCAGCCGCGCCGACGCCGTCATCTGCGCGATCACGCTTTTGGTCGCTGCGATGCTTGCTTCGCCGCCCGCATGCAGCGGAAAAACCCACTGCGCGGTGTCGGCGAGCGGTGACGTTGCCTCATTGACGAACGCCGAGGTGATCGCGCCGCCCTCGCGGAAATACCGCGTGGGTTCGACCAGGTCGGGGCTCTCGCCACTTTGCGAGAACGCGAAGGTCGCCAGGCCCTCGCAGGCGATCTTCGACTGGTACAGCGTCACCAGCGACATCGGCAGCGAGGTCACCAGCCTGCCGATGCGCGCCATGATCAGGTAG
>JAQZBU010000072.1 GCA_029237735.1 Ramlibacter sp. | reverse complement strand
CGACATGCTGCGCCTGCTGCCGTTCGGTGACCTGAACGGCACGCTTGCCAATGCGATCACGTTCCGCGCCTGGGACATGAGTTCGGGCAGTGCCGGCGACTACGTTGTCACCACCCCCGGCACCGGCGCTTTCAGCAGCGCCAGCGATACGGCCAGCCTCACGGTGAGTGCGGTCAATGACGCGCCGACTTTCGCGACCGGCACGGGCAAGCTGATACAGCCGGTGGGCAGCAGTTCTGACCTGGCTTACAGCGTCGCCGTGCAGCCCGATGGCAAGATCTTGATCGCTGGTGAAAGCTGGAGCGGCAGCAGCTACGACTTCGGCCTGATCAGGCTGAACCGCGACGGTACTCTGGACAATACTTTCAGCACGGACGGCAAGCTTCTGGTGCCCGTGGGCACCGGCACTGACCAAGCGCGCAGCGTCATCGTGCAGCCCGATGGGAAGATCCTGGTAGCGGGCTATAGCGCAAGCGGCAGCGGATCCAATTTTGGTCTGATCCGGCTGAACGCCGATGGCGGTCTGGATACCGGCTTCGGCACGAACGGGAAGCTCGCGGTTCCCATGACCAGCAGCGACGACCGCGGGTTCAGCGTCACTCTCCAGCCCGACGGGAAAATCGTCGTCGCGGATTCCAGCAGCGACAGCGGGAGCAACGACTTTGCCGCGGTGCGCTATACCGCCGACGGCATTTTGGACGTCGCCTTCGACGGCGACGGCAAGCTCTTGACAGACTTCGGCAGTGGCACCAACGATCTTGGCTACAGCATTGCGATGCAGCCTGACGGCAAGATGGTGGTCGCGGGACACAGCGATAGTGGCGGCTCCACCAAGTTCGCGGTGGCACGCTACAACGCGGACGGCAGCCTTGACAGCAGCTTTGGCGGCGATGGCACGGTTGTTGGCGCAAGCGGCATCGGCCAAAGCGTCATCGTTCAGGCCGACGGCAAGATCCTGGTGGCCGGCCGTAGCTCGAACGGCAGCAATTGGGATTTCGGCTTGCTCCGGTTGAACGCCAACGGCACCCCTGACAGCAGCTTCGACGGGGATGGAACGCTCCTGGTGCCCGTCGGCAGCAGCACCGATGAAGCGTTCAGTGTCATCTCGCAACCCGACGGCAAGATCGTGGTGGCGGGATTCAGCCTTATCGACGGCAATAACGAATTCAGCTTGATCCGGCTCAACGCCAACGGCAGTCTTGACACGAGCTTCGACGCGGATGGAAAGGTCGTTATGCCTGTAGGCAGCGGCACTGACATCAGCTTCAGCGTGACCATACAACCTGACGGCAAGATCTTGGCGGCGGGCTACAGTTCCAACGGCGGCGACTGGGACTTCAGTGTGGTGCGCCTGAACGCCGACGGCAGCCTCGACACCACGTTCAACGGCACTGGCAGCGGCACGCTCGGCGGCGCCGTTGCCTACACGGAGAACGCCGCTGCCGTGCCTTTGGACAGCAACGTCTTGATCTTCGACGCTGAGCTGGCCGCTCTCGGCGGTGGCGCGGGCAATTACGACGGCGCGAACATAACCTTTAGCCGCACCGGCGGCGCCAATGCGCAGGATGTATTTTCGGCCGTTGGCAGCCTCACTTTCACAGCCGGCACCGCCGTGCTCTCGGGCGTGACCGTCGGCAGCGTCTCGAACAGCGGCGGCCAGCTCACCATCGCATTCAACGCCAACGCCACGCAGGCTCGTGTCAACGAGGTGCTCTCAAGCATCGGCTACGCCAACAGTTCGGATGTCCCACCATCCAGCGTGCAGATATCCTGGATGTTCAGCGACGGCAACAGCGGCAGTCAGGGCGACGGCGGTACATTGGCCGCCACAGGCATCACCACAGTCAGCATCACCACCGCCAACGATCCGCCCGTCCTCGACCCGTCTGGCAGCCCAAGCCTGCCGACGATTCTCGAGAATGCGACGAGCCCCTCTGGCGTCACCATCGCCGCCCTGGTGGTAGACGGCTCGATCACGGACGCGGACGGTGTTGCCACGGAGGCCATCGCCATCGAGGCCGTGGACACCAGCGTGGGCACCTGGCAGTACAGCCTGAATGGCGGCGCCCGACATGCTGCGCCTGCTGCCGTTCGGTGACCTGAACGGCACGCTTGCCAATGCGATCACGTTCCGCGCCTGGGACATGAGTTCGGGCAGTGCCGGCGAGTACGTTGTCACCACCCCCGGCACCGGCGCTTTCAGCAGCGCCAGCGATACGGCCAGCCTCACGGTGAGTGCGGTCAATGACGCGCCGACTTTCGCGGCCGGCACGGGCAAGCTGATCCAGCCGGTGGGCGGCAGCCAGGACTACGGACAGAGCGTCATCGTGCAGGACGACGGCAGGGTCGTGGTCGCGGGCTATAGCTGGAACGGCAGCAACCTTGACTTCAGCCTGATCCGCCTCAATCGCGACGGCAGCCTGGACACCAGCTTCGATGCGGATGGCAAGCTTCTGGTCCCGGTTGGTGCTCGCGAAGACTATGGCTTTGGCCTCGGCTTGCAGTCGGACGGCAAGATCCTCATGTCCGGCTACAGCCTTCTCGTGAGCAACTGGGACACGAGCTTGATCCGGCTCAACCCCAATGGCAGCCTGGACACCAGCTTCGACGGCGATGGCAGGGTTCTGGTCAATGTGGGCGTCGGCGATTCCATAGGCACCAGAATCACCCCGCAGGCTGACGGCAAGATCGTGGTGACCGGCTATGGCCTCAGTGCCAGTGGCAACTATGATTTCAGCATCGTCCGGCTCAACGCGAACGGCAGCCTGGACACAAGCTTCGATTCCGATGGCAAGCTGCTGATGCCGGTTGGCAGCAGCGATGACTTGAGCTGGAGCGTCGCCGTGCAGGCTGATGGAAAGATCCTGGTGGCGGGCTCCAGCAACAACGACTTCAGCGTGCTGCGACTCAACGTCGATGGCAGCCTCGATCCCACGTTCGACGGCGATGGCAAGCTCCTCGTGCCGGTTGGCGGCAGCGTGGACAGCGGCTACAGCCTTCTCGTGCAGCCTGACGGCAAAATCCTGGTGGCGGGCCACAGCTTCAACGGCAGCAACTACGACTTCAGCCTGGTCCGCCTCAATGCGGATGGCAGCCTCGACACCGGCTTCGATGGCGATGGCAAGCTTCTGGTCCCAGTTGGCAGCGGCGACGACATGGGGTACAGCGCCACCGTGCAGCCCGATGGCAAGATCCTCGTTGCGGGCCGCAGCTTCAACGGGACCAATTACGACTTCAGCCTGATCCGCCTCAACGCGGATGGCAGCCTGGACACCAGCTTCGACGGCGATGGCAAGCTCGTGGTGCCCCTGGGTAGCGGTGACGACAACGCCTACGGGGTCACCTTGCAGGCCGACGGGAAGATCCTGGTGGCTGGCCATAGCGACAATGAAGACTTCAGCCTGATCCGCCTGAACCCGGACGGCAGCCTGGACACGAGTTTCGGCGGCACCGCCGTCAACACGCTCGGCGGCTCAGTGGCCTATAACGAGAATGGCGCGGCGATTGCATTGGACAGCAGCGTCGTCATCATCGACGCCGACTTGGCGTCTCTGGCCGGTGGAGCGGGCAGCTACGCCGGTGCCAGCATCAGCTTGAGCCGCAGCGGCGGAGTGAATGCGCAGGATTTGTTCTCCGGCGCGGGCAGCCTCACTTTCACAGCTGGCAATGCCGTGCTCTCCGGCGTGACCGTCGGCACGGTCTCGAACAGCGGCGGTCTGCTCACGATCGCCTTCAACGCAAACGCCACCCAGGCACGCGTGAACGAGCTGCTCTCCAGCATCGGGTACGCCAACAGTTCCGACGCGCCGCCGGCAAGCGTGCAGATCGCCTGGACATTCAGTGACGGCAACAGCGGCACCCAGGGCTCGGGCGCAGCACTGACGGCCGCCGGCATCACCACTGTCAACATCACGGCTGTCAACGACCCGCCCACGGGCAGTGTGACCATCAGCGGCACCGCCGCCAGGGGGGAGACCCTGACCGCCAGCAACACGTTGGCCGATGCGGAAGGCTTGGGCGCGATCTCATATCAGTGGAAAGCAGATGGCACGAACATCGCCGGGGCTACTGCATCGACCCTGCTGCTTGGCAATGCGGAGGTCGGCAAGAGCATCACGGTTACGGCCGGCTACACCGACCTGGGGGGCACGGCGGAGAGCGTTACGTCGCCCGCCACGGCTCCAGTCGCACAAACGTCCCAAAATCTGGGCACGGGCGGCCCAGGCAATGACACGCTGCAGAGCGGGGCCGGCGTCATGACGCTGGCAGGCGGACTTGGTGACGACACATACATTGTGAACACCACCGGCGTCACGGTGATCGAGTACGTGAACGAAGGAACGGACAGTGTGCGGTCCAGCGTCGGTTTCGTGTTGCCCATGAATGTGGAGAATCTGACGCTGACGAGCAGCGTTCGGGGAAACGCCACCGGCAATAACCTGGACAACATCCTGATCGGAAACAGCGCCGTGAACGAGCTGACCGGTGGGGAAGGCGCCGACACGCTGACTGGCGGGTTCGGCAACGACAAGTTCTTATTCAAGTCGGTCGCAGACAGCCCCGCGACCACAGGTGCGTGGGATGTGATCACCGATTTTACTGGCGGCGTGGACAAGATCGACCTGTCGCTGATCGATCTCAACCCCACCGCCAACGGGCGGCAGAAGTTCACGTTCGTCGGGTCGGCTGCTTTCACCTCGAGTGGCCAGCTTCGCTTTGACGCAGGAACGCAGATGCTGTACGGCAACACGGATTCGGACGTTAGCACGATCGAGTTTGCAGTGCGCCTGACAGGAGTGACCAGCCTGTCCGAAGGGGATCTGTCTCTGTAGTACAGCTTTGGAAAGCGCTTATGCAGTACCTTGCGCCTGCGTGCCGCCGGTCAGCGCGGCCAGTTCCTGCTCACTGAAGCCTGCCGCTCGCCGTGCGTCGAGGTTGAACGGGCCTCGTGGGCGCGGCGCCCCGAAGCGGCGCGCAAGTTCGGCAAACGCAGTTACGGGGTCAATGCCTCGTTCATCGCACACACGTCCGTACCACTTGTTCCCAATCCAAACGTGCCCGATCTCGTCGCGAAGAATGATGTCGAGGATTTCGCCGCCGCGCCTGTCGCCGGCGCGGACCAACTTAGCCTTCACGGCCGGGGACGCGTCGAGTCCCCGTGCTTCGAGCGTCCGCGGGACCAGCGCCAGTCGGGCGAGCAAGTCGCCTCGAGTCTTCTCGGCCATTTCCCACAGCCCGTTGTGCGCAGGGAAATCTCCGTAGTCGAAACCGATTGACTGAAGGTGTGCCCGCAGCAACTGAAAGTGCATCGCTTCCTCACGGGCCACGGTGATCCAGTCTCGGTAGAACTCCTCCGGCAGGCCATCAAAGCGCCACACGATGTCCGCCGCCAAATCGATCGCGTTCAGTTCGATGTGGGCAAGCGCATGGATCAGCGCCGCGCGACCAGCAACGGTGCCGAGCGATCGGTGCTTTAAAGACGTGTGGGGCACCAGAATTGGACGCTCGGGTCGCCCCGGCACTCCTTGCGGCTCATCCAACCGGTGGTTCGCGCCGCATTCGCCCGCCGGAGACATTTCAAGCGCCCGCGCTGCTTTGCTTGGCGCTTCGCAATCGAGTAGCACTTCGAGGGCTTGCTGCCTGAGCGTTTTCATGGAATCAGGGATCCTCATTGCGCAATGCGAGATGAAATCGAACGAACTAAGTTCTTGATCGCGTTGAACTCGATGTGCGCAATGGCGTGGAGCAGCGCGGCCAGACCCTCGGGTTTGAAAGGAGAGCGGCGTGGAACCTTCGCGGGGTGAATGAGCTCGGGCCTGGCGGGCCGGCCGGGAAGACCGGCGGGCTCGGTCGGAGCGTGCGCCGCGATGTCGAGCGAGGCGAATTGCCCCAGTAGTTCGCGCGCTTGCGCCACTTTTAGCGAGAGGTCGGCGGCGCAGAGTATCTGCAGCGCCCGTCGGCGAAGCTCCATGCGGGAATTCTAGGCCGCAAGAAAAAGGGGCGCCGTAGCGCCCCTTGATGCATGTGGGAAGGTCAGACAACGTCGAGGACGATGTGGTTACCGACCAGTTGCACCGTGCCGCTCGCGTCCCACACCTGGGCGACCACGTCGTAGGTTCCCGCCTGGAAATCACCGGTGTTGGCCGTGAGCGAATTGGTCAGGAACCCGTAGCCGAAGTTGATGCTGTCCTCGGCCACCGTCAGCCTCATGCCGTTGGTGTCGCCAAATCCGCCCGCTGTGTCGTCGGCCACGAAGTAGTTGATCCCCGTGCCGAAGTTGACCATGGTGAACGTCTTGTAGTCCACCGCCGCGGTGGCATCGAGATCGATGAAGAGCTTGACGACATAGTCGTTGATTTCGCCGTCAGTTCCGTTCAGCCCGGCGATCAACGCATAGTCGACGCTGGTCGCCGAGCGGTTTAGTGCTTCTTCCGACACGCTGCCCACGCCGCCGACCTGGTGCCCCGAGGGTGCCCGGAAATGGACAAACCCGTCATCTTGCAGGTGCCCGGCGATTTGGTCCCCCGTGCGGTAGTGAACGTTGAAGCCGAACTCCACGCCGGAGCGATTGTTGATGGCGATCGTGTAGTCGGTCGAGGGATTGCCCGTGCCCCACAGCATGGTGCCGTCGTCCTTGGTGCCGGACGCGTCAATCGCGCCGGTGAAGTGCGTGTCGTTGGGATTGTCAACCTTGAATTTCAGGGTCTGGGTGCGTGCCAGGAGGGAATCCTCGGCGTCCGTTACGCTCAACTTGATCGAGTACTTCCCTGGCTCCAGTAGGACGCCTGCCTTCAGGTACAGCTGGTTATCGCCGCGGAGCTCGAACCGGTCATCGTGGACAACCTGGATGACGTTGTTGAGGAATTCAGGCAGCGTGTTACCGTCCACGACGGTAAGCGTGGCCAAGTGTGTCCCGTCCTTTGTCTGGGCGCTGATGAGGATTGAATCGCCCGCGCCATCCCCATCGACGAGGATTTTCCTGGGGGCCTTGTTCGTCTCTATTCTTGCCATTGCGTTTAACTCCACTGGTTTGTTGATAAACCACCCTCTTGGGGGGGCCGCCCGAGACCCAGCCGGACACCTGACGGAAGTGTTTGCCGTGTCGAAAGCCGAATCACCCGGACGCGCGGATTGAGCCTTAAGTAACTTAATGTGACAAGTAGATGCGAGGCGTTACTTTAAACCTAAAAACAGGTAATTGTCGTTCCAATTTGGTGCATTGCGCCATTTAACCGGTATTAAGGCCTCTATTTGGGCGCGGCCCGTTACATGTAATTGGGTTCAGCTCGGCCACAACGTTGATCCAAATCAGAAACTCTGGCGTTGTCAGCCCGTGCCAATAGGCGACCGATTCCGTGTCAAGGGATTCATACAATGCATCGAACCCACTCCAAAGGAAAACGGCGCATGGCCATTTACGAACTCGACGGCAAATCCCCCCAACTCGGCGAAGGCGCCTGGGTCGCGGACAGCGCGCAGGTGATCGGCACTGTGCAATTGGGCCCCGACGCAAGCGTCTGGTTCGGCGCAGTGATCCGCGGAGACACCGAAACCATCCGCATCGGCCGCAACACCAACATCCAGGATCTGTCGGTGCTTCATGCCGACCACGGCAAGCCGCTCACCATCGGCGATGACGTGACCGTCGGCCACCAGGTGATGCTGCATGGTTGCACCATCGGCGACGGCTCGTTGATCGGTATCCAGTCGGTCATCCTGAACGGCGCGAAGATCGGCCGCAACTGCATCGTGGGTGCCGGTAGCGTGGTGACGGAAAACAAGGAGTTTCCCGATAACTCGCTCATCATCGGCAGCCCCGCCAAGGTGGTGCGCCGGCTGGACGACACGGTCGCCGCTGGCCTGCCCGAACATGCAGCCGGCTACGTCGCCAATTCGCGCCGGTATGCCAAGGGCCTGAAAAAGATCGGCTGAGGCGGACCCGTTGAGCGAACTGCATAAATTCATCTTCGATGGACTGCCCGTGCGCGGCAGCATCGTTCGGCTCACCGATGCATGGACCGAGGTCCTCGCCCGGCGGGAGGCCAGTACAGCAACCGGCGCGTGGGCGCCTCCCGTAGCCGAACTGCTGGGTGAAATGGCCGCGGCCGGTGCGCTGATGCAATCCAACATCAAGTTCAACGGCGCGCTCGTGCTGCAGATCTTCGGCGACGGGCCGGTCAAGGTCGCGGTGGCCGAGGTGCAACACGATCTCAGCCTGCGCGCCACGGCCAAGGTGGTCGGAGAGGTCGGTGTCGACGCCCGGCTGTCGGACATGGTCAACGCGGGCAACAAAGGCCGTTGCGCGATCACGCTCGACCCCAAGGAAAAGTTCCCCGGCCAGCAGCCCTACCAGGGCGTGGTGCCGTTGCATGGTGACCGCCGCGAAAAGCTGGAAAAGCTCAGCCAGGTGCTGGAGCACTACATGCTGCAATCCGAGCAGCTCGACACCACGCTGGTGCTTGCCGCGGACTCCAAGGTGGCCGCGGGCCTTCTGATTCAGCGCTTGCCGCTGGAAGGCGAGGGCAACCTTGCCGGCAGCATGGTGAGCCGGGCCAACGAAGACGAGATCGGCCTGAACGAGCACTACAACCGCATCGCGATCCTCGCGGCCAGCCTCAAGCGCGAAGAACTGCTGGAGCTCGACGTGGACACCATCCTGCGCCGCCTGTTCTGGGAGGAGAAGCTGCTGCGGTTCGAGCCGCAGACGCCGCGCTTTGCCTGCACCTGCAGCCGCGAGCGGGTTGCGAACATGATTCGAAGCCTGGGCCTGCAGGAAGCGCAGGAGATTGTGGCCGAGCGCGGCGAGATCGACGTTGGCTGCGATTTTTGCGGCCAGCAATACCGTTTCGACGCCGTCGATGCGGTGCAGCTGTTCGCCGCCCCGGGCGACCAGCCGCCGGTGAGCCCGACGGTGCAGTAGCAGTAGCAGGGGCAGCTCAACGCGCGCCGGGCTTGCCCACGACGCCGGCGATCGAACCGCCCACACTTCCCAGACGCCGGCGCGCTTCATCGGCGTTCACCGAAAGCTTCGACATCACGATGGCGGTCTTCACATGGCCGCCGGATTGCTCCAGCAGCCGGGACGCCTCCTCGCGCGTCACGCCGAGCGTGTCCATCAGGATGCGCTCGCCGCGGTCCTGCAGCTTCTGACACGTCACCTGCAGGTCTACCATCAGGTTGCCGTAGACCTTTCCGGTCTTGATCATGGCGGCGGTGCTGATGGTGTTCAGGACCATCTTGGTGGCGGTGCCGGCCTTCATGCGCGTGGATCCCGTGATCACCTCCGGCCCCACCAGGGGCGCGATCACGACGTCGTGCGAGAGCAAGAGCGCCTCGGACGGGTAGGTGCACAGCAGGAACCCGGTGCGCGCGCCGCGTGCGCGTGCACGTGCAAGTGCGCCGTGCACGTAGGGCGTGGTGCCGGACGTCGCAATGCCAAGGACGAAATCGTTGGCGCCGACGCCTTTTTCATCGATGGCGGCCGCGCCGTTCTCGGGATGGTCTTCCGCACCCTCCTGCGAGCGCACCAGGGCGTCGAAACCGCCGGCGATGATGCCCTGGACCAGGTTCGGGTCGGTGCTGTAGGTGGGCGGCATTTCTGCCGCGTCGAGCACGCCCAGCCGCCCCGATGTGCCGGCGCCAACGTAGATCAGGCGGCCGCCTTGGCGAAGGCAGTCCACTACCAGGTCGATCGCACGCGCGATCTGCTCGCGCTCCTCACCCACGGCGGCGGCGACCATCCGGTCCTCCGCATTGATCAGATCGACGATGGCGATCGTGGAGAACTGGTCGATGCCCATGCTGCGCGGGTTGCGCTGTTCCGTCAGCCGCGGATCCAGCGGCTTGGGCGGTGGCGCCGGCTTGCGCACGGCTGCGATGGCGGGTTTCCTGATAAGTTCCAACTTCATGGCGGCAGGCCCATGTTAGGCGAATGCCCAATCCTGTCCCGCCAGCACGGCTATGGCTGTAGGACCAGCCTCAATTCCCGTGTGGTATTTGCGCGCCGGCTCAGCTTTGCGGCCTTGCGGCCAGCGAGGTGAACAAGCGGTGTTCGCATTCCGGGTCGCTGCACTTGTCGCAGGTCCAGACCCAGGCGCGGGCCGCCTTCGATGCGACTGCGTCCGGCGAGCCCAGGCCGGGCACCCAGGGGGCGACGGCGGCCACGGCATTGGCCAGTCTTTCCTCACCGCGCCCATAGACCGTGCGGAAGCCCACGTCGGCCCGCGCCAGCGCCGAGCGCACCAGTGCGTCCACCGGTTCGCGCACATGCGGGCCGTCACGCTGCAGGCCGTCGGCCACCCAGGGCAAGTCCAGCCCGGTCAGGAGGGTGACGTTGTATTCGCGCTGCCGTGCCAGCGCAAACTGGTAGAGCGTCCCGTCCTCGAACAGCATCGCGCTGTAGATGGCGACCATCAGCGAAGTCGTATCGGAGATGACGATGTCCGCCTCCGAAGCCGCCTCGTCAACGCGCCGCTCCTGTTCCTCTGCGATGGGCATCTGCTCCTCCGGACGCGGGGTGCGGCCCTCGCGCATGCACCACTCGCGCAGCACTTCCGGCACCACTGTCACGCTGCGGCCCTGCCCGCGCAGCCAGGCCGCCAGATCGGCGGACAGCTGGGTCTTGCCGGTGCTTTCGGCACCGAGCAGGGCGATCTTCAGAGGCGGCGTTTCCATTCTTTCCACCCCACCCAACTGAGGGCAATGAAGACGCTATACAAGCCCACCGTCAGCCAGAGGCCTTTGTACGCGAACAGGCCGACGCTGACGACGTTGACCACGATCCATACCGCCCAGTTCTCGATGAACTTGCGCCCGAGCAGGAACTGGCCCACCAGGCTCACTGCGGTGGGGAAGGCGTCCCACCATGGCACGTCGCTGTCGGTGAAGGTCTTGAGGAAGAAGCCGGTGGCCGGCCAGAGCAGGGCGCAAGTGGCCACGGTGAGCACCAGGCCGCGCCGAGTCAGCCGGGTGATGCGCAGCGCCGAGCCGTCGGCGCGATGGCCGCGCAGCCACTGATACCAGCCCCAGAACGCCACGACGGCGAAGAAGATCTGAAGCGACGCATCGCCGTACAGCTTGCTGCGCCAGAAGAGCGCGAAGTACATCAGCGAGCTCACGATCGCGAGCGGCCAGCCCCAGTGAATCTCCCGGATGTTGCAGCCCACCATCGCGAGCGCAATCACGACGGCCACGATCTCCAGCCAGGTGGTGGGGGAGCCCCACATGACGAATGCTTCGGCGAACAGGAATTCGGGCATCACGGGTACGCCGGCGCAAACCGCCGGGCGCGCCTATTTGCTGACATTCACGAAAATCTCGTTGGGCTTGACCATGCCCAGCTCGGAACGCGCCTTTTCCTCGACCATCTCCAGGCCTTCTTTCAAGTCACGTACTTCGGAGGCCAGCCGCTCGTTGGCCTGCTGGGCCTGCGCGTTGGCGGCCTTCTGGGCTTCGAGTTTCTTCTGCATCTCCGACACGTTGCCGACACTGCCCCGGCCGAACCACAGCTGCGCGTGAACGATGAGCAGCAGCGCGATCAGGATGGCCGGGACGAGTCGCTTGCCCAAAGCGGTTTTACTTGAGGTTATAGAAAGCCAGGCGGCCGGGGTACCAGGCCACGTCGCCCAGGTCTTCCTCGATGCGCAGCAGCTGGTTGTACTTGGCCATGCGATCCGACCGTGAGAGCGAGCCCGTCTTGATCTGACCTGCGTTGGTGCCCACGGCAATATCCGCGATGGTCGAATCCTCGGTCTCTCCCGAGCGGTGGCTGATGACCGAGGTGTAGCCCGCGCGCTTGGCCATTTCGATCGCGGCGAAGGTTTCCGTCAGCGTGCCGATCTGATTGATCTTGATGAGGATCGAGTTGGCGATGCGCTTGTCGATGCCTTCCTGAAGGATCTTGGTGTTGGTGACGAAGAGATCGTCGCCGACCAGTTGCACCGAGGCGCCGAGGCGCTCGGTGAGTGTCTTCCAGCCGTCCCAGTCGCTCTCGCCCATGGCATCCTCGATGCTGATGATCGGGTACTTTTCGGTCCAGCTCGCGAGGATGTCGGTCCACTCGCCGGCCTCGAGCACCTTGCCTTCGGCTTCGAGGTGGTACTTGCCTTCCTTGAAGAACTCGCTGGCCGCGCAGTCCAGGCCCAGGGCGATCTGCTCGCCTGGCCGGAAGCCCGCCTTCTCGATGGCTTCCAGGATCATGCCGATCGCGGCTTCATGGTTGGCGACGTTCGGCGCGAAGCCGCCTTCGTCGCCCACGGCAACGCTCATGCCCCTGTCGTGGATGATCTTCTTGAGCGCGTGGAACACCTCGGCGCCGTAGCGCACGGCTTCACGGAAGCTCGGCGCGCCCACGGGAATGATCATGAGCTCTTGCAGGTCGAGGTTGTTGTTGGCGTGCGCGCCGCCGTTGACGACGTTCATCATCGGCACCGGCAGCTGCATGCTGCCCATGCCGCCGAAATAGCGGTACAGCGGCAGCCCCGATTCTTCGGCCGCGGCGCGTGCGACGGCCATCGAGACGGCGAGCGTGGCGTTGGCGCCCAGGCGGCTCTTGTTCTCGGTGCCGTCCAGGTCGATCAGTGTCTTGTCCAGGAAAGCCTGCTCGGAGGCGTCCAGGCCGAGCACCGACTCGGAGATCTCGGTGTTGATGTGCTCGACGGCCTTGAGCACGCCCTTGCCGCCGTAACGGCTCTTGTCGCCGTCGCGCAGCTCGATCGCTTCACGCGAGCCGGTGGAGGCGCCCGAGGGCACCGCCGCGCGGCCCATGGTGCCGGATTCCAGCAGCACGTCGCATTCCACGGTGGGGTTGCCACGCGAATCCAGGATCTCGCGGCCGACGATGTCAACGATTGCGCTCATTCTTCGTTCTCTTCTTTAAAAAGTTATCTTTCCGTAGGGTGGGCACCTGTGCCCGCCGGCAATTTCTTCGCGCCCTAAAGTCCTTCCACAAGCAACATCCGCATGGTCGCCGCGCCGGCGCGGGCATTTCGTGCGGCTTTGTACTCCGCCGATTCGTAGAAGGCTCTCGCCTGCTGAGGCGACGGGAACTTCAGCATCACGAAACGCTGGGGTGACCAATCGCCTTCCAACACCTCGACCTTGCCGCCACGGATGCACACTTCAGCGCCGTGCGCCTTCATGGCAATCGTCGACAGCCGCTTGTACTCTTCATACTGCTGCGGGTTCGTCACGTCGACGTTCGCGATGATGTAAGCACTGCTCATGCCGAGAAGTTGGCTTCCAGGTAGCCGTTCTTCTTCGTCACCGTGTCCAGCGCCAGCAGCGTCTCCAGCAGCGCCTTCATGTGCTTGAGCGGCACCGCGTTGGGGCCGTCGGACAGGGCCTTGGCCGGGTCGGGGTGCGTTTCCATGAACACGCCCGCGACGCCTACCGCGATGGCAGCGCGGGCCAGTACCGGCACCATCTCGCGCTGGCCGCCGGAGCTCGTACCCTGGCCGCCGGGCAACTGCACCGAATGCGTGGCGTCGAACACCACCGGCGCGCCGGTCTCGCGCATGATCGCAAGCGACCGCATGTCCGACACCAGGTTGTTGTAGCCGAAGCTGGCGCCGCGTTCGCAGGCCATGAAGCTGTCTTCGGACAGGCCTTTTTCTTTCGCGGCAGCGCGGGCCTTGTCGATGACGTTCTTCATGTCATGGGGCGCTAGAAACTGCCCCTTCTTGATGTTCACGGGCTTGCCCGACTGGGCCACGGCGCGGATGAAATCGGTCTGGCGGCACAGGAAGGCCGGCGTCTGCAGCACGTCCACCACTTTCGCGACTTCAGCGATCTCCGCCTCGCTGTGCACGTCGGTGATGATGGGCAGGCCCAGCTCTTTCTTGACCTTTGCCAGGATCTCCAGGCCGCGCGCCATCCCGGGCCCGCGGAAACTCGTGCCCGAAGAGCGGTTGGCCTTGTCGTAACTGCTCTTGAAGATGAAAGGGATGCCCAGGCTGGAGGTGATTTCCTTCAGCGTGCCGGCCGTGTCCATCTGGAGCTGCTCGCTCTCGACGACGCACGGCCCCGCAATGAGGAAGAACGGCCGGTCCAGGCCGATGTCGAACCCGCAAAGCTTCATGCCACCGCCTTCAGCGCCGTCTTGCCGACGGCCTGATGGTCGCACGCCGCCTTGATGAACGAGTTGAACAACGGGTGGCCGTCCCAGGGGGTGGACTTGAACTCGGGGTGGAACTGCACGCCCACGAACCAGGGATGCACGTCCTGCGGCAGCTCGATGATTTCCGTGAGCTGCTCGCGCTGCGTCAGCGCCGAGATCACGAGGCCGGCCTGGCGCAGTTTGTTCAGGTAGTTGACGTTGGCTTCGTAGCGGTGGCGGTGGCGCTCTGTCACCACGTCGCCGTAGATCCTGTGCGCCAGTGTGCCGCGCGCCACATCCGAACTCTGTGCGCCCAGCCGCATCGTGCCGCCCAGGTCGGAGTTCTCGTTCCGGGTCTTGATGGTGCCGTCGGCGTCCTTCCACTCGGTGATGAGGGCGATGACCGGGTTGGGCGTGGCGGGGTCGAACTCCGTGCTGTTGGCGTCGGGCAAGCCGGCTACATCTCGCGCGTACTCGATCGTCGCGACCTGCATGCCCAGGCAGATGCCCAGGTAAGGCACCTTGTTCTCGCGGGCGAAGCGCGCGGCGGCGATCTTGCCTTCGATGCCGCGCTTGCCGAAACCGCCGGGCACGAGAATGGCGTCGAACTTGGCGAGCTGGCGGACGCTTTCGGCCGTGATGGTTTCCGAGTCGACATAGTCGACTTTCACGCGCACGTGGTTGCGCATGCCGGCGTGCTTGAGCGCTTCGTTGAGCGACTTGTAGCTGTCCGACAGGTCGACGTATTTGCCGACCATGGCGATGTTGATTTCGCCCTGCGGGTGCTCGGTTTCGTAGACCAGCTCGTCCCACCGCTTGAGGTTGGCCGGGGGCGTGTTCAGGCGCAGCTTGTCGCAGATGAGGCCGTCCAGACCCTGCTCGTGCAGCATGCGCGGCACCTTGTAGATCGTGTTCACGTCCCACATGGAGATCACGCCCCATTCGGGCACGTTGGTGAACAGCGAGATCTTTTCGCGCTCTTCTTCCGGTATCTTGCGGTCGGCACGGCACAGCAGGGCGTCGGCGGAAATACCGATCTCGCGCAGCTTCTGCACCGTGTGCTGTGTGGGCTTGGTCTTGAGCTCGCCGGCGGCGGCGATCCAGGGCACGTATGTGAGGTGCACGAAGGCCGTATTGTTGGCGCCCATGCGCAGGCTCATTTGCCGCGCGGCTTCCAGGAAGGGCAGGGATTCGATGTCGCCCACGGTGCCGCCGATTTCCACGATGGCGACGTCGGCCGCGCCAGGTTCACCGAAATGGGCGCCGCGCTTGATGAACTCCTGGATTTCGTTGGTGATGTGCGGGATGACCTGCACCGTCTTGCCCAGGTAGTCGCCGCGGCGCTCTTTCTCGAGCACGGACTGGTAGATCTTGCCGGTGGTGAAGTTGTTGACCTTGCCCATGCGGGTGGTCACGAACCGCTCGTAGTGGCCCAGGTCAAGATCCGTTTCCGCGCCGTCGTCGGTGACGAACACCTCGCCATGCTGGAACGGGGACATCGTGCCGGGATCGACGTTGATGTACGGATCCAGCTTGATGAGAGTGACTTTGAGGCCCCGCGATTCCAAAATCGCAGCTAGGGAGGCTGAGGCGATTCCCTTGCCCAGGGAACTCACCACACCGCCGGTGACGAAGACGAATTTGGTCATGTCAGGTCGGAAGTTGAGCTTCCGGGGAGGTGGTAAAGCGAGATTATATGTGCAGGGTATATTCGCCCCATGAACGATCTTGCGGGCAGGCACTTCGTCCTGGGACTTTCCGGCGGCATAGCCTGCTACAAGGCGGCCGAACTGTGCCGGGCCTTGATCAAGGAGGGCGCCACCGTGCAGGTGGTGATGACCGAAGCGGCGGAGCACTTCATCACCGCCGTGACGATGCAGGCCTTGTCAAACCGGCCGGTTTATGGCTCGCAGTGGGACAGCCGCGAGCCTAACAACATGCCGCACATCAACCTGTCGCGCGAGGCCGATGCCATCCTCATCGCGCCTTGCAGCGCGGATTTCATGGCCAAGCTGCTGCATGGCCGGGCGGACGAGCTTCTGAGCCTGATGTGCCTGGCCCGTCCGATCGACAAGGTGCCCTTGCTGCTCGCACCGGCCATGAACCGCGAAATGTGGGCGCACCCCGCGACGCAGCGCAACATGATGCAGCTGGCCGCGGATGGCGCGCACATTCTGGGCGTGGGATCCGGCTTTCAGGCCTGCGGCGAGACGGGCGACGGCCGCATGCTGGAGCCGCCGGAGCTGCTGGAAGACATCATCGCTTTCTTCCAGCCAAAGTTGCTCGCGGGCAAGCGCGTGCTGGTCACGGCCGGGCCGACGTTCGAGGCCATCGACCCGGTGCGGGGCATCACCAACCGCTCCAGCGGCAAAATGGGCTTCGCGATCGCCCGGGCGGCCCGCGAGGCCGGGGCGGATGTGACGCTGGTCGCCGGCCCCGTGAGCCTTCCCACGCCGCGCGGCATAACGCGCATCGATGTCCGGTCGGCCGAGGACATGCTGCGCGCAACCATGCCGCAGGCGCAATCGGCGGACGTGTTCGTGGCCACGGCCGCGGTCGCGGACTGGCGTCCCGCGAGCGCGAGCGACCACAAGATCAAGAAGGACGGCTCCGGCAAGCCGCCGGAGCTGACTTTCACCGAGAACCCGGACATCCTCGCCACGGTGGCGCAATCGGCGCGCGCGAAATCGGCCGCGTTGTTCTGCGTCGGGTTCGCTGCGGAAAGCCATGACCTCGCCGCCAACGCGCAGGCCAAGCGCGTGCGCAAGGGCGTGCCGCTGCTGGTGGGTAACATCGGGCCGGCCACGTTCGGCGCGGACGACAATGCGTTGCTGCTCGTGGACGACAAGGGTATGCGTGAAATCCCTCGCGCTTCAAAACTCCAACTGGCCCGTGAACTCGTGGCCGACATCGCACAACGGCTATGAAAATCGACGTCAGAATCCTCGACCCCCGCATGGTGGACCAGCTCCCCGCCTACGCCACGCCGGGCAGCGCGGGGCTCGACCTGCGCGCTTGCCTCGATGGGCCGCTGACGCTGGAGCCCAATGCCTGGCGCCTGGTTCCCACCGGCATCTCGATCTGGATCAAGGATCCAGGCTATGCCGCGATGATCCTGCCGCGCTCCGGCCTCGGGCACAAGCACGGCATCGTTTTGGGCAACCTCGTCGGCCTCATCGACAGCGACTATCAGGGCCAGCTGATGGTCAGTGCCTGGAACCGCAGCGACGTGGCCTTCACGCTGCAACCGATGGAGCGCCTGGCGCAACTGGTGATCGTCCCGGTGGTGCAGGCACAGTTCAACGTGGTCGATGAGTTTCCCGCGACGGAACGGGGCGAAGGCGGATACGGGTCGACCGGCAAGGGCTGAGGCTTCAAGCTCTGCATTGATCGGCAGGCTCCTACACACCCAAGAGCGGGTTCCTACAAAAACTGGCGCCATTGGCTGCGGCCTAGCGGGACAGTTACCTCCTCTAATGGAAGCACAAGGCGAGCCGCAGCGGCTGCGCCGTGTGTACCAATAAAGGAGATACCTATGCGTACTTCACGTCTCGCTTCGATCGCAACCGCGACCGCGGCGGCGGCCCTTCTGTCCGCTTGCGTTTCCCGGCCTGTCGTAGTCGTTCCCCCGGCGCAGGCGCCGGCACCGGTGGCCGTAACGCCCGCCGTGACGACCATCACCACCGTGCCCGCCCCCGCCGTCATGGGCGTCGAGTACGGGCGGGTGACCAACATTGAGTTCTTCCAGACTGCCCCCACCAGCGGCATCAACGTTCCCGGCGCCATCGTCGGCGGCGTGGCCGGGGCGGTGGTCGGCAATGCACTGAGCGGCGGCCGTGACGCGGCCACCGTCCTGGGGGGCGCGGCAGGCGCGGCGATCGGCAGCCAGGTGGCCAAACCCGCCACCACCGGCAGCTCGGTCTACCGCGTGACCATCCGCAATGACAACGGCGTGCATCGCACGTACGACGTTCCTGCCACGGGCGATCTGCGCGTGGGCGATCGGGTGCGTGTTGAAAACGGCGTGATCTACCGCGCCTAATAGGAGAAACTCGATGAGCAAGCTTCGTCTCGCATCCGTGGCCTCGGCCCTGGTCGTCGCCGGCACCTTGACCGCGTGCAGTTCAACCGACCTGTATGGCCCCAACAACTACCCGGTGTCGTCCACCGATCCGGCCCGCACGTATCCCTACGGCACGTATCCGGCGCAACCCCAGGCCGGCTACGTCGAGTACGGCCGCGTCACCAACGTCACCATGGTGAGCGGCGGCCCACCCGGCTACACGCCTAACCGTAGCGCCGCGGGCGGAGTGATCGGCGCCATCATTGGCGGCGTGCTCGGCAACCAGATCGGCAGCGGCGGTGGACGGGCGGCAGCAACGGTGATTGGCGCCACGGCTGGTGCCGTCGTCGGCTCGAACGTGGGCCGCAACACGGCTCCGCAGGCCTACAACTCCCAGTACCCCGTGTACCGCGTGACGGTGCAGACCGACCAGGGCCAGATGCGCACCTATGACGTGAACGCCACCGGCGACCTGCGTCCGGGCGATCGCGTGCGCATCGAGAACGGCGTGATCTACCTGGCGTAAGTCGGGTCCGTCAGTGCAGTGTGGCGTCTCCGGGCTCTCCGGAGGCACCGCGTTGCACCTTGAAGAAGCCGGTGCCGGCGGAGCCGCGCCCGACTTCTTCTTCCGTCGCTTGGCGAACGGCTTCCACTTTCAGCTGGAGGCGAATCGCGATGCCGGCGAGCGGGTGGTTGCCATCCAACACCACGTGTTCCGGATAGATTTCCGAGACGGTGTAGAGCTCATCTTTCGGCGCATCCGGATTGCCGCCTTCGGGCAGGCCCTCGAATGTCATGCCTTCCTCGAGTTCGGCGGGAAAAAGCGCGCGAGGCTCCAGGAACACCAGTTGGTCGTTGTAGTCGCCGAAGGCTTCCTCAGGCTCCAGGTGCAGGTCGAGCTTGTCACCCGCCTCGTGGCCTTGCAGGGCCTCCTCGATGCGCGCGAGCAGGTCGGTGCCACCGACGAGGAATTCCACCGGGTCATTCAATTCGTCGAGCACTTCGCCCAGAGAGTCCTTGAGCGTCCAGGTCAGCGCGACCACGCATTGTCTTGTGATTTCCATACGACAATTGTGGCACTCCATGGACATCACACAAGCGCTCCCCCTGCTGGGCGGCCTCTCGCCCCGGCAATTCATGAAACGCCACTGGCAGAAGAAACCGCTGCTCGTTCGAGGCGCGGTGCCGGGTTTTGCCCCGTTGCTCGCCAGGGCCGAGCTGTTCGGGCTGGCCGCTCGCGACGAGGTGGAATCGCGACTGGTCGTGCAGCGCGGCGACGATTGGCGCTTTCGCCGCGGCCCATTCACGCGCCGGGCGCTGCCGGCGCTCTCGCAGCCGGGTTGGACGCTGCTGGTGCAGGGCGCAGACCTGCATCACGCGCCCGCCCATGACCTGCTCGCGCAGTTCCGCTTCGTTCCGCAGGCGCGGCTGGACGATCTGATGATCAGCTGGGCCAGCGACGGCGGGGGCGTCGGGCCGCACTTCGACAGCTACGACGTGTTCCTGCTGCAGGCCCAAGGCCGGCGGCGGTGGCGCATCGGCCGGCAGAAAGATCTGTCGCTGCGCGAGGGCGTCCCGCTCAAGATTCTCGCGAATTTCGAACCCGAGGAGGAGTACGTGCTCGATCCCGGCGACATGCTTTACCTGCCTCCGCGTTACGCGCATGACGGCATCGCCGAGGGCGAATGCCAGACCTACTCCATCGGCTTCCGCTCACCCGCCCGGGGCGAGCTGGCCCGCGAGCTGCTGCTGCGCCTGGCCGACGATGCAGCAGACACGGCGGGCGCCGCGGTGTACGCGGACCCTGCCCAGCAAGCCACCGCGAGCCCCGGCGAAGTGCCGGCACAGCTGCAGGGCTTCGCGGCAGACGCCGTGCAGGCCGCGCTCAAGGATCCGCACGCAATGGAGCGCGCCCTCGGCGAGTACCTCACCGAGCCGAAGGCGAGCGTGTGGTTCGAGGCAACGCGCCCGCGCGGCCCACTGCGCGCGGCCACGCTGGACCGCCGCACCAGCATGATGTATGACGCGCGGCATCTCTTTATCAACGGCGAGAGCTATCGCGCGTCGGGCCGGGATGCGCAACTCATGCGGCGGCTGGCGGACCGGCGCAGCCTGGGGCCCGACGACCTCGAGCGGGCCAGCGAAGGGGCGATGTCGCTGCTGCAGGCATGGTGCGAGGCCGGGTGGGTTCATTCGGAGGGAGTGCAATGACAGCAACAACCGACGAGGGCCGCGCCGGCGCGGCGCTGCCTTCGGGCCGATTCGAGGGCCGCAACGATTTCCAGCAACTCGTGCGTGATGCGCTCGCCTGCGCGGCGCGCGAGGGCTGGCGCGAGATCATCCTCAGCGACGCGACTTTTTCGGACTGGCCCCTCGGCGAACGGGCCGTCGCCGAGTCGCTGCAGACCTGGTCCGCCTCGGGCCGCAAATGCACGCTGCTCGCGCGGCGTTGGGACGATGTCGTTGTGCGCCATGCGCGTTTCGTGACATGGCGCCGAACCTGGGCGCACATCATCGAGGCGCGCGCATGCTCGTCCGCCGACCCGCTGGATCTGCCCAGCGCGATCTGGAGCCCGCTTGCCTTTTTTCAGCCTATAATTTCGGGCTGGACAGGAAGAGCTCGAGTCCTTCCCGCCCAGTCAACGCGGCCATCCCGGCGCACTGACAATTTCCGGAAATTGTTTATCTCCCATAAAAGGAAACCTTGAAATGAAGAAATCGCTCGTACTGGCGACCCTGATTGCAGCCGCAGCGCTGGCCGCTTGTGGCAAGAAGGAAGAGCCGGCGCCTGCTCCGGCTCCCGCTCCCGCCGCTGCTCCGGCACCGGCACCGGCCCCCGCTGCTGCCGCTGCTGCTGACGCAGCTTCCGGCGCTGCTGCTGCCGCCTCCGGCGCCGCTACCAGCGCAGCCGGCTCCGCCGATGCAGCTGCCAAGGCTGCCGCTGACGCCGCTACCGCAGCCGCTTCCGCCAAGAAGTAATCGCAGTCCTGCGACCGAAAAAAGCCGCCCGAGGGCGGCTTTTTTCATTCCCGCGTGCGCTTCAACAGGCCAGCCACCCGCTGCCGGCTCCTTGGTCGGCCACGTGGATGTCGGCATCCGAGCAGCCCAGAGCCGTCGCCAGGGCGCGCCTGGCGAGGTCCGGGCGGTTGTTCTGCTCGCTCAGGTGCGCCGCCACGACCTGCTTAAGCCCAGATGCGCCCATAGCCCGCGCGATCTCGGCGGCGGCGCCATTCGCCAAGTGTCCCCAGGCGCCGCCGACGCGGCGCTTGAGGAACGGGGGGTAGGAGGAGGCCGCCAGCATATCCGGGTCGTGGTTGCACTCCAGCAGCAGCGAACCGCACCCGGCCAGCTGCTCCAGCACGTGGCTGGTCGCATGGCCGAGGTCGGTCAGGATGCCCAGGCGAACGTCGCCATCGGTGCAGGTGAGTTGAAGCGGCTCGCGAGCGTCGTGCGGCACGGTGAACGGCCGTACCTGCAACGCGCCCACCTCGATGGGCAACGCGTCACACGCAATGCGCAGCAGGCCGTCGAAATCAGGCTCGCCGATGGCCGTGTAGGTGCCATGGCTCATCCACACCGGGATACGTTCGCGCAGCGCCAGTTGGCGCGCGCAGCCGATGTGGTCGCCGTGCTCGTGCGTGATGAAGATGGCGTCTATTTGCTCGGCGAGCATGCCGGCCTGGCCCAGCCGCTTGTCGAGATGCCGGATCCCCAGGCCGCAGTCCACCAGCAGGTGGGTGATCGAGCTGGAGCTGCGCGCCTGGACGACAGTGGCATTGCCGGAACTACCGCTGCCCAGGCTCTTAAAACGCAGCATGGGCCATCGCCTGTTACTTCAAGTCGTCCGCTATGACCTGCACGATGCGCTGCGCATTGGCTGACGTCTCCGGCGCACCGTTGGCATTGAGCACGGACACCGTTGTCGATTCGCCCTGGCTCTTGAGGTTGATGCGGAACTTAAGCGGGGGGGTGCCCTTGTCGCTGCGGCTGAACAGCTTCGCGAAAAAGCCCTGGTCTTTCTTGTCGGGGTTGGGCTCGACGTAGCGCACGAAATAGGTGCCCTGCGCGCGGTCGCGGTCCTCGACGGTGAAGCCGGTGCGGTCCAGCGTCAGACCGACACGGCGCCAGGCGCGGTCGAAGCCTTCGTCGATCTGCACCACGGGCGAGTTGCCCACGGTGGCGACACGCGAGGTCGTCTTGGCCGCGCCCGTGGCGACGATTGCCTTTGTCTGCTCCTGCGGCACGCCGAGCTTGACCATCAGGCGGCGCAGGAATTCGGCCTCCAGCTCGGGATCCGACGGACGGGGTTGCCAGACGGTCTGATCTTTCTGCGTGCTGCTGTACACCTCGATCATCCCTCGATGGCTGACGTAGATCTCTGTGCCGCCGCTGGGCGTGCGCTCCAGGCGCGTGCGAAAGCGGTCGCGCTCGGAGGTGGAATAGACGGAATCGATCAGCTTGCCCAGCGTGTTGCGGATGAAGTCCTGCGGGATTTTGGCCCGGTTCTCGGCCCAGTCGGTTTCCATGATGCCCAGGTTGGATTCATCCAGCGCGAGCAGGAAGCCGCTTTCCTGCCAGAACTCGCGGATGGGGTTCCACAACTGGTCGGCCGAACGGTTCACCACCAGCCAGCGCTGATTGCCAACGCGCTCGATGCGCACATCGCCCACCGTCGACGCGGCGGTGGGCAGGGCCGGCGCCGCCTGGCCGACCTGGAAGCCGCTGGCCGTGACGGGCCCGCCGGGCACGTTGTAGCGCGAGTCGCGCGAGAGCTGCGTGAGGTCCGGGGGTACTTCGAGCGAAGAGCCCTTGCTCGCGCTCTTGTAATCTATCTTCTCGCTATCGAGCACGGAACAGGCCGATAGCGCGGCGCACATCGCCAGCACGCCGAGTCTTGCAAATTGCATCACTTCATCCCCTCGAGGGTTGGGTTATTCAGGTTTCAGGCCAAGAGGCCGCTGGCGCGCAGCGCTGCTTCGACCACGGGTTCGTTCGCTGCCGACAGGGGCGTCCACCGGCATCAGCTTGCGCTGGATTTCCATCGCGCTCTTTGCATCGCCGGCGATCGCGGCCACGCACAGCTCGTGCATCAGGCGTGGGGCGATGTTGGCCGTCACGCTCACGTTGCCCTGGCCGCCGCACAGCATCAGTGCAACGGCCGTCGGGTCGTCGCCGGAGTACACGGCGAAGCCCTGGGGCACGTCGCGGATCAGCCACTGTGCGCGCTCGATGTTGCCCGTGGCTTCCTTGATGCCGACGATACCCGGCACCTGCGCGAGGCGCAGTACCGTGTCGTGCAGCATGTCCGCGACGGTGCGGCCGGGCACGTTGTACAGGATGATGGGCAGGTCCACAGCCTCGGCGATGGCCTTGAAGTGCTGGTACTGGCCTTCCTGCGTCGGCTTGTTGTAGTAGGGCACCACCTGCAGCTGGCAATCGGCGCCGATCTTCTTGGCGAACTTCGCCAGCTCGATGGCTTCGGCCGTGGAATTTGCGCCGCAGCCCGCCATGATGGGCACGCGCTTGTTTGCCTGCTCCACCGAGACGCGGATGATCTCCTGGTGTTCCTGGACGTTCACCGTGGGCGACTCGCCCGTGGTGCCGACGACGCCGATGCAGTCGGTGCCTTCGGCAATGTGCCAGTCGATGAGCTTGCGCAGCGACGGGTAGTCGACGCTGCCGTCTTCGTGCATCGGCGTCGCCAATGCGACGATGCTGCCTGTAATCGGTGTCATGTCCGGTTTTCTCGGAGGGAAAGAGTCATTCTAACTAGAGCGGGTAGCGGGCAATTCGTCCGTCCCCTTGGGGCCGTACCGCGGCGATGCGCTGTACGAAGCGCGCAGGCTCATCGAGGAAACCATCTTCGTAGGCAATAACGCGCAGCCCGGCGCAGGCGCGCAGCAGTTCGCCGGGCTGTAACAGGAAGTCCGGCCGCGACGGTTTTCCCACTGTCTCATTGCCCGCGGTAAAGGTTTCGTAAATCAGCACCCCGCCGGTCGCCACGGACTGCAGGATCGCGGGCAGCACCGGCCGCCACAGGTAATTGGTGACGACCACACCAGCGAACGCGCGGCCGGGAAACGGCCAGGGGCCGTTCTCTATATCGGCGACCAGGGCTTCTCCCAGGCCCTGGACGGCGGCTATCGCTTCGGGCGACCGGTCGACGCCAGTCACGGGGTGGCCGCGCTGCGCGAACCAGCGCATGTGGCGCCCGTGTCCGCACGCGACATCCAGCACCGTCCCGCCGCCGGGGACGAGATGCGACCAGCGCTGGACCCAGGCGGACGGCGCTTCACTTCCGTGCGGGTGACTATCAGTGGGGTCTGACATCTTCTTTCAGCGCCGCGAGCGCCATGTTTTCGACCATTCCCGGCGCCAACAATTTCGCGAAGCGGCCGAGCTTGCCTTTGGCCGTCATCACGACTTCGCGCTTGCGCTCGTTCATGCCGTGGATGATGAGCCTCGCGCATTCCTCGACGCTCATCGCGTTGTCTTCCTGGAGGCCGCTCGCGCCTGCCGGCTCGCCCTGGGCGTTGTAGCCGCGGTGGCGGATGCGCGTTGCCACGATGCCGGGGAAGGCCGTCGTCACGCTGACGCCGGCGACCTTGAGCTCTGCGCGCAGTGCTTCGAAGAACCCTGTCATGGCGAACTTGGTTGCGCTGTAGGCGGTGCGGCCCGGCACACCGACGAGGCCAGCGAGCGAGGACACCGCGACGATGCTTCCCTTGCTCGCCTTCAGGTGGGGCAGCGCCGCGTGCGTGCACCACACGGCGCCCCACAGGTTGACCTTCATGAGCTTCTCGTACCAGTGCAGGTCTTCGGCCTTCACGTCCGCGAACAACGCCTGGGCCGAAACCCCCGCGTTGTTGATGAGTGCGTCGATGCGCCCGAATTGCGCCATCGCCTGCTCGATCAGGGCCCGACACTGGGCTTCTTCGGACACGTCGGTGATCCAGACCAGCGTTTGGGCGCCGCTGGCTCGGCACTGCGTGGCCACGGACTCGAGCTTGTCGCGGTTGCGCGCCGCGAGCACGATGCCCGTCTCTGCCCCATGCGCGGCGGCCAGCTGGCGCGCGATTTCCGCGCCAATCCCGTCGGAGGCGCCGGTGATCACGAAGATTTGCATGGGGCTAGTTGAAGCAGGACCAGAGCTGGTCGGCGAGTGTGACGAGAATCGTGGGCCTCGTATACAGAACAAACACGGCCAGCAGCACCGCGGTGGCAACGGCGTAGGCGATGAGCTTGCGAGTGCGAAGGGTCATGACAGCCATTGCACCTCAGGCGGGCTGCGGAGTGCGGGCGCGCAGGATCGGCGCCTCGCGCACCGGCAGGTTGACCACCGCGGCGAAGATGCCGAGCGCGATCGCGATGTACCAGACGATGTCGTAGCTGCCAGTGCGGTCGTAGAGCAGGCCTCCCAGCCACACGCCCATGAACGAGCCGATCTGGTGGCTGAAGAAGACGAAGCCGCCCAGCATCGACAGGTGGGCGACACCGAAGATCTGCGCGACGGTGGCGTTGGTCGGCGGCACTGTCGACAGCCACAACAGTCCCATGACGCTCGCGAAAACGTACACCGACAGTGGCGTGAGCGGCGCCCACAGGAATATTGCGATGGCGATCGAGCGGCCGATGTAGATGGAGGCCAGGATCTTCCGCTTGGCCAGCTTCTGGCCCAAGCTGCCGGCGATGTAAGTGCCGAACACGTTGAACAGGCCGATCAGCGCCAGCGCGTAGCTGGCCACTTCGGGCGACAGGCCCTTGTCCTTCAGGTAGCTGGGCATGTGCACGCCGATGAAGACGACCTGGAAGCCGCATACGAAATAGCCGGCCATCAGCAGCTGGAAGCTCGGGTACTTGAAGGCCTCGCGCAGGGCCTGCAGGATGGACTGGTCGCGCCTGGGCGCAGCGCCGCCAGCAAAGCCTGGCTCGCGCAAGCCGAAGGCCAGGGGCACGATCATCAGCACGAAGACGCCAAGCGCCAGCAGAGCCTGTTGCCAGCCGAAGCCGGAGATCAGGAAGCCTTCCACCGGCACCATCAGGAATTGCCCGAAGGAGCCCGCGGCGGCGGCTACACCCATGGCCCAGGAGCGCCGGGCCGGGTCGATCTGCCGCCCTATGACGCCGTACACGACGGCATAGGTGGTGCCAGCCTGGGCCGCGCCCAACAGAACGCCCGCGGTGAGCGTGAACATCAGCGGATTCGTGGCCAATGCCATGCCTGCAAGGCCGGCGCCGTAGAGCAGGCTGCCGCCGATAAGGACCCGGGAGGCGCCGAAGCGGTCGGCCACCATGCCGGCAAAGATGCCAAATACGCCCCACGAGAGGTTCTGGATCGCCAGCGCGAAAGAGAAGGTTTCGCGCGTCCAGCCTTGCGCCTGCGTGATCGGTTGCAGCCACAAGCCGAAACCGTGGCGGATGCCCATGGAGAGGGTGACGATGGCCGCGCCGCAAGCGAGCACCTGCAGCATGGAAAGCTTCTGGGGAGTGGTTGCCGAACTCATCGACCGACTTTATCGAAACGTCGACGCGCTGGCTGGCGTGGGGCTGAATTACACAATGCTCGTTTTAAGGTCCATTGATGTTTTACGCGCATCAATGGCGCCTAAACTGTATGGCCGTACAGTATTCGGTTCCAGCCCGACTACAATGCCCGTCCCATGGCCAGCAAACTCCCCGCCGAATATTCCGAAGGTTCGATCCGCGTGCTCAAGGGCCTGGAGCCCGTCAAGCAGCGGCCCGGCATGTACACGCGCACCGACAACCCGCTTCATGTCATCCAGGAAGTCCTTGACAACGCGGCGGACGAGGCATTGGCCGGCCACGGCAAGCGCATCAAGACCACGCTGCACAGCGACGGCTCCATCAGCATCGAGGACGACGGCCGAGGCATCCCGTTCGGCATGCACCCGGAGGAGATGGCCCCAGTGATCGAGCTGGTGTTCACGCGGCTGCATGCGGGCGGCAAGTTCGACAAGGGCAAAGGCGGCGCCTACAGCTTCTCCGGCGGCCTTCACGGCGTTGGCGTCTCCGTCACGAACGCACTGGCCAAGCGTCTGGAAGTCATCACGCACCGCGAGGGCCAAGTGGCCCGGATGGTGTTCGCGGGCGGGGACGTCGCCGAGAAACTCCAGCTTCGCAAGATGCAGGAGGGCGACCGCCGCAGCGGCTCGACTGTCCGCGTCTGGCCCGATCCGAAGTATTTCGAATCGAGCCAGCTGCCCATGGCCGAGCTGGCCCACCTGCTGCGCAGCAAGGCGGTGCTGATGCCCGGCGTGACGGTGTCGCTCGTCAACGAGAAGACCCGCGAAACGCAAAGCTGGCAATACAAGGGCGGCCTGCGCGACTACCTGATGCAAACCCTCACGGGCGAGCCGGTTATCCCGCTGTTCGAGGGCGAGGGCTTTGCCCAGAACAACGACAACTTCGCCGAAGGCGAGGGCGCGCTGTGGTGCGTCGCTTTCACCGAGGACGGCCAGCCCGTGCGCGAGAGCTATGTCAATCTGATTCCAACCAGCGCAGGCGGCACACACGAGGCCGGTCTGCGTGACGGGCTCTTCACCGCCGTCAAAAGCTTCGTGGACCTGCACTCTCTGCTGCCCAAGGGCGTCAAGCTGTTGCCCGAGGACGTCTTTGCCCGCGCTTCGTACGTGCTCTCGGCCAAGGTGCTCGACCCGCAATTCCAGGGACAGATCAAGGAGCGCCTGAATTCGCGCGACGCGGTGCGGCTGGTGTCCAGTTTCGTGCGGCCGGCGCTCGAGCTCTGGCTCAACCATCACGTGGAATACGGCCGCAAGCTCGCCGAACTCGCCATCAAGGCCGCGCAGACCCGCCAGAAAGCCGGCCAAAAGGTCGAAAAGCGCAAGGGCTCCGGAGTTGCGGTGCTGCCAGGCAAGCTCACCGATTGCGAAAGCCGCGACCTCCGCCATAACGAGGTTTTCCTCGTCGAGGGCGACTCAGCCGGTGGCAGCGCCAAGATGGGCCGCGACAAGGAATGCCAGGCTATCCTGCCGCTGCGCGGGAAGGTGCTCAACACCTGGGAGGTCGAACGCGACCGCCTGTTCGCCAACACCGAAATCCACGACATCGCGGTGGCCATCGGCGTCGATCCTCACGGGCCCACCGACACGCCGGACCTCTCCGGGCTGCGCTACGGCAAGATCTGCATCCTGTCGGACGCCGACGTGGACGGCTCGCACATCCAGGTGCTGCTGCTGACCTTGTTCTTCCGCCACTTTCCCAAGCTGATCGAGGCGGGCAATGTGTACGTCGCCCGGCCGCCGCTCTTCCGCGTGGACGCCCCGGCCCGCGGGAAAAAGCCCGCTGCCAAGACATATGCCCTTGACGAAGGCGAATTGACCGCCATATTGGATAAGCTGCGCAAGGAAGGCGTGCGCGAAGGCAGCTGGAACATCAGCCGCTTCAAGGGCCTGGGGGAGATGAGCGCGGAACAATTGTGGGATACGACGCTCAACCCCGATACCCGGCGCCTGTTGCCGGTGCACTTGGGCGCGTTTGATTTTCTCGCCACCGAGAACCTGATCACCAAGCTGATGGGCAAAGGCGAAGCCGCCGCCCGCCGCGAACTGATGGAACTGCACGGCGACGCCGTCGAAATCGATATCTAGCCACACGCCTTTTATGACCGCTGCTAACGCCGCCGCAACCAAACCGGACCGCACCACGGCCCGGGTGCGGCTGCGCCCGACGATGACGAGCGACCTGGAATACGTGCTGTCCCTTGAGCAAGACCCGGAGAACCTCGCCTTCATCAC
>JAQZBU010000201.1 GCA_029237735.1 Ramlibacter sp. | reverse complement strand
ATGGCGCAGGCACGGATCCTCGCTCACCAGCTTTTGCAGGATGTCGTGCAGGCGCTGCTCGTCGCCGCGCCGCTTCGGCTCGATCGCCAAGCCGTGGACTGGAAAGGGAAAGTCAAGCGGCTTCAAGTGAATATGGTCGTCCTCGGGCGAATCGTGAAGCACGGCGTCGAAATGCAGCTCTTCCACTTTGGCGATGGCGCAGATGTCGCCCGGCAGCGCGCGCTGGACCTCCTTGAAATCCTTGCCCTGCAGGGTGAACAGGTGACCCACCTTGAAGGGCCGCCGCGCATCGCCCACATAAAGCTGGCTGCCCGTGGTCAGTGTGCCCTGGTGCACGCGCAGCACGCCCATCTTGCCGACGTAAGGGTCCTGCGTGATCTTGAATACATGGGCCAGCACGTGGCGGGACGGGTCAGGTTCGGCGCGCAAGGGTTGGGCATCGGCGCCCTCGCCGTTCAGGAACGCGGGCGGGTTTGCCTCAGTGGGGTCCGGCAGCAGTTTGGCGATCACGTCCAGCAGCTCGGGCACGCCGGCGCCGGTGCGGGCGGAGACGAAGCAGATCGGGATCAGGTGGCCTTCGCGCAACGCCTGCTCCAGCGGCGCATGCATGCAGCTCCTGCGGATCGACGTCGCCGTCGTTGAGGTAGCGCTCGACGAAGGCGGCGTCCACTTCCACCACCTGCTCGACCAGCGCGCGGTGCGCCTGCGCCACCGACGAGAAATCGGTGGCTGGGCTTTCCTGCGCCATGTTGTAGAAGCAGTCGATCACCCGCGCGCCGTGCTCTGATGGCAAGTTCACCGGCAGGCATTCCTTGCCGAAGGCGGCCTGGATCTGCGCGACCAGCGTCTCGAGGTTCACACCCTGCGCGTCGATCTTGTTGACGACGATGATGCGATCGCGCTCGCGTTGCGCGGCCCACTGCATCATGTGCCCGGCCATTGGCTCGATCCCGGTGGTGGCGCTGATCACCACGGCGGCAGTCTCCACGGCCTCGAGCGCCGGCAGGGACTGCCCGAGGAAATCCGGCGCGCCGGGCGTGTCGATCACGTGCACCTGCACGCCCCGATGCTCGAAATGCACCAGCGAGGAATTGTCCATAACAGCGCCTCCACCAGGCTGGTCTTGCCGGCAGTCGCCGGACCGACCAGGGCCAGCGTGCGCAGCACGGCGATTTCCGCGGGTGTCGGCATATGTTCTCCTCGATCAGGTACGTGAGCAACATGTTAAGCCAGCATGAGCTCAGCGGTAAATGCGAAACCGCAACGCTACCGTTTCTTTTGATTTACATCGAACAGGGCGTTGTGCAATATCACGTGAGCACTCGCTAGCTAGTGTGCTGTTCCACAGTTGATAGTCTGCGTTGGTTGGGTGGCGGGATCAGGGCGACGTGGCACTCTACTCCGCGACTGTCCTCCGCCGCCGGGAGGGCGGCTCCCCCTTGATGTCGCTGCGTAGAGCGCCCCGCCGCCCTGCTCCATCCACCAGTATGGGCGTTCGATCGTCGAGCGAACCAACACTGCGCTAAGGGCCGAGGATGGCGGGTGGCCGACGCGCTCGCCCCACAGCTCGATGTGGCCGGGCGTACCGTCATGCGCCCGGTTGGCGTTCTCGCCGCGCACATAGCCGAGCCCGACGAAACCTCCGGCCAATGGGCTGTAACCGGCTGAAGAAATTTCGCCCACCGGCTCGCCGTCCAACAAGATGGTTTCGCCGCCCCAGATGCACGCTTCGGGGTGGGTTGCCACCAGTGTTACCAGCTTCTTGCGCAAGGGTTGGCCGCGCGCCGCGCGCAACGCGGCCTGGCCGATGAATGCGTGGGGCTTGTCCAGCTTCACGCTGAAGGCCAGCCCTGCTTCCCAAGGTGTTTCGTCGGGACCCAGCTCGGCGCCCCACGCCCGCCGCCCTTGTTCGATGCGCAGGGCGTCCAGGGCGTAGTAGCCGGCGTCGCGCAAGCCGAGATCCTGGCCGGCCGCCATCAATTCAAGGTAGACGTGCCGCGCCATTTCAACCGGCACGTACAGCTCGAAGCCCGGGCCGCCGACGTAGCTCATCCGTGCGGCGCGCACGCGCGCGAAGCCCAGGTCGATCTCTTTCGTCCAGGAGAACCTGAGGCTTTCGGGCGACAAGTCCTCGGGGCAGAGGCGTGCCAGCAACTGGCGCGCCTTCGGCCCCATAACCGACAGCACGCAAAACATCGCCGAGACGTCCGTGAGCACGGCGTTCTCTTCGGGTTCAATGTGCCGGCCGATCCAGTCGGCATCGCGCGTGGCCTGGGCCGAGCCTGTGACGATCAGGAAGCGATCTGCGCCCTGGCGCATCACCGTCAGGTCGCTCTCGATGCCGCCGCGCTCATTGAGCATCGGCGTGTACACCATCTTGCCGACCGGCACGTCCATCTCGTTGGCGCACAGCCGTTGCAGCAATCCAAGCGCGTCGCGACCCTGCAGCAGCAACTTGGAAAAGGAAGTCTGGTCATACAACGCCACAGCCTCGCGCGTCGCCTTCTGTTCCTCGATCATCCAGGGCAGCCAGTCGGGTGACTCGAGCGTGTACTCGGGTCGCAGAGCACCGGCTGGCCTGAAATAGTTCGCCCGCTCCCAGCCGTTCTTGCTGCCGAACTCCGCGCCTTTGGCCGCCAGCAGGTCGTACAGCGGCGAGGTGCGCAGCGGCCGGACCGTCTCCAGCTCCTGTCGGGGCCAGCGCATCGCGTAATGCAGGCCCAGCGTTTCGGCGGTGCGCTCGGCGAGTGCCTTTCGGTTGCCGGTGAAGGAGCCGAAGCGGCGGATGTCCACGTCCCAGAGGTCTGTGCTCGGCTCTCCGCCCACGATCCATTCGGCCATCAGGCGGCCCGCGCCGCCGCTGTTGGCGATGCCCGAGGAGTTGAAGCCCGCGCAGACGAAGTAATGGCGCAACTCCGGCGCCTCGCCCAGGATGAAGTTGCCGTCGGGGGTGAAGCTCTCAGGCCCGTTGAGCAGCAACTTGATCTCGGCCGTCTCCAGGCAAGGCGTGCGGTGCATGGCGTGGGTCATCAGCACCTCGAACTGGTCCCAGTCTTCACCCAGCAACTGGAACTGGAAAGTGCTGGGGATAGGGTCCATCTTCCACGGTTTGGCTTTCGGCTCGAAGCCGCCCATTACCAGGCCGCCCACTTCTTCCTTGTAATAAATGAAGCCGTCCGGGTCCCGCATCACCGGCAGCGTCGGCTGCACGCCCTCGATCTTGCCCGTGACGATGTAGAAATGCTCCGCCGAATACAGCGGCACGTTGACGCCCCCCAGGGCGCCGAACTGCCGCGCCCACTGCCCGGCGCAGTTCACGACGAACTCGCAGCGCACATCGCCCTGCGCCGTGCGGACACCGGCCACACGGCCTTGCTCCTGCAGCACACCGGTGACCTCGATGCCTTCGGCAATCTTCACGCCGCGCTGGCGCGCGCCCTTGGCCAGCGACATGCACAGGTCCGCCGGGTTCGCCTTGCCATCGCCGGGCAGCCAGAGTGCGCCCTGCAAGTCGTCGGTGCGCATGACGGGAAACCGCTCGCCAGCTTCGGCCGGGGAGATCTCGTGGCATTCGACGCCGAAGCTGCGCGCCATCGCGAGTTGCTTCTTCAACACCTTCATGCGCTCGGGCGTGCGCGCCACGTTGACGCTGCCGCATTGCTTCCAGCCCGTCGCCAGGCCCGTCTCCGCCTCCAGCGTCGCGTACAGCTCGATGCCGTACTTGCTCATCTGCGTCATGTTGCGGTTGGGCCGCATCTGGCCCACCAGGCCCGCCGCGTGCCAGGTGGTGCCGCTGGTCAACTGGCCCTGTTCAAGTAGCAGCACGTCGGTGACGCCCAGCTTTGCAAGATGGTAGGCCGTGGAGCAGCCGACGATGCCGCCGCCGACGATCACGATGCGTGCACTGGAGGGAAAGCTCATACCACGCCTCCAGGACTACGGGCTTGCTCGCGGGCCACCGCGGAACCGGCTTCGCCGGGCCGCTGGTGGCGCCCCCTGGAGGGGGAGGCGACGAAGGCGCTTCGGGGGGGAACCATATCTAGCCCATACGCAGGGCCATGACGCCCGCCACGATGGCTGCCGTCCCGGCGGCGCGGCGAAAGTTGAAGGCTTCCTTCAGGAACCACACCCCGAGCAGCGCCGCGAACAGCACCGAGGTTTCGCGCAGCGCGGCCACCGTGGCCACGGGCGCCTTGGTCATCGCCCACAGCGCGATTCCGTAGGAGCCCAGCGACGCGGCGGCGGCCAGCGCCGCGACCGGCCAGCGGGCACGCGCATAAGGCAGCGCGACGGCCCCGCCGCGTCGCAGGAACACGATCAGCGCGAACGGCCAGCCGTCCAGCACGAACAACGCCACGACGTATTGCAGTGCATTGCCGCTCGCGCGCACACCGAGCGCGTCGACCACGGTATAGATCGCGATCACCACCGCATTCGCGAGAGCGAATCCCACGGCGCGCGGCGAGTCCATGGCGTGGCGCGATAGGCCCAGCGCGAGCACGCCGCAGCTCACACCCAGCACCCCTGCCCAGGAGAGCGGTGACAGCGTCTCGCCCAGCAGCGTTGCCGCCGACAGCGCCACCAGCAGTGGCGCCGTGCCGCGCATCAGTGGATAGGTCAGGCCCAGGTCGCCGTGCTTGTAGGCGCCGGTGAGCGCGATGTAATAGCCGATGTGGATCACCACCGAGGCCAGGATGTACGGCCACGCCACGGCGTCCGGCCAGCCGACGATGAGGACCAGCGGCAGCGCCAGCAGGGAGCCCACGAGGTGGATCACGGCGGTGTCCAGCGCCTTGTCCTGGCTGGACTTGACCAGCGCGTTCCAGCTGGCGTGCAGCAGCGCGCCGAACAGCACGGCCGCGACCACCGGCCAGGTGAGGGTCATGAAGCCTGCTCGCTCGCGCCCCGCGCGCAGCGGCGCGCCCGCTCCATGAAATGCGCGAGTGGCGGCGTCGCGAGGCCCGCCGTTTTGGCGAGGTCATCCCAGACGCGCAGCCGCACGGCCTCGGCCGCGCCCTGCTGGGCGATGAACCCCTGAGCCTGCGCCTCGTTGAAGATGCCGCCCTGCAGGCCGAGCGAGCGTTTGGAGTCTTCCGACAGCGCCGTGAAGTAGCCGGGGCGCGCCGCGCACAGGTAGCGCTTGGCATCGACATGCAGCTTGATCGGCGCCGTCACCGCGTCGCCGAACAGCCCGTGCAGGAAAGGCAGCGCGCGGTACTGGTGGACGTCGTCCACGCCTTGGAGGCTGGGTGTCTCGCCGAGGTCATGCAGGAGGTGCCCGAGGTCGTGCAGCAGCGCGGCCGTCACCAGCTCGTCGTCGGCGCCAGCGGCCTCGGCCAGCACCGCGCATTGCAGCGCGTGCTCCAGCTGGGTGACGGCTTCCCCCGCGTAACGTTCGCCGCCGCGCTCGGCGAACAGTTGCTCGATGTCGGAAAAGCTCAGTGCCATGGAAGCGAATAGGTCTTGAGATTGGTGAAACTTTTCATCGCCTCCTGCACCCCTTCCTTGTAGCCGAGGCCCGAGTCCTTGATGCCGCCGAAGGGGGTGAGCTCGAGCCGGTAGCCCGGCACCTCGCGCACGTTCACCGATCCCACCTGCAGTTCGCCTACGAAGCGCGTGATGTAGTCGAGGCGGTTGGTACACACCGAGCTGGACAGGCCGTAGGCCGTTCCGTTGGAGATCGCGATCGCCTCGTCGATGCTCTTAAAGCGAATGATGGGCGAGACCGGGCCGAAGGTTTCTTCCTTCACCACCGTCATCTCCGGCCGGACGTTGTCGATCACCGTGGGCGAATACAGCGCGCCCTGGCGCTTGTTACCCACCAGCAGGCGCGCGCCCTGCGACACCGCCTCGTTCACGCGCGATTCGAACAGCGTCGCGGCGGACTCGTCGATCACGGTGCCCATGTCGTTGGCCTTGTCCTGCGGGTCGCCATACTTCCATGCGCGCGACTTGGCCACCACCTGTTCGGTGAACTCGCGCGCCACGGCTTCGTGCACCAGCATCCGTTTGACTGCTGTGCAGCGTTGCCCGGAGTTCTTGTACGAGCCCTGCACGGCGAGTGAGGATGCCTCGTCGATGTCGGCGTCTTCCATCACGATGATCGGGTCGTTACCACCCAGCTCCAGCACCACGCGCCGATAGCCCACCTTCGACGCGATGTATTTGCCGATGGCGACGCCCCCGGTGAAAGTGACGAGGTCCACGCGCGGGTTCGTGATCAGCTCGTCGGCAATCTCGCGGGGGTCGCCCGTCACCACGCTGAGCATCTCCGGGGGGAGGCCGGCCTGGTACAGGATGTCGGCGAAAAAGATCGCGGAAAACGGCACCTTCTCCGAAGGCTTGAGCACCATGCGGTTGTTGGTCGCGACGCTGGGCACGAACCTTGTGCGCCACCTGGTTCATCGGGTGGTTGAAGGGCGTGATCGCGGTGATCACGCCCAGCAGCGGCGAGCGCTGCGTGTAGACGCGCCGCTTCTTGCCGTGGGGCGTCAGGTCGCAGCTGAAGATCTGGCCGTCGTCCTTGAGCACTTCATTCGCGCCGAACAGCAGCACGTCGCTCACGCGCCCGGCCTCGTAGACCGAGTCTTTCAGGCACAGCCCGGATTCCGCGGTGATGAGGCGTGCGATGTCGTCCAGGCGACCCTGCGCGAGCGCCGCCGCGCGGTTCAGGATCGCCGCGCGTTCGTAACGTGTGAGTGTCGGCTGGAAGGCATGCGCCGCTTCGAAGGCTTGCCGCACTTCCTCCAGCGTCGCCTTCGGGACGGTGCCGATCCTATCGCCGCTGAACGGGTTGAATACTTCAATCGCGCGGTCACGCCCGGCGCCGACTCTTAAGCCGGCCAGGCGCATCGCGTCGAGCCCGTGATCGCGGATGAAATCGCCGATCATGGCGTGTCATTGCGGGCTCGACCCGCAATCCATGGATCCCGGATCAAGTCCGGGATGACAGGGGCCCTACTGCGCATAGTTCAATGCCAGGTCGAACGCGTCGAAATTGCGCAGGCGGCGATGCGGGTCCAGCCCTGGCAGCTTGCGGTTCAGGATCAATGGCACGCGCTGCTCGCTGATGCCACCGTGCGATCGCAGCGGCGCATCCAGGCCCGACAGATCGTGCCGGCTCGCCGAGGTGCCGATCACCGTGAAGCGCTCGGAGACGCAGACCACGTCGCCGATGCGGTCGGCGGGCAGCTCGAACTTTTGCGCCGCCTCCTCGCGCGTCAACACGATTTCCATGCCGCGATGCTGCTGCAGCTGTTGCACGACCGTGCGCGCCTGCGCGTCCGCCGGCAGGTAGATCGTGGCGAAAGAACCCAGCGCCCCGTGGTGGACGACATACGGGTCGGTGATCGGCAGGATGACGCGCGCCCGGGCCGGGCCAAGTTGCGCATCGCACCAATCCTGCAGGTAGATGACGTCGGGCGTGCCGTCCAGCGCCACCTTGGCGTTCATGCCGTGGTCCGCGGTGAGCGCGATCACGCAGCCCATCTCGTCCAGTTGCGCCAGGTAGCCGTCCATCATCGAATAGAACGCATTGGCGCCCGGCGTGCCGGGCGCGTGCTTGTGCTGCACGTAATCGGTGGTGGAGAGGTACACCACGTCCGGCCGGCGCTCCCGCATCAGCTTCACGCCGGCTGCGAACACGAACTCCGACAGCTCCGCGCTATAGACGCTGGGCACTTTCATGCCCACGAACCGGGGCACGTCCTCGATGCCATTCTCACTGAGCGTGGCCTCATCCGACTTCTCGGCGGAAAAGCAGACGCCTTCCATGCCGTGCCCGAGCAGGCGGCGCAACTTGTCCTTCGCCGTGATCACGGCCACCGTGTGGCCCGCATCGGCCAGCGCCGCGAGCAGCGTGGGCGCGCGCAGCCACTTCGGGTCGTTCATCATGACCTCGGTGCCGCTTGCAGTGTCGTACAGGTAATTGCCGCAGATGCCGTGCACGCTCGGCGGCACGCCCGTCACGATCGACAGGTTGTTCGGGTTGGTGAAGCTGGGCACCACGCAATCTGCAATCAGCCCGGCGCCCTGCGCGAGCGTGCGCTTCAGCCATGGCATGTGGCCGGTGGCGACGGCCTGCGCGAGGTAGTCGGGCTCGCAGCCATCGACACACACCACCACCGTGGGGTGGCTGGGCAGCTTGTAGCCGCGGTTATTGACGTTCAGCACGGCCGGCCTTTCCTTTTATTGCGGCGCTCTCGCGCTCGCGGGCGCGTTCCTGGCGCCGCAGGTCGTTCTCGATGGTGCGTTCCTTGCTGTCCATGACGTGGTCGAACATCGCCTTGCCGGCGGCCTCCGGGTCACCGGAGGCGATCGCCTTGATGATCTGGCGGTGTTCGCTGGCCGAGATCGGCAGCAGCCAGCCGTCGGCGAGGTTCAGGCGCCGGAACAGCGAGAGCTCCTTGATGAGCTTGCGGTAGATCGAGGTGAGCTTGCTGTTGCCCGCCATCTCCACCAGCCGGTCATGGAACCTGAGGTTGAGCAGGTGGTAGTCGTGGGCGTCCTCGGCCTTCACTGCTTTTTCCATCGCTTCGCCCAAGCCCTTGATCTCCTTGAGCTGCGCGGGCGTGATGTCCTTCGCCAGCTTGCGGCCCACCAGCTCATCCATGGCGGCACGCAAGTCGAAAATCTCAACGGCCTCGTCGATCGGGATGTCGCGCACGAAGACGCCGCGGTTCTTCTCGTTGCGCACGAGCCCGGCTTCCTCGAGCATGCGGAAGGCTTCCCGCACCGGCCCGCGTGACACGCCCATGGCCTGCGCGAGGGTGGCTTCGATCAACTTGCTGCCCGGCGCGTACTCGCCCTGCAGGATCGCGCGCTCGATCTCGTGCTGCACCACGGTGGTAAGCGAGCTGCTCTGAAGCATCGCGATGGTGGGGTGAAACACCGCTGTCATGCTTCGCATTAAAGCAGCATCCGCTGAATTGTCAACAATCTGCAAAAAACAATTGACAGCTTTTGGAGCGCGGCGTTAAATGAAACCGAAGGCGCGTGCGATGAAGGGGAAAGCAGTCGAGTGTCATCGCGCCGTCACCCGTGGTCCGCAGCATCGAAACCCTTTGCCCTTGAGGAGTCCCCATGCGTCCATCGATCGCCATCCAGTCCCTCGTGCTCGCAGGCCTTGCGGCCTTCTCGGCCGGGGCGTTCGCCCAGAAGACCCAGCTGCTCGTGTACACCGCGCTGGAGACCGACCAGATCAAGGCCTATGCCGACGGTTTCAATAAGGTCCACCCGGACATCGAGATCAAGTGGGTGCGAGACTCCACCGGCGTCATCACCGCCAAGCTGCTCGCCGAGAAGGGCAACCCGCAGGCCGATGTGGTGATGGGTGTTGCCGCCTCCAGCCTCGCGCTCTTGGACAAGCAGGGCATGCTGGTGCCCTATGCGCCGCTGAACCTCGACGCGATCATGAGCCAGTACCGCGACAAGAAGAAGGTGCCGGCCTGGTGGGGCATGGACGTGTGGGGCGCCACCGTCTGCTTCAACACGGTCGAGGCGCAGAAGAAGAACATCCCCAAACCCGAGTCCTGGCAAGACCTGACCAAGCCCATCTACAAGGGTCAGGTTGTCATGCCCAACCCCGCATCCAGCGGCACAGGCTATTTCGACGTGACCGCGTGGCTCACCCTGTTCGGCGACGACAAGGGCAAGGGCGGCGGCTGGAAGTTCATGGACAGCCTGCACGAGAACATCGCGCAGTACACGCACTCGGGCTCCAAGCCCTGCAACATGGCCGCGGCCGGTGAATACGTGGCGGGCATCTCGTTCGAATACCGCGGCAACGCCAACAAGGCCAAGGGCGCGCCGATCGACCTGGTGTTCCCCAAGGAGGGCCTGGGCTGGGACCTGGAGGCCTTCGCCATCCACAAGGGGACGAAGAAGCTCGACGCCGCCAAGAAGCTGGCCGACTGGGCTTCGAGCAAGGACGCGATGATGCTGTACGGCAAGAACTTCGCCATCACCGCGCAGCCGGGTGTCGCCGCGCCGCTGGCCAACGTGCCCAAGGACTACGAGGCGCGCTTGGTCAAGATGGACTTCAACTGGGCCGCCGAGAACCGCGAGCGCATCCTGACCGAGTGGACCAAGCGCTACAACAGCAAGACCGAGAAGCGCTGACGTGGCTGTCATTGCGGCCTTGAGCCGCAATCCATCTTGGCGAGCCGTCCAACATGGATGCCGGGTCG
>JAQZBU010000071.1 GCA_029237735.1 Ramlibacter sp. | reverse complement strand
CGGCATCGAATCGCCGATGGGCGAGCCGTTGGCGACGTTGCCGCCCAGCGTGCCCGAGTTGCGCGTCGGAAGGCCGGCGAAGCGGTTGGTGAAAGCCTTGAGTTGCGGCCGATCGGCCAGCAGCGCATCGAAGGCGTCAGTGAGTGTCACGGCAGCGCCGATGGCGATGTGGTTGTCGTAGTGCTCGATGCGCTTGAGTTCTTCCGCCGCCGTCACATCCAGCACCTTGCCGAACCGCATGTGCATCTTCGTCACCCACAAGCCCACGTCGGTGCAGCCCGCGACGACCTGTGCGTCAGGGTGGGTGGCGCGCGCGAGCAGCAGCCCCGGCAATGTCTTCGGCGCGAGGTACGACCAGGCTTGCGCAGTGCTGGCCGTCGCGAGACGTTTCAGTTGCGCGCGCAGGGCTGCCTCATCGACGCGCACGACGGGAAGCTCCGCCATCTTCCGCGCCGCGTCGAGGATGGGGCGGAAGCCGGTGCAGCGGCACAGGTTGCCGGACAGCTCTTCTTGCGCCAGTTCCCTGCTGATTTCCTGGCCGTGACAAACATGGTTCTGGTACATGCCGAACAGGCTCATCACGAACCCCGGCGTGCAGAAGCCGCATTGCGAGCCGTGGCATTGCACCATCGCCTCCTGCGCGGGGTGCAGCGTGCCGTCGTCGGCCGCGAGGTCCTCCACCGTCCACAACGCCATGCCGTCGATCGAGTGCGCGAGGCGGATGCAGCTGTTGATGGCGCGGTAGCGAATGCCGTCGCCCTCCAGCTCGCCCAGCACGACGGTGCACGCGCCGCAGTCACCTTCACCGCAGCAGGTCCTCGCGCAGCAGTTCCAGCAGCGTGCGGTCGGGTGGTACATTGCCGAGCGAGACTAGCTCCCCGCCGCGGATGAATCTGATGGTCTTCGATTCCATGAAACCCAGTATGGTTGATTTGTGGTGTGTCCCTTGAGGGTAAAGAGGCGGCCGCACTGCAACATAAGCCCGCTCATATGAGAAGAATGCAGGCACAGGTATGAGAGATCAAGCGCTTTTCGACAAGATAGACCTCCACTTGATCAGGGTCTTGCATACCGTGTTGACTGAACGCAGTGTTTCCCGCGCCGCCCTCCGGTTGGGCATGTACCAGCCCGCTGTCTCGGCGGCGCTCAAGCGCCTGCGTGACCTCTCCGGGGACCCGCTCCTGGTGCGTTCGGGCGCCGGGATGGTGCCGACCGACGCCGGCCTGCGCATGATCGAGCCCAGCGCCAGCATCCTGCGCGCTGCCGAGGTGCTGTTCACCGGCGCGCGGGGCTTTGATCCCCAGACCTCCACCAATACCTTCCGGGTTGCCGCCAGCGACTACCTGGACCCGCTCTTCCTGCCCCGGCTGGTCTCGCAGATCAAGGCCCAGGCGCCGCTCTGCCATATCGAGATCCACCCGCTGTCCGCCGCGTCCGACTACCACGCGCAGCTCGCTCAGGGAGACGTTGACGTGGTGGTGGGCAATTGGCTCAAGCCCCCGGAAGACCTGCATCTGGGCAAGCTCTTCGCCGACGAGGTCGTGTGCATGGTCTCGAAAGACCATCCAGCCGCCCGCCGCGGCTGGACACAAGAGAGCTGGCTGGAGGCCGAGCACATCGCGCCGACTCCTACGCACCCGGGCGCACGCGGCGTCATCGACCGGCCATGGTGGCATCGAGCTTGCTGGTGATGACCACCGGCCGCCAATACTGCGAGCGCTTCGTGGACCGGCTGCCCGTGAAGATCCTGGAGTGCCCCATCGACTTCCCCCAGCTCATGTACTACCAGTTGTGGCACGAGCGCACGCACGCCTCCGCGTCGGCCAGGTGGCTGCGCGAGCAGGTCAAGGGCGTGGCAGCCGCATTGAAAAAAGAATGACGAGACGGACCATAAGAGATTGTCATTGCGGGCTCGACCCGCAATCCATCGTGGCCTGCCACCACGCACCGATGGACCCCGGGTCAAGCCCGGGATGACAACTCCAAAGAGAGAGACAAACCCAGTGATTCCCAGACTCCAACTCGCGCACATCACGAAGCGCTACCCGGCGGTGGTGGCCAACAGTGACGTGTCGCTCACTGTGCAGCCCGGTGAGATCCACGCCGTGCTGGGCGAGAACGGCGCCGGCAAGTCCACGCTGATGAAGATCATCTACGGCAGCGTCAAGCCCGACGAGGGCAGCGTGCTGTGGAACGGCCAGCCCGTGCACATCCGCAACCCGCAGGAGGCGAGGGCGCTGGGCATCGCCATGGTGTTCCAGCACTTCAGCCTGTTCGACACGCTCACGGTGGCCGAGAACGTCTGGCTCGGCCTGGACAAGACACTCACGCTGAACCAGGTCACGCACAGCATCACCGCCAAGGCCGGAGAGTACGGCCTGGACATCGACCCGCAGCGGCCCGTCCACACGCTGTCCGTGGGCGAGATGCAGCGCGTGGAAATCATCCGGTCCCTGCTCACCAACCCCAAGCTGCTGATCCTGGACGAGCCCACTTCGGTGCTGACGCCGCAAGCTGTGGAAAAACTCTTCGTGGTGCTCAAAAAACTGGCGAGCGAGGGCTGCAGCATCCTCTACATCAGCCACAAGCTGCACGAGATCCGCGAGCTGTGCAACGCCTGCACGGTGCTGCGCGGCGGCAAGGTCACCGGTGTGTGCAACCCGCGCGTGGAGTCGAACGCATCGCTCTCGCGGCTGATGATCGGCGCCGAGCCGCCGGAGCTGGAGCACCACGACCGCAAGCCCGGCGAAGTGGTGTTGCAGGTGCGAGACCTGCACCTGCAGCGCGAGGACCAGTTCGGCATCGACCTGGACGGCATCACGCTGGAGGTGCGCGCCGGCGAAGTGCTCGGCATCGCGGGCGTTTCCGGCAACGGCCAGCAGGAGTTGCTGTATGCGCTGTCCGGCGAGGACACGCGCGCCGCGCATTCAGCCATCCAGGTTTTCGGGAAGGATGTCGGGCGCTTCGGCCCCGCGCACCGCCGCCACCTGGGCGTGCACTTCGTGCCGGAGGAGCGGCTGGGCCGCGGCGCCGTGCCCACGCTGGGCCTGGCGCACAACCTCATGCTCACGCGCACCGATGCCGTGGGCAAGAGCGGTTGGATCAACGTCAAAGCACTGGAGAAGCAGGCGGCCGACATCATCTCCCGCTTCAATGTGAAGGCCGGCGGTCCGCACGCCGCAGCCAAATCGCTCTCGGGCGGAAACCTGCAGAAGTTCATCGTAGGCCGCGAGATCGACGCGAACCCGAAGCTGCTGATCGTTTCGCAGCCGACCTGGGGCGTCGACGTCGGAGCCGCAGCGCAGATCCGCGGCGAGATCCTCGCCTTGCGCGATGCCGGCTGCGCCGTGCTGGTGGTGAGCGAGGAGCTGGAAGAGTTGTTCGAGATCACCGATCGTTTGCACGTCATCGCGAAGGGGCGGCTGTCGCCCTCGATCGATCGTGCACGCGCGACCGTGCAGTTGATCGGTGAGTGGATGAGCGGGCTGTGGGTGGTGCAGCCGCTGCGGGAGACCCCCACCCCAACTCTCCCCCAAAGGGGGAGGGAGCAAGAAGAAGGGCACAACCATGCTTAAGCTCGAACCTCGTCCCCAGGCATCGCAGTTCTGGAGCCTCGCTTCGCCGCTGCTGGCGCTGGCCATCACTGTCGTCATCGGCGTCTTCCTCTTCATCCTGCTCGGCAAGGACCCGGTCAAGGGCCTGCAGGTGTTCTTCTGGGAGCCGATCAGGTCGCCGTACGCGCTGGGCGAGCTGATGGTGAAGGCGACGCCTTTGCTCATCATCGCGCTGGGGCTGGCGGTGTGCTTCCGCTCCAATGTGTGGAACATCGGCGCCGAGGGGCAGTTCATCATCGGCGCCGTGGTTGCGGGCGGTGTTGCACTGCTGGCGGACAAGGACAGCAGCCGCTGGATCGTGGTGGCGATCGTGCTCGCCGGCACGCTCGGCGGCATGGCATGGGCGAGCCTCACGGCGCTCCTGCGAGACAAGTTCAACGCCAACGAGATCCTGGTCAGCTTGATGCTGGTCTATGTCGCCGACATGGTGTTGAGCTTCCTGGTGTACGGGCCGTGGAAAGACCCGGGCGGCTATAACTTTCCGCAGACCAAGACCTTCGAAGCGGTGACGCAGATACCGCGCCTGATGCAGGGATCGCGCGTGAGCGTCGGCCTCTTGATCGCGCTCGTGGGCGCGGCTGGGCTGTGGATCTTCCTGTTTCGCACACGCGCCGGTTTCGCCCAACAGGTCGGCGGGCTGGCCCCGGCCGCCGCGCGCTATGCGGGCTTCTCCTCGCGCAAGGGGCTGTGGGTCGCGCTGCTGGTGTCCGGTGGCGCCGCGGGCCTGGCGGGCGCGCTTGAAGTAGCAGGCCCGATCGGCCAGCTCACGCCGTACGTGCCGGCCGGCTACGGCTTCGCGGCCATCATCGTCGCCTTCGTCGGGCGCCTGCACCCGGTCGGCATGGTGTTCTCTGCCATCCTCATGAGCATGTTCTATATCGGCGGCGAGCTTGCGCAATCTCGCCTGGGGCTGCCCAAGTCGCTGACCGGCGTGTTCCAGGGGCTGCTGCTTTTCACGCTGCTGGCGTGCGACACGCTTATGGCGTATCGCATCCGCTTCTCTGCGCCCGCGGCCCTGAAGGGAGCAGCATGAAGCTCCCCCACGTTCACTTCGTTCCCTGCCCCCCGAGGGGGCGCACGCCTCCTAAGGGCGGCCTGTCGGAGGCATGACATGGAATCCTACGCGCTGCTCCTCGCCGCCACGCTCAACGCGGGCACCGTGCTCGCCCTCGCGGCCCTGGGTCTGTTGATCAATGAGAAGGCGGGCATCGTCAACCTCGGCGCCGAGGGCACGATGCTCTGCGCCGCCATCGCGGGCTTCGCGACAGTGGTCCATACGGGCAACGACTGGCTGGGTTTCGCGGCGGGCATGGGCGCCGGCGCGCTGCTGGCGGGGGTGTTCGGGCTGCTGGTGATCTGGCTCAATACCAACCAGTACGCCACCGGCCTGGCGCTCAGCCTGTTCGGCGCGGGTTTCTCGGCATTTGCGGGCATCGCCTACGTGCAGGAGAAGCTGCCCGAGCGGCCGCACTTCGCCATTCCGCTGCTGGGCGATATCCCGCTGGTGGGGCAGGCGGTGTTCCGCCAGCACCCGATGGTGTACCTGGCCATCGCCCTCGTGGCGTGGCTGGTCTGGTTCCTCTATCGCTCCCGCACGGGGTTGGTGCTGCGCTCGGTCGGCGAGTCGCCGGATTCCGCCCACGCCCTTGGCTACCCGGTGCGCCGCATCCGGCTCGCGGCCGTCGTGGCGGGCGGGGCGCTGTGCGGGCTGGCGGGCGCCTACATCTCGGTCATCTACACGCCGCTCTGGGTCGAGGGCATGGTCGCGGGCAAGGGCTGGATCGCACTGGCACTCACCACTTTCGCCACCTGGCGGCCCGCGCGCGTGTTGCTGGGCGCCTACCTGTTCGGTGGCGTGACCATGCTGCAGTTTCACTTCCAGGGCATCGGCGTGGACATCCCCAGCCAGTTCCTCACCATGCTGCCGTACCTTGCCACCATCGTGGTGCTGGCGCTCATCTCGCGCAACCCCGCCTGGATCCGGATCAACATGCCCGCCTCCCTGGGCAAGCCGTTTTATCCCGGCTCATAATCTCGTCTTTTAGCGACAACTCCCGGAGAAGGAACCCCCATGACCGACCTGAAGAAGCGTTCGATGTTGAAGCTGGCGACGCTGTCCGCGCTCGCCGCTGCCGCCCTGGCGGGCTGCGGCAAGTCCGAGCCGCCGGCACCGCCGCCCGCACCCGCACCGGCTCCCGCCGCCGCTCCCGCGCCCAAGCCCGAGCCGCTGAAGATCGCATTCGCCTACGTCGGCCCGGTGGGCGACGGCGGCTGGACTTTCGCGCACGACAACGGCCGCAAGGCGATCGAAAAGGAATTCGGCGACAAGATCGTCACCAGCTTTGTCGAGAAGGTGCCCGAATCGGCCGACGCCGAGCGCGTGATCCGCGACATGGTGGGCCAGGGCAACAAGCTGATCTTCGGCACCACCTTCGGCTACATGGAGCCGATGCTGAAAGTCGCGGCCGACAGCAAGGACGTGAAGTTCGAGCATGCCACCGGCTACAAGACCGCCGACAACATGCGCACCTACGACAGCCGCACCTATGAGGGCGCGTACATGGCGGGTGTGATCGCGGGCAAGATGACCAAGACCAACACCCTGGGCGTGGTGGCCTCGATCCCGATCCCGGAAGTCGTGCGCAACATCAACAGCTTCACGCTGGGCGCGCAGTCGATGAACCCGAAGGTCAAGGTCAAGGTGGTGTGGGTGAACGAGTGGTTCAACCCGCCCAAGGAAACCGAGGCCGCCACCTCGCTGATCAACGGCAGCGCCGACGTGCTCATGCAAAACACCGACTCGTCGGCCGTGCTGCAGACGGCGGAGAAGATGGGCAAGCGCGCCTTCGGCTGGGACAGCGACATGACGGCCTACGGCCCCAAGGCGCACCTCGGCTCGGCCATCATCAACTGGGCGCCGTACTACATCAAGGCCACGCGTGACGCGCTGGAAGGCAAGTGGACCACGGGCCAGACCTGGTGGGGCGTCAAGGAAGGCGCGATCGACATGGTCTCCGTCGCGGCCGACGTGCCGGAAGACGCGAAGAAGAAGCTCGACGAAGTGAAGGCCGGCCTGAAAGACGGCAGCTTCTCGATCTGGAAGGGCCCGCTGGTGAACAACGCCGGCAAGGAAGTGCTGGCCAAGGACGCAGTGGCCGACGACAAGTTTCTGGGCGGCATCAACTGGTACGTCAAGGGTGTCGAAGGCAAGGTGCCGGGCGGCGACAAAAAGTAAACCTCCGCATGTCATTGCGGGCAAGACCCGCAATCCATGCTTCTGATCAAAAAAGGGCCGCGCGAGCGGCCCTTTATGCGTTATGGGTGTGGATTCGTGAGGCCTTTGCAAAGCGATCTTCATAGAGGATCGCAAATTGGTTCATCGCCTCCGGCTCTTTGCTGCAATTCCCGTCCCTATAGGAACGCTTATAAACGGAGGTTTCGTTCCTATAGGGACGATTTATGTAGTACAATTCGAGCCTATGAGGACGGATCGAGCGCTGATGCTACTCCAAATGGATGAGACACTCGCCAAGTGGCGGGACGCTCAGCTGCCGGCGCGCCCGAGCAGCGGCTGGATCCAGTCGGTCCGCAGCGCCCTGCGCATGAGCGCCAGCGCCCTGGGTCGCCGGCTGCGGATCACTGAGAGTTCGGTCCGGAAAATGGAGCGGGCCGAGCCAGACGATCGCATCACGCTGGGCGCGCTTCGCCGCGCCGCGGAGGCGCTGGGCTGCGAACTGCAGTACGCACTTGTTCCCAAGAAGCCATTGGAGGAAATGCTGATGGGGCAAGCGCGCCGCATAGTCGTTCGCCAGCTGGGTCCGGTCGCGCACACGATGGCGCTCGAAGCCCAGGCCGTTGACGAGGCAGCGAAAGCGCGCCAGGTCGATTTGCTGGCGCGCGAGCTGCTCTCGCATGGGAGCGGCCGGGAGCTGTGGTGATGGAATTTGCCTACTCGCCCGGGTAGACGCCGATCGACCCGGGTGCGCTATCCCTCAAGCCGGAGATACGACCGTCTCGTATGGTCGCACCAGCGCCACCTTCCCTTCAGCGAAGGGCATTCGCTCCCGCCACTCGGTTCTAGAGCACCGGCTGCAGCAACGACAGCGCGCGCTCGCGCAGCCTGATTCGCAGCGGCCGCCGCTGCCACTCCTCGTATGTGATGCGCCGCGCCTTTGCGAGGTCTGCTTCGAACACCTCCGTCATCCGGCGGGCAAACACAACGTCGTAGACGTTCAGGTTCGCTTCGTCGTTCATGCGGAACGAGCGCATGTCGAAGTTGGTGGAGCCCACCGACGTCATCAGCCCGTCGACGATCATCATCTTGCAGTGGAACATAGTTGGCTGGTACTCGTGCATCTGCACGCCCGCCTGCAGCAGTCCGCCCCACAGGCCGCGCGATGCGCGGCGCACCGTGGCCTGGTCGGTATGCTTGCCCGGCATGATGATGCGCACGCGCACGCCCCTTTGCACGGCTGCGATGATGGCTTTGCGAGTCACGTCATCGGGCACGAAGTAGGCGCTCGCGATGTCGATGCTGCGGGTCGCGGCGGTGATCGCAAGCAGGTACATCATCAGCATGGATTCGCTGCCACCTGTCGGCGAACTCGCGAAGACCTGCGCGGCCTGGCTGCCGCGGGGCTCCAGGGGCGGAAAATATTCGGGCCCGTGCAACACTTTGCCGGCCGTCTTGGACCAGTTGTCCAGCATGACGCTTTGCATCTGTGCCACCACCGGGCCTTCCACCTGGAAGTGCAAATCGCGCCAGTGATCCGCATCCTGCGCGTTGCCGCACCATTGCGGCGCCACGCCGACTCCGCCCGTGAAGCCGATGGTGCCGTCCACGATCAGCAGCTTGCGGTGAGTGCGGTTGTTCATGCGACCGAGGTTGTACCAGCGCAGCGGGTGGTACCTGCGAATTTCGACACCGTTGGATTTCATGCGGTCGATCAAGGTGTCGTCCATGCGCGAGCTGCCTACCCAGTCGAGCAGCACATGAACCTTCGCTCCGGCCCGCGCCCGCTCCGAAAGAGCATCCGCGAATTCGTCGCCGATCTCCCCAGACCAGTAGATGAAGGTTTCGAACAACACCGTGTGTCTTGCGCCGCGAATCGCCGACAGCATCGCAGGGAAAATCTGGTCGCCATTGTTCAGCTCCCGGACCTGGTTGCCCTGCACGATGGTCGGTCCCATCATCAGGCCCATCGCACGGGTGAACTGCTCGTCGTCGACCTTGTAGAGGTGGTCGATCTGTTTTTGCACCTTGTGCTCTGCGCCGGCCAGGTTGACTAAAACCAGCGCGAGCAGCAGCGTGATGGCGATGGTGGCGAGGATCACTGCGATGCGGTCGTTTTGATTGCCTCCATCGTAGCGGCCACTCACCGGTTTGGGGAGATGCAATACCCTGCTGTGGCGCATCGTGGCCATGCGCCCCGACGGTAACTACGACGAGGTACGACGAGGGCTTCCGATCCGTGCTGGACGGCGACCAGCCGATCCGCTGGGAGCGCTTCAATGCGCCACCTGTGCCCGAGTCCGTGCGAACGTTGCCAACGGTGCAGCAGCTGGCCAGGTTCGCGCACGGGTTCGTCAAGGTGCATACGCGGGACGGTAGGGCATGGGTGACGGACCTGCGCATGGGACAGGAGCCGAACTACAGCTTCTCCTTCGTCGTGGCGCAGGAGCAATGTGGCGTGTGGCGCCCCGTGGTGCCACGCAATGAGGGATCGCGTGGGGACGTGCGGCGGGGGCTGGCGTGGATCTGGGAGCGGATGTGGGGCAGGGACGTGGCGCCTTGAGGCGAGGCGATGCATGTAGTGCCATGCGAGCGCTTGGACTGAGTGAGGGCCGTCATCGGGCACCGTGCCCCGGAGTTCCTGCGTCGCTGAGCAGCGCACCGAAGTACATGCGACTGACCTCGGCCTCGGCCGCCGCAGCCTCGCACAAGCTGCAAGGTCGCGATGTGGAGTAAAGCACCGCACCAGCGAGCTTCCTCCGCCCGAGCTTTCGCATTGCGTCTCGAATGGCCTCGCGTTCAGCGTGTGCGGTGACATCGTTGTTCTTGACCACCCGGCTGGGGCCCTCGCCAACGACTGCGCCATCGAGCACGAGCACTGCGCCGTACGGTTGATCTCCCCATGACTTCGCAAGGCGCTTCATCTGAACAGCCGCTTCGTACCAACGCAGCTCAGGCTCGACTGCCCGGGATTGCGCGCGAGCCTTCGGGCCAGCGCCTGCGAAAAGCATTGAGACGGCAGCGAGGACCGCCGTTCTTCGGGTGTTTGACGCAGCCTTGAAGGTCACGTGAGATCTCATGATGGTTAACGTCGTGGCCTCGACCTGGCGGTCCGCTTCATCACCATTGCATCATGACTGAAAAGTAGCCGACATAAAAGGGCGATCACTGAGAGCTGAACATGACGAGCATGCAGGGCACCGGGGCATGTTCCTCGACGCGGACCTGAATACACAGATGGGCACGCTGGCCCGGGTCTCAGACCGGCATCGCCAGCGTCTGCTCGAATCGGATCAGGTCGGCTGCGAAGCGCCGTGGCTGCTCCCAATGCAGTGCATGGCCGGTGCCCGCGTAGACCACGCGCTTGGCCCGCGGTATTTGCCGCGCCAACCGCTGCTGATCGGATTCCGGCGAGAAGGAGTCGGCGTCACCCCAGGGCAACAGCACGGGCGCATCGATGGTGTGGAGTTCGGTGCTGAAGTCGTCTTCAAGCAGCGCGGCGAAGGCGCCGCGCCAGGTGGCGGCCGGCGTGCGAAGGCACTCATCGACCATGGTTTTCAGCAACCCCGGGGCCACTGGACCGTTCACGGTGTCGCGCTGGAATGATTCGGCGAGCTCGCGCGGCACTTTCTCGCCCAGTGTCAGAATCTGACTCTGTACGAAATCCACGAAGCCTGGCTTGTCCGAGAAACTGGCGAAGGCGCCCGCGGCGACGACGCCGCGCACCAGGCTCGGCTGGTCGATTGCCATTCGCAGTGCGTTGACCGCGCCCATGGAGTGGCCGACCACGAGCACCTTTGGCAGCCCCAGGGTCGTTATCAGGTCCGCGGCATCGGCGGCGAAGTCGCGTGTCCGCAAGCTCGATGCGGCGGACGAGCCGCCGTGGCCACGCTGCGTCATCGAGAGCACGTGCCAGTCGGGCGCAAGCCAGGGCAACACCGGCTCGAACGAGCGCCAGGTGTCCGTGATGCCGTGCAGCATCAGCACCGCAGGGCCGCCGCGCCTGCCTTGCTCGGCGCATTCGATGGTGAGGCCGCTGGGAAGGCGGACATGGCGGATGATAGTGTTCATGATGTGCTCCCGTTTATTGGCAGTGCGCAACGCAGTGCGTCGCTGCGGTGGCAGTCTGGGCAATGCCGGTATCGGCAGTTTTTCAGCAATGGCAGATTTGTATCGGCGGCGTAACCGCCGCGCTTCAAACTCGCGGCATCGCAGGCGAACTTTGATCGATGGATGAAACTTCGCAGAATGCCGTGGGCAGTACTCCGCAGAAGACCTCGCGGCTGCGTTTTGGCGCGTTCATGCTTGACTCTCAACGCGCGGAGCTCTTGCGTGACGGTGTCGTCGTGCCCTTGCGGCCCAAGGCCTTCGCACCCAGTGCGTGCATGAAGTGCGCACGGCGCTCGGCGATGCCGGCCCAGTGATGTTGCGAACGGTGCCGCGCCGGGGTTATCGCTTCGATGCCACGGTAGAGCCGGATGCGCCCACGGCGGATGCCGTTGCCGCGCCCACTCCACCACCGTGGCGCGAGCGGCTCGTCATGTGGCTCGGCGGGGCGTTCACCCTCGCGTTGCTGGCCGGGCTCACGCTGTTCGCTGTTTTGCGCGTGCCGGACCGCACGCCTGCCGCCCTTTCAACGCCACCGCTTTCCATCGTCGTGCTGCCGCTCGTCAGTACAGGCGGGGAACCCGAATGGTTCACCGACGCGTTGTCCAACGACCTGACGCTCGAACTCGGACAGGTGCCAGGCGCCTTCGTGATCTCGCGCGACACTGCCTTCTCCTTCAAGGGCCGGGCGATCGACCCGCGAACCGCCGCGCGCGACCTCGGCGTGCGGTACGTTGTGCAAGGCACTGTGCATCGCGCCGGGGATGAAGTGCGGCTGCGGATCGCGATGGTGGATGGCGCTTCGGGTGCCTTGCAGTGGTCTCAACAGGTCGACACTGATCGGGCCCGGCTCGCGGCGTCGCTTGACGAGATCGCAAAGCAGCTGAGCCGCAGCCTCAGCGTGCAAATGTACCGATCGAGTGGAGAACGCGCGTTCTTGCTGAAACCCGATCAGGTACAGGCGGATGACTTCGCGATGCAGGGCTGGGCGATTTACTACCGCGGCTTTACGCCGGAAAACCTGCGCGAGGCGGGTCGCCTGTTCGAAGCGGCGGTGAGTCGGGACCCCGGTTCCGTTCGTGGGTGGGCTGGTGTAGCGGTGGCGAACGGCGTCGGGGCTGCAATCAACTGGGTCCCGGACAGGGCCGCGGCAATTGACCGCCTTCAGCAGGCGTCCGATCGCCTCCAGACGCTCGATGCGGACAGCTTCTTCGCGCTGTTGTCGAAGGCGAACCTTGCCAACCTCAATGGCGACAATGAGGGCCGGTTGTTGATTGCCAGGGCAATGGTCGAGCGGTATCCAAGTCAGCCGCAATCGCATTTCAACCTCTCCCAGGCACTGACGAATCTGGGTCAGTTCGACGAATGCGTGGAGCCAGCGAAGCGAGCAGTCCGGCTAGGGCCGCGGGATGTTTTCGTCGGCGTGTGGAACTGGCATATCGGCACCTGCCACTTCATGCGTGGCGACTACGTGCAGGCCGCTGATTTCGCCCGCGCGGCGCGGCAGGCAGGTCCAAGTCTGCCCTTGCCGCCGCTGCTGCTGGCCGCGTCGTTGGCGCGCGCCGGTAACGCGGCCGAGGCGCGACAGATCGTCGCTGATTACATGATGCGGTCCCCTGGGTACAGGGCCTCGAACATCGAGCTGCAGGGTATGCGCAGCCGCCATCCCAGCTACGTCGAAGGCCGCAATCGCATGATCGAAACGCTGCATCAACTTGGAATGCCCTGAGCACGCCCTGGTTCTGGCCGAACAGGAAGCCTGAGTGCGGGCAGACGCCTGACGCGGAATAATGAGGGCGTGTGCGACGGTAGCCGCGCCGCCGCTGAACCTCGAGGAGCCATGCCATGCCGACCTTTTCGCCGCGCGTTTGCCGAATCATCGTCCTTGCCGCGCTCATGACGCCATCGATTGCGTTGGCCCACCACGGCTGGAGCGGCTATGACAGCAACACGCCGATGAAAGTCGTCGGCGCCATCCGCGAGGCCGGCTACGAGCACCCGCACGGCTACATCAGGCTCGAAGCACCGGGCAAGACCTGGCTCGTCGTGCTGGCGCCGCCCTCGCGCATGGAGAACCGGGGCCTGCCTCCGTCGATGCTGAAGGCGGGTGTCGCTGCGCAGGTAGAGGGCTACCCTCACCGCAGCGACGCGCAGGAGATGCGCGCCGAGCGCATCACGATCGACGGCAAGACCGTCGAGCTGCGATAGATGCACCCGCCCGTCGGCCCGGCGTGGCTCGTCGCACTCGAGCTGAGCGGGCTGGGTGATGCCATGCGCCGCTCTGCATGGATGTACCCCATTGTCGAGATCTTCCACATCGTCGGCTTCGTGATTCTGGTCGGGGCCGCGGTGATGTTCGACCTGCGCGTGCTCGGCTTTGGCCGCGGCCTCTCGGTGACCGCGCTCGCGCGCCACCTCCTGCCTTGGTCCTGGGCCGGGCTCGCCCTCGTGGTGCCGGCCGGGCTGATGATGTTCACCGCGCACGCTACCGAATTCGTGACCAACCCGGCCTTCCAGCTGAAGCTGGCCCTGCTCGCTACCGCGGCGGCCAACGTGGCGTTCTTTCATCTGGGCCCGTACCGCAAGGTGCGCGCCTGGGACGATGCGGGCGACGCGCCCGGCACCGCGCGGGCGGCCGCGGCACTGTCCATTGGGGTCTGGATCGCCGTGATCATCTGCGGTCGCCTGATCGCATACTTCTGACGCGCCGGCGACTCGCGGCATCGCCGGAGTGCTGCAGACTTGACGCAAGCGCCCCCCGCCGGAGCAAAATGTACCCCGGTACCCCACCGCGCCAACCTGACGAAAAGGCCGAGATGAAAAACCCTACCGACAGCGGTCGCCGTTCCGCCCTGGGCCTGCTCTTCGCTTGCGGCGTGCTCGCCGTAACCCGCGTCGCGGCCGACGAGCCGGACTTCGTGGACCTCGCGACGGCGCGCGCCGAGCACGAGGCCGGGCGCGCGGTGCTGATCGACATCCGCGAGCCTTCGGAGCACGCTTCCGGCGTGGCCCGCGGCGCGCAGCTCCTGCCGATGCGGCAGCTGGCCTCCCGCCTGGCCGAAATCCCCACCGACCCGCGGCGGCCGGTGCTTCTCATCTGCAACACCCAGAACCGCTCCAGCGCTACCGCGCGAGCGTTGCGCCAACGCGGTTTTACGCATGTGCGCTACGTGCAAGGGGGGATGTCGGAGTGGGTTCGCCGCGGCTGGCCGCTAGCTCTTGCAGGCAAATAAGCCCGAGGCGTATGATTGGTCGATGCACCTAATGTGCTCTTCACAATGAATCAATCAAATGCCCAGCTCAAGGCCGCCCAGGTCCGCTGGCAGCTGAATCTCACCGTCCTTCAAGAGGAGGAGCGGCGACTCTTCAGCGTGTTGGAAGAGCAGTCTCGCGAGTCAGCCACGCTGCCGCAAGACATGCTGGATCGCCTCAAGGCGGCTCGATCTCAGTGTAACGAGGCCTTCAAGCTGCTCATGGGGGCTATCGAAGATCGGGTCACGCACGTGGCCACCACGCAAGGTGCCGGTCGCCAGGACGAAGCTCCGTAACACGCCTTCATGCCCTCTGGGGCGACGCGCCCAGCAAAGTCGAAGGGTTAGACCTCTCCGCGTTCCCCCGCGGACTCTGGAAGGCCAAACACCCTATCGAAGGCCCACGTGAAAGCAATCGCATAGACGAAGAAGAATGCCAGGAGCCCCAGGTTCGCCAGAAACGCATTCAAAGGTGAGATCTTCAGCCAGAGCGCCATCACGGGGACCAGTATCACGACGAGGCCACCTTCGAAGCCAATGCCATGCGCTAGGCGTCTGATAAACGACCGGCCCCGCCTGGTTTGACGGGACTCCCACCGCTCAAAGAGCGTATTGAATATGTAGCTCCATGCGAGTGCAATGCTCGAAAGAACGAACGCAAGCCCCAAAGTAGAAGCGGCTGGCTTGTCGAAGGCGATGCTCAGAACTGGGCCGACAAAGGCGATTGCGAAGATTTCATACAGGATTGCTTGAAGGACGCGTCGGGTTTTGGGACTCATGACTAACAACAACCCATTGACCTGGCGTGCATCAGAGATCCCTGGCGGCCTTGGCGAACTGATCCAGCACAAACCGCCAATACGGCAAGACGCATTGCGAGTGTCCAGCCGGCTCGGCAACGCAGTCGGTCAAGGTGACCCGGTCGCCAGCGCCGCGCGTCTGCATGGCTTGCAAGGTACTGCTCGCGCTCAGATATGGAACGGTGAGGTCCTCACGGCCATGAAAGAGATCCACTGGAATCTGCGGGGCCCAGTCGAACACATCGCTGAAGGTTTCAATGGCTGCCCGATCGTCCGCCAGATAGTTGTCGATCACCGTCGGCATGAAGACGACTTCGGCATCGGCTCCCAACGACAGCAACAGCAGCAGATCGCGCGCATTTTGCCGATCCGCATCGCTCAGGTATTTCAGGAACCCTGGGTTCAGCAACTGGCCCAGCGGAAAATAATCCCGGCGCAAAATTGCCAGCAGCTGGTCCATGGTCGCCCCGACGTTGTACGGGCCGGCGCCCGTGATGACGCGGACAAGCTCATTGCGATGCGCCGACGTGCCAGCTTGCAGCGCTCTATGGGCCGCCATCGTCACATAGCCGCCTTCCGAGTAGCCTGTCAGGAAGAGCTGCTTGTTGTCAGGCACATGCTGCGTCTGGCGCCAGTACTTTGCCGCGGTCAACAGGTCGATCACCGCGGACGCGGAAGGAGCGGACAGCAAGTAAGGGTGAGGAGCCGCTGAAGAAACGCCGTAACCGACGTAATCCGCCGCCACCACGATGTAGCCCAAGGACGCAAGAACCACCGGAGGAGCTCCGAGGTCCGCGAGGTTGCTGGGTGCATTGGCCTGAAGCTTGATGGTGGCGTGTTGATAGCTCAATACCGGACTGAGCGCGTTGGCCGGCTTTTGCGGTATGGCAACCAAACCGGAGGCTGCGATCTGCCGGCCCTCGCCATCCACGGTCAGATAGGTCAGACGCCAGGCCTGGACTGCGTAGCTTGGCGTGGCAAGAAACGCCGCGTCTCCGGCCAGCGCCAGCGCAGAGTTGACTTCGGCGGCGGTGATCGTCTTCAGATGAACCGCGTTCATGAATTGACCGGGGCCGGCCACATTGACTGCGGTTGCCGTGATGCTGACTGTCGATGCACTCGAGCCGTTGGGCTTGCCATCATTGACGACCAGCGTGGCGGTATAGACGCCCGCCACATCGGCGGTGAAACTTGCCTTCGCGGTGGTGGTGTTGGCAAGGGCCACGGTGCTCCCGGCGGGCTTGCCGCTAAGCGTCCATGCATAGCTGAGTGCATCGCCGTCCACATCCGAACTTCCGCTGCCATCCAGGGTCACGACGGCATTGATGACGACGCTTTGGGCCGCACCGGCGCTGGCGACGGGCGGGGTGTTGACCGGGGGTGAGGCGTTGTCCGTTGCGCCACCTCCGCCGCCCCCGCAAGCGCCAAGAAGAACCGCGAACGATATGACGGCGAGGAGTCTTTGGTGATTCATACGAAGGTTCCTGCGATCCGCCGTGATGGCGTCTTCCAATTGCGATGGCGGGGTCCTGGTGGGCTGCGTCGTGCTGGTAGATCTCGCCCACGCGGCCAAGTCTAACGACCCATGGCCTGCAGGAAGCAGAATTTTTCAGAACGCAATCCGAGCGAGGCGAACCCCGGATGTGATCTGGACGGCGAGCGAAAGCGCGCGCACTTTTTTCTTTTTGTTCCCTCTCGCGACCGCATCGGATCACTGCGGTAGGCGTTCGCTTACCCTTGCGCGTCCGACGGACCGACAGACGCGGCACGCCAGGGGTCAAATACTGAGGAGCCAGTTCATCAATAGAACGGAACCCCTATGACTCAAGACAAGCCGGCTCACATCGAACCATCCAAGCACTCGACCGCCGAGGTTGACGAAGCTCTCGACCTGGTGCAAGGCAACGTTGATACCACGCCTGGCGCAGGGTCGCCGGCCATCATGCCGGACAAGACTCTACACGATGAGGACGGCAAACCCAGTGCCGACAAAGGCGCGTGACCCACACGGCTGTGCCCTGACGAACCGCGCCGCATGACCGTGGCCGCGATGAAAGGCTTAGGCCTCGGGTCGTGGTGAGTCTGAGGTCACTTCGCCGGCTTTTTCGGCGACCTGCGGGCGGCGTCCAGCGCCGCTGCTTTCTCCGCCTGCTTCTCGGCACGCGTTTTGCGGGACTTGGGCTTCTTGGCTTCATTGGCGTCGTGAGTTTCCCCCCTGACTTTCGGCTTGTCCTTGCCCTGGGGATGATGCGTTCTCACAAGCCGGTCGAGTGCGCTCGGCCTGGGCAGCAGCGCCTCCTTCTTGCGCTTTTCCCGCTCTTCCTTGAGTAGCCGGCGTTCCTCGATCAGGGCGGACTCGGCTTCGGACGGCGCTTCGTCCGCCCCACCAGTTTCCCTTCGGCTCATCATCGCTCGATGCAGCGCTTGCCCGTTGGCCGAGATCCTCGTGGTCAATGATGCAGTACGAATTGGCATTTGGCACTTTCCTTGTGGTTCTGTAAGGCCACTGTATTCCAGCCCGGGGCGCGACGCCAGATGTGTTTTTGTATGCGGGCGCAGCAGGCCCTTCAGGCTCCGGCCCGAAACTGCTTCGCCGCGAACGCCCACATCAGTGGCACGCAGCTGAAGGCAGCGCCATTCTCACGCGCGATCAACCCCTCTTTTCAAAACATCAACCCATCTGCAGCTGCTTCTTGAGGCTCGACGCCTCGTCGTGTGCGCTCTGCACAGCCTGTTGCAATTTCGGGTCGACATTGCCGGCATTCCTGCATGCCTGCATCGCGCGGTCGCTCGCTTGCTCAAGCTGCGCGACCACGTCTCGCAGGCGGCTCTGGTCGCCTTGCTGTTGCCCGGCACTGCAGGCCTGCTGGGCCTGGCGTGCCTGCTGGTGCATCGCGTCCACGGACTGGCGCAGTTCACCCGGTACCGATCCCGACTGGATCGCCCGCTCAGCTGCGTCCGCGCATTGCTCGACCCGGTCGATACGCTGCTTCAATTCGGTTGGTTGCATGACGTGCTCCTTCATCAAAGAAGAAAAAGCGTACGCACCCTACCGATGAAGCCAAGCCGTCCCGCGCCTACCGGGGGTGTAAGAACCCGCTTACGCGGCTCTGGCGCGCCGCCCCGGCCGGCGGACGGCCCTCACCTTGCCGGTGCCACCACCGCCGCAGAAGAAGCGATCGGCACCATCCGACTCGAGCCCCGAGATATTCGTCCCCGCGGGCATCTCGAGCGCTTCCAGCACTTCGCCCGTGCGGGGATCGATCCGCCGCAGTTCGCTCTCGTCGCCTTCCCACGTGGCGTGCCACAGTTCACCGTCGACCCAGCTTACGCCCGTGACGAAGCGGTTGGACTCGATGCTGCGAAGCACGACGCCGGTCTCCGGGTCGACCTGGTGGATCTTGCGCTCCCGGTAGTGCCCCACCCACAGAGAGCCCTCGGCCCACGCGAGCCCCGAGTCGCCGCCACCGGCGGGCGCAGGGATCGTGCCGAGCACGCGGCCGGTGGCCGGGTCGATTTTCTGGATGCGGTCTTCGGCGATCTGGAAGAGGTGCTGGCCATCGAAAGCCGTGCCCGCATGCGCGGCGACGTCGATGGAGCGCACCGTGTTGCCGCTTGCCGGGTCCAAAGCGTTCAGCTTGTCCCCCGAAGCGAACCAAACTTGCTTGCCGTCATATGTGACGCCGGCGACCTGCTCCACGCCCGGAAAGGGGCCGTACTCACGCACGATCTCGGCTGGCTGTTTTTTCATGACGTCATCCTACTCACCGGGCAGGGAAGCGGGGAGTAACAAGGTTGTCGTGAATCCCGGCACGGCCAGCCCCGTCATCCAGCGGCGCGCCCGCGCCTGGCCCACCCATTGCACCTTGCCGTTCGCTGCCAACGATTCCAGCGCGCGCTGCACCGTGCGCTGGCTGGCGCCCAGGGCCAGCGCCAGCCCCGAGCTCGACCATGATTCGCCGTCGGCCAGGAACGCGAGCACCTCCCCGTGCTCATCTTCGGTGGGCCGCGCGAGCACGACCACCTCGGCCGTTTGATGCGGTGCGAGCACAAAGCCCTGGTGCGTCGCGGTGACACCGGCCAGGGGCTTGAGCACGTTGCGAAGCCTTCCCATCTCCACGCGCAGCCGGGCGCGGTACGACTCGTCCGCCTGCTTGCCGCGAAAGGCCCGCGCGACCAGGGTGTCGCGCGTCACGTCGGCAGGCCACGCTTCGGCCAGCGCGCGCGCCAGCGCAAACAGCACGGGCCGGCTTGCCAGCGGAACCGATTTGCTCGCCTGCCGCACGGCGTTGCGGCAGGCGTCCACGACGAATGCGTTGGACGCGAGGAGCGCTTCCACTTCCTCCAGCAACAGCGGTTTCTCCGTTCCGCGCGCGATGAGGCGCGCGGCGGGCGCATCGAGGGCGCGCGACGCGCTATCCACTTCCGCGGCCAACGCGGGGATGCCTGCGTCGCGTGCGGCGCGCCCGGCTTCGGCGAGCGCTGCGCGAGCCGCTTGAGTGTGCAGGCGCCGCACCGCAAGGCCCGCCACCACCAGCGCGTGAGCCGCCCTGCCGGCCGGCGGCAAGGGGGCCGGGTCGAGCCCGGCCAGCGTCCGCTCGGCGTCACCCAGTTGCCCGATAAGCAGCAGGCGCCGTGCCTGCAAATGCCCCGCATGGGCTGCGTTGGCCTCGTCCCCATGAGCGGCGAGCGTGGCTCGTGCGTTGTCCAGCTCGTTCGCGGGCCAGCCGAGATCGCGCGAAACCAGCGCGATCTCGGCTTGCGCCACCACGCAACGCGCGCGGGCCACGGCTTCTTTTGCGCCGAAGGCTCGGCCGGCGCGATCCAGCAGGTCTTTCGCCAGAGCGAAATCGCCGAGCCGCGCCATGGCGATACCCCGCAGCGCAAGCGCCGGCGCGTCGCCGCGCAGTGCGACGCGGTTGAGTGCGCCAAGGACGTCTCCGGCCGCAAGCGCGCGCGCCGCTGCCGTGATCAGCGAGTCCATCGCAACCCCGCGCAGAATCCCGCCACACTTGTCACTCTCACTCTTCGCATGATCGTTCCTACTATAAGTCCGCGCTCGATCAACAACCCACTGAAAGGAGTGAGCGATGACTGAACACAGAACTGGAACACGCAAGGAATGGATGGCCGCGCGGCTGGAGCTGCTGGTCGCGGAGAAGGAACACACGCGCCGCAGCGACGAGCTGGCACGGCAGCGCCAGCAGCTGCCGTGGGTGCGGGTGGACAAGGACTACGGCTTCGATACCGACGAAGGCCGCGCCAGGCTGGCCGACCTTTTCCAGGGACGCTCGCAGCTGCTGGTGTACCACTTCATGTTCGGCCCCGACTATGAAGCAGGCTGCCCCTCCTGCTCGATGATCGCAGACGGTTTCAACGGCTTCGCAGTGCACCTGGCGCACCACGACGTGCAGCTGTGCGCCGTCTCGCGCGCGCCACTCGCGAAGCTGCAGGCGTTCAAGCGCCGCATGGGCTGGACCTTTCCCTGGGCATCCTCCCTTGGCGGCGATTTCAACTACGACTTCAACGTCTCGCTCACCGAACAGCAGCAACAGGATGGCACCGTCGAATACAACTACCGGCGCGAGCCAGCCTGGACGCTGCGCGGCGTTCGGGAGGACGGCGCCATCTACCACACCTACTCCACCTATTCGCGCGGCGTTGACATCCTTTGGGGCGCTTACCAATGGCTCGACCGCGCGCCCAAGGGGCGCAACGAGACAGGCATCTGGTGGCGCCGACACGACGAGTACGAGACGCAGACGCGCGGCTGCTGCCTTGACGCGAGGGCTTCACCGCGCGTCCGCGGCGACCATCGAAAGTCTTAGTCCATAAGCCCCGGTGGTCGCACCGGGTGCCGCGCCGGCGGCCTGCAGGGCCTCATGCGACAACTCGCCCTCGGTAAGCCGTTGCAGCGCCTGCGCGTCGTAGCCATTTGCGATGAAGATCCAGTCGGCCGCATCGTCCGCACCGGTGCGAATCTTCTGCTCGGTGGTCTGAGCGATGGCGGGCGTGTCTGTCTTGAGCAGATGTGCGCCGATGAAGCCGGGCCGCGCCGGTAACTCCTCCACCAGTGCATGCAGGTAACTGCGCAGGGGGTCATCGCGTCCCGGCACCGGAGACAATCGCACGGTGACCGCATGGCCCGCCACCACGCCGCCTCGACTCTCCAGCACACGGCACTGGCTGCGCACCATGTGGCGATGGTGCGGCATCATCCTGCGTGACCATTCGCTGGGCGCGTTCAGCCGCGCCACGTATTCGGGCGAGACGAGGACCTCGTACTCGGCCAGCTCGTACATGACGAAGAAACCTTCCCCGCCGCCGCGATCGGCCCAGCGTGACGCGCGCAGAAAGCCAGGCAGCGCGAGCCGTTCCGGAAAGTGCTCGTGCGAGTGCCAGTGCTCGAACTCGTCGCGCATGCCGGGCGCCATGTCCCACCACATCGCCAGCGCGGCCTGCCCGAGCATCATCGCCTCCCGTGTCACCGCCCGGCGATCAGCCGGTGGAAGTGTTGTTCCATGCGCGCCGCATCGGCCTTCAACCCTGTGAAAAGCTCGAACGCACCCACGGCCTGGCCGACGGCCATGGTGCCGCCATCCATCGTGCGGCAGCCCATCGCGCGTGCCGCCTTCAATAGGTCGGTCTCGATCGGGAAGTACACGATCTCCGACACCCACATCGACGGCCGCAGCAGCGCGGCGTGAATCGGCAGGCCGGGTAATTTGGCCATACCGGTAGGCGTGGCGTGGACGAGCCCGGTCGCGCCCGCGATCGCGTGCGCCGCATCGTGCTGCGCGACCACGCGGTTGCTGTGGCGGGCGTTGAGCGCGTCGGCGAGGGCCTGCGCGCGCGCGGGGTCCACGTCAACGATGCGCAGCTGCGCCGCACCCAGTCCCAGTAGCGCCTGCGCGATGGCCGAGCCGGCGCCGCCCGCGCCCAATAGCACGACGCAGCCCAGGTCGGCGCCCGGCAGGGCGCGGCGAAAACCCCAGGCCCAACCCGAGCCGTCGGTGTTGTGCCCCGCGAGCCGCCCGTTGCGAACGACCACGGTGTTCACTGCGCCCATCTCCCGCGCCTCGGGCGACAGTTCGTCCAGGAGCGGAACAACGGCCTGCTTGCACGGGTAGGTGATGTTCAGCCCGGCGAAGCCCATGATGCGCGCGGCCGTGAGCAAGGCCGGCAACTGCTCCAGCGAGCCCGGCGTGCGGTCCAGGTCGATCAGCTGGTAGTGCAAGCGCAGTCCGTGGTGCGACGCTTCCTCCTCCTGCATCGCCGGCGTGAGCGAGAGCTGGATGCCGGCGCCGATCAGGCCCACGAGGAGTTTGTTGTCCGCCATGTTCACCCCGTATATCCCGTCACCAGGCCGATCATGATGTTCAGCACCGCCACCACGCCGAAGTGCACCGGGTCGATGCCCAGCGCCGTCGCGGTGGGCAGCAACACCGGCAGGATGATCAGGATGATGGTCGAGCCTTCGAGGAACGCGCCCAGCACCAGCAGGATGAGGTTGACCAGCAGCAGAAAACCCATGGGAGAGAAATCCCAGCCCTTCATCGCAGTACTGAGAGTGGCGGGGATGTTCTCGGATGTGACGACGTAGTTGAACACCAGCGCGCCGGCAATCAGCATGCCGATGGAGATGGACAGGCGCGCGCTGACTATCAGGGATTCGTACAGGTCGCCCCAGCCCATGCTGCGGTACAGGCCGGCGGAGATCAGCAGCGCGTAGGCGGCCGCGATGCCGGCGGCCTCCGTGGGCGTCGTGACGCCGCTGTAGAGGCAGCCCATCAGGATCACGGGCAGCATGAGCGCTGGAAAAGCCTCGAGCGTGATCTTCGGCATGTGGCGAAGCGCGACCGGTTCCTCCACCGGGAAGCCGCGGCGTTTGGCCAGAAAATAGATCAAGGCCATCTGCACGGCCCCCAGAAGCAGCCCCGGCAACACGCCCGCGATGAACAGGTAGCCGATGGAGGTGCCCGAGACCAGCGCGTACAGCACCATCGGAATCGATGGCGGCAGGATGGGCCCGATCACGGCGGACACTGCGCTCAGCGCGGCGGCGAAGCCAGGCGTGTACTTGCCCTCGCGCGTCATCATCACCTGCATCACCTTGCCTGAGCCGGCGGCGTCCGCCAGCGCGGAGCCCGACATGCTGGCGAAGACCACGCTTTGCAATACGTTGACTTGCGCGAGACCGCCCGGGAAGCGCCCCACGATGGCATTGCAGAAGCGCAGCAGCCTGTCCATGATGCTGCCGGTGCTCATGATGCTGGCCGCCAGGATGAACAGCGGGATGGCCAGCAGCAGGAAGCTCGAGTAGGTGCCGTTGAGGAGTTGCTCCGCGGCGGTGCCCATGTCCATCCCCTTGAGGTACAGGTACAGGACGGAGCCGCCGATCATCGCGTGCCCGACGGGAACGCCGAGCAGGCTGAGCGCCACGATGGCGTAGAGCGCCAGCGAGAAGGGACTGGTGAAATTCACAACGCGGAGGGAGGAAGGGCTACGTCACCGGCCGCCGGCTCGGGTGCGGGCCCGCGCACCAATTGGCGCAGGCTGCGCGCGATGACGGCGACGGCGAAGACGATGTAGATCGAGTACATGATGTCCATGCGGATGCCGAGGTACGAACTCTTCTCGACTTTCATGAAGGTCACATAGGCGTAAGACGCCGGCAGCGACATCCCGAAAAGCACGATCAGGCTCACCGCGCCGAAGGCGCCGATGGCACGGCGCGTGCGGCGGCTCGCATGCCCCGTGACGAGGTCGATGCGGATCTCCTCCTCGTCCTTCAGGACGAACGCCGCACCCCAGAGCACCAGCCACAGCCAGGCCGCCAGCGACAGCTCGCTGGTCCAGCCCACCGGCCAATTGAATACGTAGCGCAAGGTGATCTGCACGAGGAACGCGACGAAGATCACCGCGAGCAATGCCGCCGCCACGCCTTCGGCGAAACGGTGCAGCGACGTCATCAACCGGCCGGGCATGCGCTCTCGCGTCATTTCATCGCGTTGATCTTGTCGAGCATGCCGGGCGGCCAGGTCTTCGCGTCGTCGGAGGCCAGGTAGACCTTCTGGGCGTACTCGCGGAAGGCGCTGACGTTGGGCACATACACGTCCAGGCCCTGCTTGCGGAAGGTGTCCGCCAGCTCGGCCTCGCGCTTGCCGTGTTCGGCCGCGCTCCATGCGATGGCCTTGTCGGCCGCGGCCTGGAAGGCGCGCTGCTTGGCCGGCGTCATTCCCTGCCAGGTCTTCATGTTCACGGTGAGCAGGTCGAAGGCGACCAGGTGCGACGTCAGCACGATCTGCGACATCACCTCGTAGAACTTCATGTTCTGCACGTTGGGCAGCGGATTGTCCTGGCCGTCGATGGCGCCCGTCTGCAGGCCGGTGTAGGTCTCGGCATAGGCCATCGGCGTCGGGTTGGCCCCGAGCGACTTGCCCAGCATCTGCCAGGTTTCGCCGGGCGGCATGCGCAGCTTGACGCCGGCCAGGTCGGCGGGCACGTTGATCTTCTTTTTGGTCTTCAGGCCCACATGGCGCGTGCCGAAGAAGGTCGGTCCCAGGATTTTCACCTTCACCTGGTCCTCCACCATTTTCTTCATTTGCGTGCCCAGGTCGCTCGCGAAAAAGTTGCTCAGGTGATTGGCATCGCGGAAGAGGTAGGCCGAGGTGAGCAGCGACCATGCAGGCACCTGCTTGGAAATATCCTGCGGCGCGATGTTGGATCTCCTTGGCGAACATCTTCATCATGTCGGCCCGGATGTCCTTGTCGGAGAAGACGGCGGCAAAGCGCAGCGTGGGCGGCGTCTGTGCCCAGGCCGGAAGGATGGCTCCGGCGGAGAGCAGGGCCCCCGCGCCCAGCAGCGTGCGACGATCAATGGAATGTTTCATGGTTGTCTCCTGTTTGTCGTGATGGTAGTACGGCCGGTTGATCAGTGGGCCGGCGCCGGAGCGGCCAGGCGTTGCGCCAGGGCCCGGATCGCCAGCTCGTAGCCGAACGCGCCGAAGCCGCAGATCACCCCCGTGGCGGCCAGCGACACCAGCGAGTGCTGATAGAGCGAGTCGCGGCGGTGGATGTTGGTTATGTGCACCTCGGCAATGGGCTGTTCGAGGGTCTTGAGCGCGTCCAGCAGGGGGATGGAGCGGAAAGACAGGCCGGCCGGGTTGATGACCACTGCGGCCGCCTTCTCGCGCGCCTCCTGTACCCAGTCCACCATCACACCCTCGTGATTGGTCTGGCGGAAGTCGCATTCCAGCCCCAGATCGCCCGCCACGCGGCGGCACAGTTGCTCCACCTCGGCCAGCGTGGTGCTGCCATACAGGTGCGGCTCGCGCAGGCCCAACAGGTTCAGGTTGGGGCCGTTCAGGACGTAGACGGTTGCGGTCATGACGCGATTCTTTGGCGGCCGCGGGAAAGACTTTCCACATTGGAAACTTGTTTCACAATATAGGATATGAGCATTGCCCTCGACCGCGGCCTCTCCGTACTGGAGCACTTGACACAGCACCCGCACGGCCTGCCCCTGACCCTCATCGCGGCGGAGCTGGAAATTCCGCTGAGTGCCTGCCACCGCCTGCTCGGCGAACTGCAGCGCCGCGGTTATGTGCGCCAGGCGCGCAAGCAGGGCGACTATGTGCTGACGACCAAGATGGTTTCACTGGGCTTGGGCTTCCTCAGCAGCGCCGGCATCGTGGACATCGCCGAGCCGCTGCTCGAGCGCCTCGCGCAGACCTCGGGCGAACTGGTGCGCCTGTCCATCGTGGACGAAGATCGCCTGACCTGGGTCGCCAAGTCGCAAGGTGTGCGGCAGACGGGCCTGCGCTACGACCCCGACATGGGTATGGATGCGCGGCTGTCGTGCACGGCATCCGGCCATGCCTGGCTGATGACGCTCACGGACGAACGCGCCCTGGAGCTCGTCTCGCGCCAGGGCTTCGGCACACCGGCGCAGTACGGGCCCAAGGCACCCACAACGATCAAGGCCCTTCTGGGCTTCCTGCACGCGGCGCGGGTGCGCGGCTACGCGATGATCGACGAAGTGTTCGCCCCCGGCATGGCCGCCATGGCCGCACCCGTGTTTCGACGCAAGGAGGCCATTGGTGTCATCAGCATTGCCGGCCCGCGCGCCCGGCTTGGCAACGCGCGCATGCACGAGCTGGCCCCCTCGCTGCTGGCGGCGGCCGCCGAACTCGGGCCGGTGAGCAACGCATCCAGCCTGTTCGGCCGTCCCCCGCTGGGGAAAGGCTGACTCGCGGCCGCTTGCGCGGGCCGATGTAAACCCGCGCCACCGTTGCGGCTATGACGTTCACCGTTAAAGATTCATTTATGATGCATCTATTGGCTCATTGCATCTCCACATGGCACACACCGAACAACAGGAGCCGCTCGCGAGGGCGCTCGACCAGTCTTACCGGCACGGGTTCGTCACGGACGTCGAGTCCGACGCGCTGCCGCCGGGACTCGACGAGCAGACCATCCGCGCGATTTCCCGCAAAAAGCGGGAGCCTGAATTCCTGTTGCGCTGGCGCCTGGCCGCGTTCCAGCGCTGGCTGGCGATGTCCCCGCCGGACTGGGGGCAGCTGCGGATGGAGCCGGTTGACTTCCAGGCGCTGTCCTATTACTCGGCGCCCAAGTCGCTCAAGGACGGCCCGAAGAGCCTCGCCGACGTCGACCCGAAGCTGCTGGAAACGTACGAGAAGCTGAACGTGCCGCTGCACGAGCGCGCCCGGCTTGCCGGCGTGGCCGTCGACGCGGTGTTCGACAGCGTCTCCGTGGGCACGACCTTCCGCGAACAGCTCGCCAAGGTCGGCGTCATCTTCTGCTCGTTCTCGCACGCCGTCGAGCATCACCCGGCACTGATCGAGCGCTACCTCGGCACTGTGGTGCCGCCGGGCGACAACTTCTACGCGGCGCTGAACTCGGCTGTGTTCTCCGATGGCTCGTTCGTCTACATCCCGGCCGGTGTGCGCTGTCCGATGGAGCTGTCGTCCTACTTCCGCATCAACGCGCGCAACACCGGCCAGTTCGAGCGCACGCTGATCATCGCCGAGGCGGGCAGCCACGTGAGCTACCTCGAGGGCTGCACGGCGCCCCAGCGCGACGAGCACCAGCTGCACGCGGCGGTGGTGGAGCTTGTCGCCCACGACGACGCGTCGATCAAGTATTCGACGGTGCAGAACTGGTATCCCGGCGATGAGAACGGCCGTGGCGGCATCTACAACTTCGTGACCAAGCGCGGACTCGCGGCCGGCAGGCGCTCGCGCATCGCGTGGACGCAGATCGAAACGGGCTCGGCGATCACGTGGAAGTACCCGAGCGTCGTGCTGCGCGGCGACGAATCGAACGGCGAGTTTCACTCGATCGCCGTATCCAACCATTTCCAGCAGGCCGACACCGGCACCAAGATGATTCACCTGGGGCGCAACACGACCAGCCGCATCGTCTCCAAGGGCATCAGCGCCGGCCACGCCCACAACAGCTATCGCGGCCTGGTGCGCATGGGGCCCACGGCGGCGGGCGCGCGCAACCACACGCAATGCGATTCGCTCCTGATCGGCCCGAACTGCGGCGCCCACACATTTCCGTACGTGGAGGCGGCACGCGACGACGCCGTCGTCGAGCATGAAGCCACCACCACCCGGATCTCGGAGGAGCGCCTGTTCTATTGCCGGCAGCGCGGCATCGCGCCCGACGAGGCGACCAGCCTGATCGTCGGCGGCTTCTGCCAGGCGGTGCTGGAGGAATTGCCGATGGAGTTCGCCCTGGAGGCGAAGGCGCTGCTCGCGGTGTCGCTCGAAGGCGCCGTGGGCTGAAGGGCCGGGTCACGCAACAAGGAATGACGATGAGAACCACTGAAAACCTGCTATCCGTGGAGAACCTCGCGGTCGAAGTCGGCGAGCGTGACGTGCTGTCCTCGATCTCGATGGAGATCCCTTGCGGCCACCTGGCCGTGCTCATGGGCGCCAACGGCAGCGGCAAGAGCACGCTCGGCCTGGCGCTGGCCGGGCACCCGCGCTACCGGGTCACCGGCGGCCGGGCACTTCTGGCGGGGCGCGACCTGCTGGCCATGAACGTCGAGGAGCGCGCCCGCGCCGGGCTGTTCCTGTCGTTCCAGGCGCCGCCCGATATCGCCGGCGTCAAGAACAACTTGTTCATCCGCACTGCAGTCAATGCGGTGCGCGAGGCGCGCGGCGACACGCCGCTGGACGCCTTCGACTTTCTCGGCGAGGCGCGGGGCGCCGCCGCGCGGCTCGGCCTGCCCGAGGCCATGCTGAACCGGCCCGTCAACGACGGCTTCTCCGGCGGCGAGCGCAAGCGCAACGAGCTGCTGCAGCTGGCGCTCCTGCGGCCCCGGCTGGCGATCCTGGACGAGATCGACTCGGGCATGGACGTCGACGGCCTGCGCGCGCTGGTCGAACTCGTCGCGCAGCTGCGCGCGCAGGGCACGTCATTCCTGGTGGTGTCGCACTACCTGCAGCTGATCGAATCGCTGGAACCCGACACGGTGATGCGGCTGGACCAGGGACGCATCGCGGAGCAAGGCGACCTGTCGCTGGCGCGCGAGATTGCACGCACCGGCTTTGCGCGCGTGTCTGAGCCCGTGGAGGTGTGAGCATGAACGACGCCCGCGCCGATTCTCTCGCCGCGCACAGCCACTTGGCAGCTCACGGCTGGATTCCCCGCAACGCAGAGGCTTTCCGTCACCTGCCGCCTCCCGATGCCGCACTGTGGCTGGGCGACCGCGACCCGATCCCGCCCGACCCCGCGCCCGTGCCGCGAGACTGGGAGCTTGGCGAGCTGTCCGCGGCTGCGGCGGCCGCCGTCGACGCACGCTGGCTGGACGCCGCCGACCCGGCGCAGCGCAGCGAACTGCTCGCCGGTTTGCCCCTGGCGGGCGACGACGCGGCGGCGCCGTTCGCGTGGGCCCATCGCGCGCTGCTGCGCCAGGGGCTGCGACTGCGCGTGCGACCGGCGCCCGGAGGCGAAGAGCTGTGCCTGAGCGTGCACCGGCGGCCGGGCAATGCGGTTGAGGCGCCACTGCTCGTGCTCGACCTCGAGCCGGGCGCGCACTGCGTGGTGCTCGAGACGCATGACGCCGCAGACACAGCCCTCCCCACCGGCCACGTCCAGAACCTGCAGGTGCATGTGATGGCCGGCGAACACGCATCGCTGCGTCACCTGCGCGTGGCCCTGCCGGGCGCGCAGGACCAGCTGGCGCACCACGTCCACGTGCGGCTCCAGGCCGGCGCGGCCTATGAGCAGGCCCTGCTGGCCGGCGGCAGCAGCTACCACCTGCAGCGCACCGTGCTCGACCTCGATCACCCGCAAGCGCAGGCGCGCATGGGCAGCGTTCTGCTGGCCGCCGACGCCTGCATCGACCACCAGGTGCGGGTGCACCACGGCGCGCGCGACACGACAAGCGGCATCGACGTGCTCGCGCTCGGCAGCGGCTCGGCCAAGCTCGTCGCGAACGCGCACACCACGATTGCCCCCGGCTCGGACGACGCGAACGTACGTCAGCGCCTGACTGGCGTGCCCACGCGTGGCCAGCCCCGGCTGGTGCTGCGGCCGCACCTTGAAATCCATCACGACCAGGTTCAGGCGGCGCATGGCGCCACCTGGGGCGCCTTGCCCGAGGACGCGTTGTTCCATGCGCGTCAGCGCGGCATCGCCGAAGCCGACGCCAAGGCCATGATCTCCCAGGGCATGGGCGCGGCGGTGTTCGCGCGCGCGCTGAGCGATGCCGATGCGGTGGAGGCATCCGGCCTGGCCACTCGCCTGGCGGATGCGATCGCCGCGCATCTCGCCGGCGCCGACACGGAGCACGACCATGGGTGATCTGCTGCAAGAGACGACACTGCCCGGGACGTTCCCGGGCTTGGCGCAATCCGTCAACGGCGCGGCGCTGGCCTACCTGGACAACGCCGCCACCACGCACATGCCGCTGGCGGTGCTGGAGGCCATGCGCGAGTTCGAGACCACGAGCCGCGCCAACATCCATCGGGGCGTGCACACGCTCAGCCAGCGCGCCACCGACGCCTACGAGCGGGCGCGGGAGGACCTCAAGCGCTTCATCGGCGCCGGCCGTTCGCACGACCTTGTCTTCACCTCCGGCACGACCGAGGCACTCAACCTTGTGGCGCACGGTCTTTCGGATCGCGCGGGCGGCCCGTCCTACTTGCGCCCGCGCGACGAGATCATCGTGAGCGGGCTCGAGCATCACGCGAACCTGGTGCCTTGGCAGCAGGCCGCGCGCCGCAGCGGCGCGACACTACGGATCCTGCGCCCCGATGCGCAAGGCCGGCTGCACGCCGACGACCTGGCGCGGCTGCTCACGCCCCGCACGATGGTGTTCGCCGTGACGGCCTGCGCCAACGCGACAGGCGAGCGCCCGCCCTACGAGGACCTGCTCGCGCTCGCCTCCGAAGCCGGCGCCCTCACGGTGCTCGACGCCGCGCAGGCCGCGGCGCACGAGATGCCGCGGCTTTCAGGGCTGGACTGCGACTTCATCGCATTCTCGGGCCACAAGATGTATGGCCCGATGGGCATCGGCGGGCTGGCCGGCGCCCGCAAGTCGCTCGACCGGCTGGCTCCGCTGCGGTTGGGCGGCGATATGGTGACCTGGGTCACGGAGCAGGAGGCGAGCTTCGCCGAATTGCCGGCCCGGCTCGAAGGGGGCACGCCGAACGTAGCCGGCGCCGTGGGCATGGCGGCTGCGGCGGCGTTTATCGATGGCATCGGCCGCGCAGCGATCGACGTCCACCTGCGCGCGCTGCGGGCCCACGCGGTGGCCGGGCTGTCTGCGCTGGAAGGCGTGACGGTGCTGGCGCCGCACGCGGAGCAGTCAGCCATCGTCTCCTTCGTGGCCGATGGCGCACATCCGCACGACCTGGGCACGCTGCTGGACGAACGTGGCATTGCCGTGCGCACCGGTCATCATTGCGCGCAGCCGCTGCTGGATCACATCGGCCTGGGGCCGACCACGCGCGCGTCGTTCGGCATCTACAACACGCATGACGAGGTGGAGCGGCTGGTGGCCGGCGTCGCCCAGGCACTGGAGGTACTGCGATGAGCGCCGCCGAGCAGCTGTACCAGGAGATGGTGGTCGAGCACAAGCGTGCGCCGCGCCACTTCGGCACGCTGGCTGCCCCGACGCACGAGGCACGCGGGCACAACCCGCAGTGCGGCGACGACGTCGATGTCCAGCTGCGGCTCGAGGACGGACGCATCGCCGACATCGCCTTCGACGGCCAGGGCTGCGCCATCTGCATCGCGTCGGCCTCGATGATGACGGAGGCCGTGATCGGCCGCGACATCGAAACCGCGCGCGCGCTGCAGCAGCGGTTCCGCGCCGTGCTCACCGGGCAAGCCGAGCCGGAAGGCGCGCAGCTGGGCAAGTTGGTCAGCCTGGCAGGCGTGAGCCGCTACCCGAGCCGCATCAAGTGCGCGCTGCTGGGCTGGCACGCGCTGATGCACGCGATCGGCGAGACTGCCGAGGTGGAGCCGTGAGGCATGCGCGCGAATCGGTGATCGTGCGTCGGCCGGTGCAGGTCGAGCTGATCCCGCACGGCACATCGATCGAGCTGCCTTCCGGCACGCTCGCGGAAATCACGCAGGCGCTCGGCTCCAACTTCACGTTGCACGTCGAGGGCCAGTTGGTGCGGCTCAAGGGCGCCGACGCCGATGCCATCGGCAAGCCGGTGCCCGTGCCGGCCGCGGCGGCCACGTCAAACGGCGAACCTGCCGACTTGCCGACCCAGGTGCGCGAAGTGCTCAAGACCTGCTACGACCCGGAGATCCCGGTCGACATCGTGGAGCTCGGGCTGATCTACGGCATCGACATCACACCGACGGGCAACGGCCGCTCCAACGTCTCGATCCAGCTCACGCTCACGGCGCCCGGCTGCGGCATGGGCGACGCGCTCGGCAATGAAGTAGCCGAGAAGGTGCTGGCGCTCGATGGCGTGCAGGAGGTGACGGTCGATCTGGTGTTCGATCCGCCGTGGGACCGCTCACGCATGTCCGACGTCGCCTTGCTGTCGCTGGGTCTGTGACGGCCCATTCCGGAGATCCTGCATGCGGCTTGCTGAATACACCGATCACACCTTGCGCGTGCTGATGCACTGCGCCGCCAATCCCGGCCGCCTGATCACGATCGCCGAAGTGGCGCAGGCGCAGGAAATCTCGAAGAACAACCTGATGAAGATCGTCAGCGACCTGGCGCGCCAGGGCGTGCTCGAGACCATCCGAGGGCGCAGCGGCGGGGTGCGGCTCGTGAAGCCGCCGTCCGAGATCCGCATCGGTGACGTGGTTCGCGGGGCCGAGACCGACTTCCGCCTCGTCGAGTGCTTCGATGACACGACCAACGCCTGCACCATGTCGGCCTCGTGCGGCCTCAAGGGCCTCTTCGGGCGCGCGCTGGCGGCGTACTTCCGCGAACTTGACGGAGCGACGCTCGCCGACATCGTTCCGCCACCACGCCGCCCGGCCAGGCCGGCCGGCGCGGTCATCCCCATCCATGCCGCGAAACGCGCAGTCGCCCGCCGCCGAGCCTGAAGCACACCCCCATGAACAGCAACACCCGCTTCCCCGATTTCTTTACCGATGCGCCGCGCATCACCGTGCGTGACCCGTTGGCCCAATTTCTCGGCGCCGCCGAGGACGGCGTCATCGAATACAGCTACGCGGACGTCGTCAAGCTCGCCGGCCATTCGTGCCCGACGGTGGCGTCGGCGTTCCTGATGGCCCGCGCCGCTCTGGCCGCGCTGTACCCCGGCGTGCTGCCCGAACGCGGCGGCGTGCGCGTCGACATGCCCGAGCCCGCCGACGAGGGCGTGAGCGGCGTTATCGGCAGCGTGATCGGCATGATCACCGGGGCCGCCGGCGCGGGTGGCTTCCACGGCATCGGTGGCCGCTTTGACCGGCGCGCGCTGCTGTCCTTCGGCGTGCCCGTACTGGCCGGACCGCGCCTGTCGCGTATCGACACCGGCGCGGCCGTATCGGTGTCCGTTCGGATGGAACGGGTCCCCGGCGATCCGCGGATGCGCGGACTGCTGCAACAGTGCATGACCGGGACTGCAACGCCCGAAGAAGAAGCGCGGTTCCGGGTGTTGTGGCAGGACCGGGTACGCCGGCTGCTCGTCGAGCATTGCAACGATCCGCAGCTGGTCGAGGTCGATCCGCTATAGGGACTGCACCGCCGCTATCGCGGCTTCACGTCTCGGCGGCCGCTTCGCTTCAGACGCGCCTCTTGTGCGCGGGCCTCACGGTCCAGGAATACAGCGTGCTATTTGCCACGCGCTCGGTGCGTTCGGGCGGCCATTCATCGCCCATGTTGAAGGCGTGCGAGACGACCCGGGTTCCGGCCTTGAGCTGCCGCCAAAGCTGGGGACGCAGCTTCTGGTTGATGTCCGGCAGCAGGTAAAGCGTGACCACGGTGGCCCGCGAGAAATCCGACTCGAACAGGTTTTCCACCCGGAACTCGCACCGGTCGGTCACGCCCGCTTGCTCGGCGTTCTGCCTGGCTTCCTCAATGCGCCTGGGATCGATGTCGATGCCCACGCCACGAGCGCCATGATTCTTGGCCGCGGTAACGACGATGCGCCCGTCGCCACAGCCCAGGTCATACAGCATGTCGCCGCGGCGCACCCTGGCCATCTTGAGCATCTTGTCGACGACCACCTGGGGCGTAGGCACGTAGGGGACGTCCAGCTTGGGCGGGGTTTCGGTCGTCTGCGCGCAAGCGTGCGACGCGGGCAGGAGCAAAGCGAAAGGCGCGCCGAGCACCAGGCGGCGGCCGACCAGGCACCCGCCTGTGAACGGGGGGACGGGTTTCAGTACATTCACGTGAAGCTCTCCTTCAGGAAATGCGCTGCGAGCCCCGGGGCTGCTTCGCGGTCACGGGAGCCGGCACCAGCCGCAAGACGAGCAACAGGACGCCGCCGATCGCCAGGACGGCCACCCCGATCCAGGCCGCATTGGTTCCGCCCAGCGACTGACTGGACACATAGGACAGGCTGGACCACAGCATGTATGTGCACGTGGCGCAGAAAAGGGCCGGCAGGACGGGGTACAGCGGCACGCGGTAGGGCCGATGCACTTCAGGCTCGCGCCGTCGAAGCAGGAACAGCGCGAGCCCGGTGAGCAGGAAGAACAGCCAGAACACCGGCGCCGTGAACTCGACCATCGAGCGGAAACCGCTGCCGGTCCAGGCCCCCATCAGGACCAGCAGCGCAGCGGCCGCGTTCTGCAGGTGCATTGCGTTGGCCGGCGTCCCGCGCTCGCCGTCCCAATGCCCCAGTTTCTGCAGCGCCGTCCAGTCGCGCCCGACTGCATAGTTGGTGCGCGCCCCCACGATCATCGTGGCATTGATCGAGGTCAGCGCCGCGATGGCCACCAGCACGGCGATCGCCATCCTGCCCGAAGCCCCGAAGGCCTTGCCCAGCAGGTCGGCCGCCAGGGCCTCAGACCTGGCCATGCCCTCCAGGCCCAGCCCATACCAGTAGGCCCAGGTCACCAGCAGGTAGAGCGACGTGATCGCCAGGATCGAGATCACCAGTGCGCGCACCATGTTGCGCGGGCCGTCCTTGATCTCGGCGCTGATATAGGCAGCCTCGTTCCAGCCGCCGTAGGTCAGCAGCACGAACACCATCGCCATGCCGAAGGCGGACAGCCTTGGGCCCGAGGCCGCCGTGCCCGCGCTTTCGGCGGGCTCCGGCGCGCCGGCGGCCAGCCAGAGAGCCGCGATGAACACCAGCAGCAGTCCGCCGATTTCGAGTGCCGTGAGCCAGGTCTGGGTGGACGCACCGGCCCTGATTCCGCGTGCGTTCACGGCCCACAGCACGAGGATCGCGGCCAACGCATAGGCCGCGGCACCCCAGCCGGGCGGCAAGGCGAGCGGGACTGCCTGTTGCAGGTAGTCACCGAACACGAAGGCAAGCAAGGCGATGGAACCCGTCGTGATGACGGAAAAACGGGCCCAGCCGAACAGAAAGGCAATCGGGCGCCCGTACGCGCGCCGCAGGAAGTGATAGTCGCCGCCGGCGCTCGGGAAGGCCGTGGTCAGCTCGGCATAGCAAAGGGCGCCGATCAGCGAGACGATGCCGCCGAGGACCCAGGCAAAGAACATCCACGAGGTGCTTCCAGCCATGCCGGCGACCATCGAAGGCGCCTTGAAAATCCCCGCGCCGATCACGATGCCGATGATGATCATGATGGCCTCGCGCAGCCCAAGCACGCGCGCGGGTCCCGGAAAGGCCGGCTTCATGCCGCCGCCCCCCGGGGTCGGCGTCTTATTGCCGAGCCAGCTTCTTGAGACTGCATGCTGCAGGAAGTGAATTGGGTGAAGCGCGGATGTTGAGCCCATACCGGCGCAGGCGGCTGTCGGATGAGGATTACGCCTGGCGTAGGACCGGGCTTGGGCCGCGCTGCGCGCGTGTCGCGCCGCTATTGCAGCTTCACGTCTTCGGCAAAAGTGACATGAAGCTTCAGCCCGGGAACGTCCAGCGTCATCGTCGCGGGAAACGTTTCCGTGCCCGCGATGGCGCCGGCCTGGATCATCGCCGCCACGGCCTGCTCGATCTCGCGTTGAGAATTCACGCCCACCGTCTTGAGGAATTTCCGCAGGCTGGCGTTGAAGACTTCCTGGTCCATGCTGCACTCCGTTCGTGGAATATCGAAAGCTCTATGTTCCATCAGGCGGCTCATCCCCGCCGCCGAAGAGGTCGCTCAGCTTCTTTGGCCCATCCGCATCCTTGCCGGAACTCATCGGCGTGCCCTTCGGGTACTCGTCGGCAATTCGGTCCTCCCAGTACGTCGCCGGGTTCGGCGCGCTGCACAGCCGACGGTACACCTCTTCGGGAACGTGCTTGTAGGCCAGGATGGACTTGTTGTCCCAATGCAGGTCCAGCTGCCTGGACGCGGAGTCGTACACGGCCTTCCTGATGCGGCCGCTGGTGAAGAGTTTCGTGGGCATGATGGTCTCCCGGCCCTCAGTTTAGCCAGCGCGGTCATGCTTCCTTGCTGCTGTCCGCGAGGTGTCGCGCGATCTCGCGCGTCATGATCTTCGCCAGCTCGGCCGAACGCGCCTTCACACGGAACATCGGGCCGGCCACCAGCACGGCGAACTGCCGGTGAGGCATCGCCAGCGGCACCGCGACGCCACCGAGGTCGGTCGTGAACTCGGCATTGCCTTCGAACCAGCCGCGCTCCAGGGACTTCTTGATTTCCTTCTCCACCGCCGCGACGCTCATCAGCGTGGTGGGCGTGTAGCGCTCGAACGTCGCGCGGCGCAGGATGGACGCGCGGTCCGCGGCCGCCATCTGCGACAACAGCGCACGGCCCGTCGCCGTGACGTGCAGGGGGATCAGCTTGCCGGGCTTGGCGGTATAGCGAATCGCGTGCGGCGCCTCGACGGAATCGACGAACAACGCACAGGCCCCGCTCGCCGCAGCCAGCACCGCGGTCTCACCCGTCTCCTGGACCAGCACCTTCAGCAGCCCGTGAAGCTGCTGGGGAATCGGGTCCGCGTTTTCGATCTGCTGGACTATCGTGGACCACAGCGGCGTCGGATAGTAGCCGCCTCGGGACTTGGGCTCGTACAGGTAGCCACGACCCGCAAGGGTGCCCAGCAGGTTGAAGGTGCTCGAACGCGGCCACTCGAAATGCTTGGCGATTTCCGCCAGGCTCGCGGGCCGTCGATGAGTGGCGAAGAACTCGAGCAGGTCGAGGACGTTGGCGGCTTGTTTGACGTTCACGGGTGTGGCATTCCTGGCAAGTTTAGGTAATGGGTCCGCTGTCATCGAGCACGAGCGCGTTGCCCGGCATCCAGAACGGGGCGGCCGCGAACGCGATCGCGACCAGGGCCAGCAGGAACCCCGCGCGGTAGCCGCCCGTCCAGTCGTGCAGGGCGCCGGAGAGCAGCGCCCCCAGGCCGGTGCCGATCGACATCAGCGCATAAATGGCGCCGTACACGGTCGCCTGGCCGGGCCCGGCAAACATGCGCGCGCTGAGGCCTGCAACGACGGGGCCGCGCGCGCCCTGGCACACGCCGAACAGCAGCACGTAGGCGATGAGGAGCACTTCGCTCGCGCGGTAGGTCAGCGCGTAAAGCATCGCGACGCCCAGCGCGGTGCCGATGAAGCTGATCGTCGCGGCCTTGCGCGGGCTGAAGCGGTCCGAGAACCAGCCTGAAATCGAGACGCCCACCACCGACAGCATGCCGGCTGCGCCGAAGGCAGTGGCCGCCTGCAGCGGTGTGAAGCCCACGTCCACGAGGTAGACCACCGATTGGACGATCACAAGGTACATGCCCAGGGCGGTGAAGAACATCACCTGCACAAGCAGCCAGAAGCGCCGCTGCGCGAACGCGGCGCGCAGGGGGCGGGGCGCGTCACTGCCGTGCGGCCGCGATTCGGGGGCCGGCCGAGGCGCGGTGATCGCGCGCCACGGCAGCCATAGCGCGGCGAAGCACAGGACGAAAAGCGCGATGCCCATCCAGGCGTAGGCTTCGCGCCAGCCGCCCGCGTCGATGAGCGCCTGCGCCAGCGGCACCATCACGAGGGAGCCGCAGCCGAAGCCCGCGTAGGCCACCCCGATCGCGCTGCTCATGCGCCCGCGGTACCACCAGCTGAGCAGGGCGGCTGCGGGCACCATGCCGACGGCACCGCCGCCGAGCCCGACGAAAACGCCGATGCCGGCGTAGAAGTGCCAGAGCTGCGTGGCCTGGCTCGCGATGAGGTAGCCGGCGCCGAGCAGTGCCACGCCGCCCGCATACAGCACGCGCGGCCCGAAACGCTCGAACACGAGGCCGGCGACAGGGGAGGCCAGCCCGGCGACCAGCATCAAGGTGGAATACACGCTGGTCATCTGGGCGCGCTGCCAGCCAAACTGGGACTGCAATGGCAACAGGAAAACCATGTAGGTGTCGCCGATTCCACGCGAGACAAAATTGAAGAAGAAGCACAGCGCCAGCACCCCCAGCGCGCGCGCGGGCGTAGACGCCACGCCAGCCGTGGCGACGTTCTTTGTCATGAATGAAGTGTACTTGTGCATGAACGCCCGCCGATATGGTTTTCCCCATGTATGGTTTGTCCAATACCGTGAATACTCTGCGTGGTCTGTGCCGATCGCGCCGGGCAACCGCAGGACACGAACAGGAGCGCACGGCCCCATGGGACCTCTTCACGGCATCAGGATCATCGACATGACGTCGGTGCTCATGGGACCTTTCGCCTCGCAGGCGCTGGGCGACATGGGCGCGGACGTGATCAAGGTCGAGTCACCGCACGGCGACCTGGTGCGCCAGATCGGCCCGGCCCGGCACGAGGACATGGGCCCGATCTTCCTGAACACCAATCGCAACAAGCGTAGCGTCGTGCTTGATTTGAAGCACCCCGCCGGCGCGCAGGCGCTGAAGCGGCTGCTCGCGGATGCGGATGTGCTCATGTACAACGTGCGGCCGCAGGCCATGGCCCGGCTGGGGCTCGACTACGAGGCGGTATCGGCGATCAACCCGCGCATCGTGTACGCGGGCCTGTTCGGCTTCGGGCAGGACGGGCCCTATGCCGCCCGCCCGGCCTACGACGACCTGATCCAGGGCGCCGCCACGCTGCCCCACCTCATTGCCCGGGCGACAGGCGGCATTCCCCGCTATGTGCCTACGGCAATGGCCGACCGCATCGTGGGGCAGACGGCCGTGGGTGCCATCCTCGCCAGCCTGCTGGCGCGCGGCCGCACCGGCCGAGGCGACCGGGTGGACATCCCGATGTTCGAAACCATGGTGGCCTTCGTACTTGGCGACCATATGGGCGGGCTCACCTACGAGCCACCGCTCGACGGCGGCGGGTATGCGCGCCAGCTCTCGCCCGAGCGGCGACCCTACCGCACGAGCGACGGCTACATCTGCGCGCTGGTCTATAACGACAAGCAGTGGGAGGGCTTCCTGAAGGCGATCGGCCGCGAGGCGCTTGCGGCCCAGGACGAGCGCTTCGCCACCTTCGCCAACCGCTCGCGCAACATCGACTTCGTGTACGGCACGCTTTCGCGCATCTTCGAGGAGCGCACAACGGCGGAGTGGATGCGCCTGCTGGAGCAGGCCGACGTGCCGTTCATGCCGATGCACGATTTGCAAAGCGTGCTGCACGATCCGCACCTCGAGGCTACCGGATTCTTCACCACTGTGGAGCACCCGAGCGAAGGCACGATCCGAACGATGCGCATGCCCATCAAGTGGGCCAACAGCACGGCCGACGCGCCGCTGCCGGCGCCGCGCCTGGGAGAAAACACCAGGGAAGTGCTGGGCGAGGCCGGTTTCAGCGCGGCTGAAATCGAAGCGCTGGTCGCCAGCGGCGCGGCCCGGCAAGGCGCGCCGCGCGCGGAGGTCACCCAGTGACCGCGCCGGCGGCCGCGCGGACCGGCCCACTCGCGGGCCTGCGCATTGTCGAACTCGTCGGCGTCGGCCCCGGGCCGTTGTGTGGCATGCTGTTGGCGGACCTCGGCGCGCAGGTGATTCGTGTGGATCGTGTCGAGCCGAGCGGCCTGGGCATCGAGCGGCCGCCGAAGTTCGACCTGCTCCTGCGCGGCAAACGCACGCTGAAGATGGATCTCAAGCAGCCGGCGGGCCTTTCGCTCGCCCGCGCCCTCGTCGCCCGTGCCGACGGCCTCATCGAAGGTTTCCGGCCGCGGACGATGGAGCGCATCGGCCTCGGGCCCGATGTGTGCCTGCGGGACAACCCGCGCCTGGTCTATGGGCGCGTGACCGGCTTTGGCCAGGAAGGGCCGCTGGCAAGCGTGGCGGGCCATGACCTCAACTACATCGCGCTGGCCGGCGCGCTGCACGCGATCGGGCGCGAAGGCGCGCCGCCCACGCCGCCACTGAACCTTCTCGGAGATTACGCGGGCGGGTCGATGTTCCTGGCCTTCGGCATGCTAGCGGCCCTGCTCAGCGCCCGCGCCACCGGCAAGGGACAGGTGGTGGATGCCGCGATGGTCGACGGCATCAACGCGCTCATGACGCCGTTCTACGGACTGCACGCGGCCGGCCTGCACGATGGCCCGCGCGGCACGAACCTGCTCGACTCGGGCGCACCTTATTACGACGTCTATCGCTGCGCGGACGGCGAGTACATATCCATCGCGCCCATCGAGAAGAAGTTCCGCCAGGTGCTGGTGGACAAGTTGCAGGGCGCGGGCGTAGACGTTTCCGGCCTGCCCGACTTCGACGACCGCACTCAGTGGCCGCAGCTTCGTGCCCGCTTCGCCGCCATCTTCGGGCAGCGCACGCGCTCGCAATGGTGCGAAGCGCTCGAAGGTACGGACGGCTGCTTCGCGCCCGTGCTCTCGCCGCAGGAAGCCCCGGCGCATCCGCACCACCGTGCGCGCGCCGGTTTCATCACGGTGGCCGGCGTTACCCAGCCCGCACCCGCGCCGCGATTCAGCGATTCGCCCGTGGCCGAGCCGTCGGCACCGGGTATGGACGGTGATGCACGGGAATGGGCGTTGGAGTGGGGCGTTGCCGAGAGCGATCTCGCCGCCGCTGTGTAGTCCAAAAAAGACGATGGTGGAGACAGACAGCTTGATGAAAAACCTGGAACCTGGCGCCGGATCGGGCGTCTATGCCCGGCTGCGTCGTGCGCTCGACATCGTCGACGGCGCGCTCGTGGGCCTCGGCTCGCTCATGCTGTTCGCGCTGATGTGCCTGGTGGTGGCCGACGTATCCATGCGCTACTTCTTCAACGCGCCGCTGCAGTGGTCCTATGAGGTCGTCTCCAGCTACCTGATGCCGGGCCTGTTCTTCCTCGCGGTTTCGCACACTCTGCGTGCGCACTCGCACGTGGCCGTGGACATCCTGCACAACTACGTGGGGCGTGACACGCGCTACACATTCGAAGTCGTAGCCTCGTTTCTGGCCGCGCCGGCTTTCGCGATCGCCGCGTGGATGTCCGCCGGCGTGACGTTGGAGGATTTCCGCACCGCCGCCACATCCAGCAGCGGGCTCGCCGTACCGACCTGGACCGTGAGTATCTTCCTGCCGGTAGGGTTCGGCCTGCTCAGCGTGCGCCTGTTCCTCAACGCGATCGGCTACCTGCTGTCGCTGAGCACTCGCCAGGAGGTGCTGGCGCTGCCGCCGATCTCCGGCACGGAAGGCGCGGAATGAGCACCGTCCTCGTTGTCGGCCTGCTGTTCGTGTTGCTGGCCATTGGCACACCCGTGGCTTTCTCCCTGGTGATCACGGGCAGCATCGGCCTGTACATCGTCGGCGGCTGGGACGCTTTGGTGGGCGTGCTCACCACGACTCCTCTGTCCAGCGCCGGGTCGTACGAGCTCATCTCGGTCCCGCTGTTCATTCTGATGGCGGAGTTCGTCATCCTGAGCGGTGTCGCGGACAACCTCTTCAAGTGTGCGGCAACGTGGGTCGGGCGTGTGCCCGGCGGCCTGGGCATGGCCACGGCGCTGGCCGGCGCGGGCTTCGGCGCCATCTCGGGCTCGAGCACCGCGTCGGCCGCAACCCTCTCGTCCACCACCATGCCCGCGATGCTGAAGCAGGGCTACGACCCCAGCCTGGCCGGCGGCGTGGTGGCGATCTCCGGCACGCTCGCCATGCTGATCCCGCCCAGCATCGCGCTGGTGCTCTACGGGATCATCGCCGACGTGAGCATCGGCCAGCTGCTGATCGGCGGGGTGATTCCCGGGCTGCTGGTGACCCTCACGATCATGGGCACGGTCTTCGTGCTGGTGATGATCAACCCCAGCCACGCGCCGCGCGGCCGTGCCTTCACGATGCGCGAGAAATTCGCTTCGCTCAAGGT
>JAQZBU010000070.1 GCA_029237735.1 Ramlibacter sp. | reverse complement strand
CAAGGCCCGCCCGCGCCGGTAGATCTTCACCAGCGGGCCGTGGTCGGTGGTCAGGTTCTGGCAGATGCCGGGGTAGACGCAGCTGGGCTTGCGGCAGGCAGCCTCGATCTCGGGCGAGCGGCAGCCCAGGCGGTACATATTGGCCGTGGGGCCGCCCAGGTCGGAGATGGTGCCGGTGAAACCCTCGACCTTGTCGCGGATCTCTTCGATCTCGCGGATCACCGAATCTTCGGAGCGGCTCTGGATGATGCGGCCCTCATGCTCGGTGATCGAGCAGAAGGTGCAGCCGCCGAAACAGCCGCGCATGATGTTGATCGAGAAGCGGATCATCTCCCACGCGGGGATCTTGGTCGCGCCATCGTGGCGGCCCTTCTCGTCGGCGTAGCTGGGGTGCGGCGCGCGGGCGTACGGCAGGTCGAACACGTGATCCATCTCCGCCGTGGTGAGCGGGATCGGCGGCGGCGTGAGCCACACGTCGCGCTCGCCATGCGCCTGCACGAGCGCGCGGGCGTTGCCGGGGTTCGTCTCGAGGTGCAGCACGCGGTTGGCGTGGGCGTAGAGGACCGGGTCGCTCTTGACCTGCTCGTACGACGGCAGCCGGATCACCGTGCGATCGCGCGGCGGGACCTTGAGCTTCTGCTTGAGCGCCGGGTTAGGTACGAAGGTCAGGGGCTGGACGTTGTCATTGCGGGCTCGACCCGCAATCCATGCCTCGCCCTGCGCCACCGTGGATTCCGGCTCAAGGCCGGAATGACAAACTTCCCCCTGCGCAGCCGCCTGCTCCTGCGTCGTCTGGTACGGATTGATGTGGTCTTCCACGCGGCCCGGCGTATCCACGCTGGTCGAATCAATCTGGAACCATCCCTCGGGCGTCGTGCGCCGGAAGAACGCGGTGCCCCGCACATCGGTGATATCCCGCACCGGCTCCTTCGCCGCCAGGCGGTGGGCGATCTCGACGATCGCGCGCTCGGCGTTGCCGTACAGCAGCAGGTCGCACTTCGCGTCCACCAGGATCGAGTGGCGCACCTTGTCCGACCAGTAGTCGTAGTGCGCGATGCGGCGCAGGCTGCCTTCGATGCCGCCGAGCACGATGGGCACGTCCTTGAACGCTTCACGGCAACGCTGGCTGTAAACGATGGCCGCACGGTCCGGGCGCTTGCCCCCAACGTCGCCGGGCGTGTAGGCGTCATCACTACGAATCTTGCGGTCCGCCGTGTAGCGGTTGATCATCGAATCCATGTTGCCGGCGGTGACGCCGAAAAACAGGTTGGGCTTGCCGAGCGCCTTGAACGGCTCGGCGCTGTGCCAGTCGGGCTGCGCGATGATGCCCACGCGAAAACCCTGCGCTTCCAGCACGCGGCCGATCACGGCCATGCCGAAGCTGGGATGGTCCACGTACGCGTCGCCCGTCACGATGATGATGTCGCAGCTGTCCCAGCCCAGCTGGTCCATTTCGGCCCTGCTCATCGGCAGGAATTTCGACGTGCCGAAGCGGCTCGCCCAGTACTTTCGGTAACTGGTAAGCGGTTTTGCGGCGCGCGCGAAAAAGGAAACGTCGACAGGGGCGTTCATCAGGGCTTTCGGGGGAACCCGTGATTTTACGAGTTAACCCCCCGAAGTGCCACCCTCATGGGTATTGCCGCGCGCTCAGCGCTTGTCGTGTTGGCGCTCCGCACGATTCCCGTGATCCCCACGATCCCCGGAATCCCTGTGATCCCCACGCATCCGCGGCGCGGGCGCGGGAACCGGCCTCGGCGCCGGACCGGGCACGACGCCCGGCGCGGCCGGACGCGGACGCACCCGGGGCGCAGGCACAGGCGCGGGGTACGCGCGGCCTTCCCAACGGTGCCGTTCGCGGTACCACGGCCGATCGACATAGTGATGGCCCCAGTAATCATCGAGCATGAAGCCCAGGACCACGAGGCCGATGATGGGAGCGTAGTTGGGCAACGGGCCGTAACGCCCTTGACCCAGCCGCGCTGGTAGCCCGCGATCACGTCGCACCACGTGTATTCGGGCAGGCAGCCCTGGACGGACACCACCAACCCGGCGGGAAGCACCGCCACCAGAGGGAAGTCGCGCGCCGGTCCAGCGCGCAGGTTCACGCGCTTGCTGGTGGTTGCCTGTTGGGGTTGCGCCTGCGCGGCGACGGGGAGCATGGCCAGTGCCAGTGCCAGCACGGCCAATGGCATGAAGTTCTTCATGGGGCAGTCCTTCTGCGGCGCAACGGCCGTCCCTTAGGTTGTAGGCCGCCATGCAGGGCCCGCCTTGACCCCCGTCAATCAGGAAGGCTCAGGCTCCGCCCGCCTCCACCTCGGCGGCGCACTGTGCATGCACGTGGTCGATGAGCGTGAGCACGTCATCGGCCCGCTCGTAGCGGGCCATGAGCGACAGGCACACCATCGACAGGAACAGTTCGGATTTGCTCTCCCCCACGCTGGCGAGTGACTGGCAAAGCGCCGAATAGCTGCGGTCAAGGTCGTCGTCGGTCATGCGGCAAGTTCTCTCTTGTTGAATTCGGCAAGCAGCCCCGAAGGATCCAGCCCGTGCCATCGCCCCATCACGTAACCGTCCGGCCGCACGAGCACCAGGCCCTGGGCCTGTGCGCCGGGCAATCCATAGCGTTGGCGGGCCTGACCAAGGCTATCAGCCTCGGGCGGAATGTCCAGCACCGCGATACCGTGGTCTGCCAATTCCTTCACGGCGCCCGGCAATGCGCCGTCCGCGAATACAACACACACGAAATCCTTGCCGAAAGCGCGCGTCAGGTGAAAGTTGCCATGCGACCCTTGTAACAGCGCCTCGGGCGCGGGCCGGCCCGGCGCGGCAAGGTCGTCGGCCCACCCGCCCTGCTCCGCTGCGTTGAGCGGCGAGCCCACATAAGCGATGGGCGCCGACTGGCGCGGGTTGATGAGGGACCTCACTTTCGCGTCCACCACCGCCAGCCGCAGCGTCGCCTCGCGCATCAGCTTGAAGGCAAAGTTGGGCGGCGCCATGAACTCGGTGCTTTTGGCACCATAGGCGATGTTCTCGCGCGCTGCATGCAGGCGTTCGACGGTGTAGGAATCCAGCAGCGCGTCGCTGGCCTGGCCATCGATCACACGCGCCAGCTTCCACGCCAGGTTGCCCGCATCATCGAGGCCGGAGTTCAAGCCCCGTACGCCGAAGATCGGCACGAGGTGCGCGGCGTCCCCGGCGAAGAACACGCGGCCGTGACGGTAGTCGGGCAGCGTCAGGCACTTGGCGTTGTAGATCGAGATCCACAGCGGCTCCCAGGGCTCGTCCTCGCCGATCATGGCTAGATGGCTGCGCACGCGCGGCAGCACGTTCTCGGGCTTCACCGCCTCGGCCGGGTCTTCGTCGTCGCGTATCTGATAGTCGATGCGCCAGACGTCGCCGGGCTGGCGGTGCATGAGGATGGTGGAGCCCGGGTTGGACGGTGGATCGAACCACGCGAGGCGCTCCACCGGCCGCATCGTCTTCTGCACGATATCGACGATGACATAGCGCCCTTCGTACTGCGTGCCCTCCAGCTGCAAACCGAGCTGCTCGCGCACCGTGCTGCGCCCGCCGTCGCAGGCCACGAGCCAATCCGCCTGCACCGACTGCCGGCCCTGGGGCGTCTCCACTTCGGCCAGGACGGAATCCGCGGATTGGCGCACCGCCGCCACGCGGCAGCCCCATCGCACCTGCGCGAGCTGGGGAGCCCGCTGCGCAGCCTCGTGCGCGAACTGCTCGATGTAGTACTGCTGGATGTTGAGCATCGGCGCGAACCGCTGCGTCGGCTCGCTGGGCATCTGGAAGTGGAGCACTTCGGTGTCGCGCCAGAAGCTGCGGCCCCCCGTCCAGGGCAGCCCGGTGGCGACCAGCGGCTCATCGGCGCCGGCCCAGGCCATGATCTCCTGCGAACGCCGCGAAATGCAGATGGCGCGGCTGCCGGAGCAATAACCTTCGTCGGCTTCGATGACGAGGCTGGCCACGCCGTGGCGCGCGAGCAGCGCGCATAGCATGAGGCCGACGGGCCCGCCGCCCGCGATGAGCACGGGCACCCGGTCGGGCAAAGGGGCGGAAGGATCGGTGTTCATGGCGACAGGGTGGCGCACGCAACTCTATCGCCGGCGCGGGACAGGCCCAAAAAATCAGCCCTTCCGCCGAGGGCTTACCCGCGCCGGTTCAGGCGTCTTGTCCTTGGCAGGCGCCGACTCGTCGAGCTCGTTCCGGTTGCCGGCCGGCGGCTCCTGCTTGACCTCTTCGCCCAGGGTGGTGTGCACGGGGTTGGCCTCGTGGTTCTCGTTGCCGCCGGATGCCGGTCCGCGTCCGATGCTCGTGCTGCCCATTCGCTACTCCTTCGGGGGTGATACCACTACTGTAGGCCCTACACGAGGCGCGCGTTGTAGGAAATGACAGCGCGTCGAGGCGCCGATACACTGGCCGCGGCCTGACAGGAGAGATCACGATGCCCGAATTCAGCACGCTTCGAATAGACAAGGACGCCGGCAACCCGCGCGTCGCACGCCTTCTGCTCAACCGTCCCGAGCGGCTGAACGCAATCAACGAGGCCACGCCGCGCGAGATCCGCGCCGCCGTGGAGTGGGCCAATGCCGACGACGAGGTCCACGTCATCGTCGTCGAGGGCGCGGGCAAGGGGTTCTGCGGCGGTTACGACCTCACTCACTTCGGCGAGGGACAAATCGACCACCCCTGCCAGCAAGAGCGCCATCCCTGGGACCCGATGGAAGACTATGCGTACATGAAGCGCAACACCGAGGACTTCATGACGCTGTGGAAAAGCCCCAAGCCGACCATCGCCAAGGTGCATGGCTTCGCGGCCGCGGGCGGCAGCGACATCGCGCTGTGCTGCGACCTGCTGGTGATGGCGGACGATGCACGCATCGGCTACATGCCCACGCGCGTGTGGGGCTGCCCGACGACGGCGATGTGGACCTATCGGCTCGGCCCCACGCGCGCCAAGCAGCTCATGTTCACGGGCGACACCATCGATGGGCGAACCGCGCTAGCGTGGGGCCTGGCCAACGACGCGGTGGCGCCCGAGGCGCTCGAAGGCGCGACCATGAGCCTGGCTAACCGCATCGCGGGCGTGCCGCGCAGCCACCTGGCCATGCACAAGATGGTCGTCAACCAGGTGATGCTCGCGATGGGCTTGGAGCAGAGTCAGCAGATGGCGACGGTCTTCGACGGGATCACGCGCCACAACCCCGAGGGGCTGTGGTTTCGCCGCTATGCGCAGGCGGAGGGTTTCAAGGCGGCAGTGCAGTGGCGCGACAGCGGGCAGCCCATTCCCGAAGGCGACGATGCACGCGAGCGAATCCGCGAGCTCGAGTCGCGAGGAGGTGCGCGATGAGCGCTGCCCGTTACACCGCGCCCGCCCTGGTCGATTTCGCGACCCGGCTGCTGACGGCCATGGAGCTTTCCGCCGACAAGGCCGAGGCGGTGGCGCAGATTCTGGTCGAGGCCGACCTGATGGGCCACAACACGCACGGGCTCGCCCTGCTCGCCTCGTACCTGAAGGAACTCGAGTCCGGCGCGATGACGCGCGAGGGCGAACCGGCCGTGATCGCCGACGCGCCCGCAGCTGTCACATGGGATGGCCGGCGACTGCCGGGCCCCTGGCTGGTGTTGCGGGCAATGGCGCTCGCCACCGAACGCGCCGCGCGTTGCGGTACCGGCACGGTAGTCATCCGGCGCAGCCACCACATCGCGTGCCTGGCCGCTTACCTCAAGCGCGCGACGGACCAGGGCCTGCTGATGCTGCTGACCTGCTCGGACCCGAATGCCGCCAGCGTCGCGCCGTTCGGCGGGCTCGACCCGGTTTTCACACCTAATCCGATCTCGGCCGGTATCCCGACCACCGGCGTGCCGGTGCTGGTCGATATCTCCACGTCAGCGACGACCAATGGGCTGACCAACCGGCTGCACAGCGAAGGTGGCCGGTTGCCGGCGCAATGGGTGATCGACGGCCACGGGCAGCCCTCGGACGACCCGTCCGTGTTGTTCACCGAGCCCAAGGGCACGATCCTGCCTCTGGGCGGTCTCGATTCGGGCCACAAGGGCTACGGAATGTCGCTGCTGGTGGAAGCCTTGACCGGCGGCCTCGCCGGCCACGGACGCGCTGATGCGCGCGAGGGATGGGGAGCCACGGTGTTCCTGCAAGTCATCGACCCGAAGGCATTTGCCGGCCAGGACGCATTCATCCGTCAAACCGGCGCAGTCGCGCAGCAATGCCGTGCATCACGTCCTGCAAAGCCAGGATCGAAGGTTCGCACCCCCGGCGAAAAAGGGCTGGCGCTGGCGCACGCGCAACGTGAAAGCGGCGTCGTGCTCTACCCTTCGATCATGCCGATGCTCGAGCCCTGGGCCGTGAAGCTGGGCGTTCCGATGCCCCACCCATGACGAGCGCCCGCCAGCAGATCCGCTTTTGCACGACGGCCGACGGCGTGCGGCTGGCCTATGCGACTTCGGGAAAGGGCCCGCAGCTGTTGCGCGTCGGAAGTTTCATTAACCACCTGGATTTCGACTGGGACAGCCCCGTGTGGCGACACTGGCTGCGCGAGCTCTCGCGCGACCACACCCTGGTGCGCTATGACGCGCGCGCTTGCGGCTTGTCCGACCGCGAGGTCCCTGACATCTCGTTCGACGCATGGGTAAACGATCTCGAAGCGGTGGCCGATGCCGCCGGGCTCGAGCGCTTTGCGCTGCTGGGCGCGTCACAAGGCGCTCCGATTGCCATAGCCTATGCGGTGCGACATCCTGAACGCGTCAGCCACCTTGTGCTCTACGGAGGCTACACGCGCGGCCGCGTGCGATGGAGCGACTCTGCACTGGCCCGCGAAGAAGCGTTGACCATGCCACGCCTTGCCGAACTCGGCTGGGGCAAGGACAACGCGGCGTTCCGGCAGTTCTTCACCACGCAGTTCATCCCCGGCGGGACGCCCGAGCAGCACGCCTGGTTCAACGAGCTTGAACGCGTGAGCGTCTCCCCCGCCAACGCGGCGCGTTTCATGCACGTCACCAATGATCTCGACGTGAGCGATCTCGCCGCGCGAATCGCCTGCCCGACGCTGGTGCTGCATGCCACGCACGATGCGCGAGTGCCTTTCGAGGAGGGGCGCCGTGTCGCAAGCCTCATCCCCGGCGCGCGATTCGTGCCGCTCGACAGCCGCAACCACGTCCTGCTCGAGGGCGAGACGGCCTGGGACCAATGGGTCGAAGCGTTCCGTTCCTTCATGCCGCGCACACAGGCCGCAGGCGATGGCGTCTTCGCGCAGCTTACGCCGCGTGAGCGCGAACTGGTCGAGCTGATCGCGCAGGGGCGCGACAACGCTCAGATCGCCGCGCGCTTGTCCCTGTCTGAAAAGACCGTGCGCAACCACATCACCAGCATCTTTGCCAAGCTCGAGGTCGAGAATCGTGCGCAAGCCATCGTGCGCGCGCGCGAAGCGGGGTTCGGCAGCCGCGCCGACTGAGACCCGGGACCACGGTCCTGCCATTTCTTCTCGAACGTGGCCCGGACCGGGTCCTGTGCCTCAGGACGCTGCTGCAACGGCTTTCCACAATGGGTTCGCCATGTACCAACCCAAGGAGATGCCATGAACCCGTCCGCGCTGCGCACCTGGCAGACTTGCGCCTTGCTCGCGCTTGCCAACCTGTTCTGGGCCGGCAACTGGGTTGTCGGACGCGCTCTACGCGAAGTGTGGCCACCCCTCACGCTCAACTTCTGGCGCTGGCTGCTCGCCGCACTCATCCTCATACCCATCGCCTGGCCACTGCTGCGCGGAAAATGGCACCTGGTTCGCCGCCATGCGGCGTTGCTGTGCATGCTGGCGCTGACCGGCGGCGCGATGTTCCAGTCCATGGTGTACCTCGGCCTGCAGCGCACCACTACGACCAACGCGGTGCTGATCAGCTCCGCCGCCCCGATGTTCGTGATGCTCTGCTCCTGGGTGATCGAGCGGCAGAAAGCCACCCAGGCGCAGGTGGTGGGCGTGCTGCTCTCATTCGCGGGTGTGCTCGTCATCCTCAGCCATGGAGACCCGGCCCTGCTGCTGCACATGGACATCCATGCCGGCGACGCCTGGATTCTGCTCGGCATGCCCGTGTGGGGCGTGTACTCGGTGTTGGTGCGGCGCCTGCCGCCCGAACTGCGGGGCAGCGCCTTCCTGTTCGCAATGTCCGCGCTGACCGTGCCGATGCTGGCCGGCCCCATGCTGGTGGAGAGCGTCCAGGCCGCACCGATCCTGCCAGGCCTCACGTTGGGCGCGATCATCGGGCTGGCATACACAGCCGTTTTCGCATCTGTTATCGCCTTCACGTGCTGGAACCGCGCGGTGGCCGCTGTCGGGCCCAACACGGCAAGCACATCGCTGCCCCTGATGCCGCTGTTCGGCACCGTACTTGCGATGATCTTTCTCGGCGAGCAGCCGCAGGCGTTCCACTTGGCCGGAATCGTCACGATCCTGGCGGGGATCGCGGTGACCACTCGAACGACCAACGCGGCGAAGGGGCTCAGCTCGCGGCCAGGCGACGCTCCCTCAGCGTCCGCAACCCCCGCAGGGCCAGCGGCGCGAACCACACCAGCATCGTGATCACGGCCAGGCCCAGCGCGATGGGCCGCTGGAAGAAAGCCATGAGGCTGCCGTCGGATTTGATCATCGAGGTGATGAAGTTCTCCTCGAGCATGCCGCCAAGCACCACGCCCAGGATCGCCGGCGCGATCGGGAACCGGTTGGCCTCCAGCAGGTACGCGATGACGCCCGCCACCAGCATCACCCCGATCTCGAACGTCGAGTTGTTGATGGCAAAGGTGCCGACGATGCAGAACAGCAGGATCATGGGCATGAGCAATTCGCGCGGCACGCGCAGGATTCGCCTGGCGACTTTGATGCACAGAATGCCCAGCGGGATCATGATGATGTTGGCGATGATGAACAGCAGGAACACCGCGTAGATGTTCTGCGGATTGGTGGTGAACAGCGTTGGCCCCGGGTTCATGTTCTTCATGTAGAGCACGCCGATCACAATGGCCGTGATCGAGTCGCCGGGAATGCCGAACACCAGCGCCGGAATCCACGCGCCGGCCAGCGCGCTATTGTTGGCGGCGCCCGATTCGACGATGCCCTCGACGTGGCCGGTGCCGAATTTCTCCGGCTCCTTCGAGAACTTCTTGCTCATGGCATACGACATCCAGGCCGCGATGTCGGCGCCCGCGCCGGGCAACGCACCCACCGCCGTGCCCAGCGCGCTGCCGCGCAGGATCTGCACTGGGTATTTCTTGGCCAGCGCCCACTGCCCTGCCATCACGTTGCCCACCTTCTCCACGACGAGTTCGCCGGGCGGGGTGGTGTCCACGACGAAGCGGATGATTTCCGAGATCGCGAACATGCCGATCATCATCGCGATCATCCCGATGCCACCCATCATCTCGGTATTGCCGAAGGTAAAGCGCGGAAAGCCTGCGGGGTTGCCCAGCCCGACGCACGCCACCAGCAGGCCCAGCAGCAGCGTGACGACACCCTTGAGCGGCTGGTTGGTGGTGATGAACACTGCGCAGGTCAGGCCCAGCAGCACGAGCCAGAAGTACTCGAAGGAACTGAAGTTGAGCGCGAAGTTCGCAAGCGTCGGCGCCGCCACGATCAGCACCGCGGTGCCGAACAGCCCGCCCACCGCCGAGAAGACCAGCCCCGCGCCGAGCGCGGTCTCGGCCTCGCCTTTGCGAGTCATCGCGAACGCTTCATCCGTATACGCCGCCGAGGCCGGTGTACCCGGGATGCGCAGCAGGCAGCCAGGGATGTCACCCGAGAAGATCGCCATCGCGGTGGCCGTGACCATCGCGGCGATGGCCGGAATCGGCGGCATGAAGAACGTCACAGGCACCAAAAGCGCCGTGGCCATCGTCGCCGTGAGGCCGGGGACGGCGCCGACGAACAAGCCGTACAGCGCCGCGATGACCATCACCATGATGGTGTACGGCTCGAACACCATCGCGAAGGCCTGGCCCACCGCAGTCATCATGAAAACATTTCCCGGTTACCAGGCATAAGGGGTCAGCAATCCCCAAGGGAGCGGCACACGCAGCAGCTTGTAGAAGGCGAAATGAATCACCAGTGTCGCCACCACGGCAAACAGCAAGGCGCGCGCCGGCGGCACGCGCAACACCGAGAACATCGACATCAGGATGATCGCCGCGGTGGGCAGGAAACCGAGCCAGCCGGCCGCGGCGATGTAGAAGACGATAGAGCCCAGCAGCACCGCCAGCGCCAGAACATGGCGCGGCGAGCGCACCCAATCGTCCCACACCACCCACGGCGCGCGCGCTCTATCGCGAATACCGCGCACGACCAGCAGCACGCCGCAGACGCACAGCCCCACCGCGATCAGTCCCGGGAAAAGCGCGGGCCCGACGGACTGGCCTGGGATCTTCGGGAAACCCTGCACCCCGATGAGTACAGCCCCGCCCAGGGCTGCCAGCGCCAGCCCGAAGACTGCGTCGTTGACTTTCATCAGCCCGGTTTATTTCACCAGGCCCACGGCCTTCATCGTCGCGCCCAGGTCGGTATCGGCCTTGGCCATGAACTTGCCGAAGTCATCCGGCCCGGCATAGATCACGCCGAAGCCGCGGCTTGCCATGAAGTCGGTGTATTCCTTGCTCGTGGCCGCCTTGCGCACTGCGGCGGCGAGCTTGTCTCGCACGTCGGCCGGAATGCCCTTGGGCGCGACGATGCCGCGCCACGCGGCCATGGTCCAGTCGCTGCCAATGGCCGACTTGAGCGTTGGCACGTTCGGGTAAAGCGCCGACGGTTTCGCATCCATGATCGCGAGGCTCTTCACCTTGCCCGCGTCGATCAGCGACCGCGCTTCGGGCAGCGACACCGGCGCAACCTCGACGCCGCCGGCCACCATGTCCTGCAAGCCGGGTGCCGCGCCGTTGCTAGGCACCCACGGCAACGCGGCCGGGTCGATCTTCTGGTCGCGCAGCAGGCCCGCAATCGCAAGATGCCAGATGCCGCCCTGGCCAGTACCCGATGCCTTGAACTTCCCGGGGTTGGCCTTGATCGCCGCGAGCAGCTCGTTGACTGTCTTGTACGGTGCATCGGCGCGAACCTGCACGCCGGCCGGGTCGGCATTGACGAGGCCGATCGGCGTGTACGAGGCGCCCGTCAGTTCCGTGAGGCCCTGCCAGTGCATCATGGCGATCTCCACCGTCGCGAGGCCGATCGTGTAGCCGTCAGGCGGCGCCGACGCGATCGCCGCGTGCCCCACCACGCCGTTGCCGCCCGTGCGGTTGACCACGCTCACGGGCTGGCCCAGGTCCTTCTCCATCAGGCTGGCGAGAATGCGAGCAGTGGCGTCGGTGCCGCCGCCCGCGCCCCACGGCACGATGAGCGTGATGGGCCGGGCGGGGTAGTTTTGCGCCGCGGCGGGAAACGACAGGGCGGATAAGGCAACGGCAGCCACAGCGGCTGCCATCAACGAGCGGCGGGAACGGATCGACATGGAATAAGTCTCCTTGCTGCAGTTGGTCAGGCGGTCAAGTTGTCGGACAACTACGGGGAATCTATAGGACTCGATGGGCCGCGCCATTAGGGTGAACCATAGATGAGGCATAGGACGCGGTGTCGGTCGAGCTCCTACGACCCTTGAGCCGCCGTCCGACAAGACCGCCGAGGGCTCATCGTTAGATTCAATTCGTGGCCTGCTCCGGCGTGGCCGCGTCAACGGTGTAGTAACTTTCAAAGGAGAGACAAATGGCGCAAGGCAGCAACCAGCAGAACCAGGGCAATCAGGGTTCCGGCCAGCAAAGCGACCGCGGCACCAGCCAGCAACCAGATCGTGGCCAAGCCGGGCAAGGCCAGCAGGACCGCAGCCAACAGGATCAGGGCCAAGGCAGCCAAGCCAATCGCGACAAGATGCGCGACCAGGGCAGTCAAGCGGACCAGGGCTCGGGCAACAGGCAATCGGGCATGGATCAGGACGAGGACATGCCCGGCAAACAGTCGCAACGTGGTAGCCAAAGTGGCAGCCAGGGCGGCAACCAGAGCAGCAAGAGCTGAGCGGGTCAATCCGCGAGCCGCACGAGGCGGGGCTTTGCCCCGCTTTTTTTCGTTGGCGCGGGCCGCTGCACAATCACCTGATGCCCACCTCCTCTCTCCTGAACGCGCGCCCGGAAGATGTCCTGGGGTTCTGGCGAGACGCGGGTCCTTCCCGTTGGTTTCGCAAGGACGCCGCATTCGACGAGCAGTTCCGCAACCGATTCCTTACCGCGCACGAAGCCGCGCAGCGCGGCGAGCTCGACGCCTGGGCCGGCGATGCGCACGGGGCCCTTGCCTTGTTGATCCTGCTGGACCAGTTCCCCCGCAACGCCTTTCGCGCCACGCCGCGCATGTTCGAGAGCGACGCCAAAGCACGTGACATCGCACGGCAGGCACTGCGCACCGGATTCGATGCGCAGGTCGATGCCGACCTTCGCAACTTCTTCTACCTGCCGTTCATGCACTCGGAACAGCTGGCGGACCAGGACATCGGTGTGGAGCTCACGCGCGCTTTGGGCGACGAACCCCTGCGTTACGCCATCATGCACAGGGACATCATCGAGAAATTCGGGCGCTTTCCGCACCGCAACGCCCTGCTGGGCCGCGCGACCACGCCCGAGGAGCAGCGGTTCCTGGACGACGGCGGGTTCGCGGGCTGACGCCGCGCACGCTAACCGTCGAGCTCCGGGTAATGCCGGAAGATCCCTTCCTTATTGAACGGCAATCGACGCTCGCTCGCGAGATATGCCGCGACACGCTTGTGGCGCGCCACGCCTTCATGCACAGCGACGACGCCCGGCGTTTTCTTCAGAGCCTTGCCGGCTGCCTTGGGGATGGCGTAGGTCAGGCCTTCAACGACCTGGAAGAGCGACAGGTCCGCGTAACTCAGCTTCGCCCCGACGAGGTGCGGTGCGCGCCCTGCCTTGTTGCCGGGATTGCGCGTGATGATCGCCTCGAACCACGCGAGAAACTTCGAAAGGCGGTGCTTGCGGAACTCCGCAGCCCGCCGCAACGCCTCGGGCTTCTGGTCCTCGTAGTACAGGGTCACGCCCAAGGGATGATGGATGTCATGCACTTCGACGATGAAATCGGCGATCGTCAGCTGGATCTGGTGCGTCCACAGCCGCTGGTCCTCGCTGGCCCCGACGAGGCCTAGCCGCGGGGCGAGATACAGCAAGATGGCGGGAGTCTGCCCGATCACGCGTTTGCCGTCCACGAGGAACGGGCAGGCGAAGGGCGGCCGGGCCACCGATTCGTCTTCCAGGTAGCGCGCCATCGCACCCATGCCCTGCCCCGCCGCTTCGTCGCCGCGTGCGACGTCGACGTAGGGCGCGCCGGCCGCTTCCAGCGCGAGCCGGATGAACTCGCCGCGGCCCTGGATGTTGGGCCAGTAGTGCAACTGGTAGGTCATGGCAAGCGAGCCTACCGTGGCAGTGCGTTCGGCGCAATGCCGTTCAGCCGCCTCCTGACAGTCGCTTGACGGCGTTCACGAAGCGCCCGAGCGTGGGCGAGCGTTCGCCCTGAGCGATGCGCACGTCGATGAGCTGGAAGCGGCCCCGCGTGGCCCATGCTTTCGCCAGCGCGCGATCGAGCTCGCCGCATGTGCGCACGAGATGCCCGTCACCACCCATGCCCGCGGCCATCGAGGCGAAGTCCCACAGGCCCAGGTCGTTGAAGGCGGCCTCCGGCTCGAACGCGCGCAGCATCTCCCAGCCCGCGTTGTTGAAGACGATCACCACCGGGTCCCAACCGTAGCGCTGGGCGTTGCCCAGTTCCCAGCCCGTCATCTGGAACGCGCCGTCGCCCACGAGAATGATCGGCCGGCGCCCGGTGGCGGCCTGCAAGCCCAGGCCCGCGGGCACGCCGTAACCCATGCTTGCGTAGTAGCCCGGCGCGATCAGCGCGGTGGGGTCGATGTCCATCGCCGTAAAGAGGCAATCTCCGACGTCGCAGGCCAGCGGAATGGGCCCGCGCCTGTGCATGAGGTTGTTGACCGCGTGCGCGATGTCCGCGGGCACCACGCGAGCGTCTTCGACGACTGCATGATCTTCATCGCGCAGCAGCGGCGGGAGCGGCTGCGGACCGGGTGCATCGCGCCGGGACGGCACGCGCTCCAGCAGCGCATCCACCAGCCGCGACAGGCCCACATCAGGATAGACGTGATGGCCCATCACCACTTTGCCGTCAAGCGCCTGGATCGCGAAGCGCAGGTCAATGCGCTTGCCCGAGACCGCAAAGTTGGTGTCGGACACGATCACCCCGAGCAGCAGCAAGCCGTCGGATTGCTCGACCGCCTCCGCCACCTCGCCGTTGCCGGCCAAACCCAGGTAGGTGCCGAGCAGCGGGACGTTCTGTCCCGTGAGCAGGCCACGCCCCATGAAGCTCGTGACCACGGGAATCGCCAGGCGCTGTGCCAGCTCGGCCACGCGCGTTTCGAGGTCGAAGCGGCGCACCTCCACGCCCACCATCAGCACCGGTCGCTTGGCATTGCGCAGGCGCTGCAGCAATTCGTCCGCGCATGCGGCCAGGGCTTGCGCATCGGGCGCCGGTTCGGCCGTCATCGGGACCTCCTCGCACGGCCGCTGCGGCATGTCTCTCGGCACTTCGAGGTATACCGGCCGCGAATGGCGCAGCGCGGCGTCCAGCACGCGCGCGATCTGCGCGGGCGCCTGTCTCATGTCGTCCAGCCGGGCCTGGTCTACCGTGAGTTCCTCGAAGACGCGCCACTGCGAATCCAGTGTCTTGACCTGATGGTGCAACTGCAAGCCGCTCGCGGCTTCATGCGCGGCCGGGGCGCCCGACAGCACCACCAGCGGCACACGCTCGGCATAGGCGCCGGCGACGGTGTTCACCAGGTTGAAGGCGCCGGCGCCGTAGGTGACCGCGGCCACACCGAGCCCGCCGCGCATGCGCGTGGCGGCGTCGGCCGCGAAGCCGACGGCCGGCTCGTGCGAGAAGGTGTAGAGCGGCAGCATCCGGCTGCGTTCGATCTCACGGAAGAGCGGCAAGGCGAAGTCGCCGGGGATGCCGAACACTTCGGTCGCGCCGCGGCGCTGCAGGGCTTGGAGGAGTCTTTGGGCGAGGTTCATCCGCCCGAAGTTATGCGCGGGCAATGCGCAGGACCTTGACGTGGATCAGGGACGCGCGCGCCCTGTTTTCACTTCGCAGCTTTCTTGCGTTTGGCCGCGTGCTTCTTGCCGAGCCTGCACAAATCCAGCGCGATCCAGGCCGGCGCGTGGTCACTCGCCTTGTCCTGCCCGCGTACCCAGCGGTCGACGCCGGCGTCCAGCAGGCATGGCGCGAGCTCGGCGTTCAGCAGCAGGTGGTCGATTCGCAGGCCCGCGTCGCGATCCCAGTGCTTGCGGAAGTAATCCCAGAAAGTGAAGATCGCCTTGTCGGGGTAGAGGTGCCGGATCGAGTCAATCCAGCCTTGCTTCAGCAGTCGTTGGTAGCACTCGCGGCTCTCGGGCTGCAGCAGCGCGTCCTTCCGCCAGGAGCGTGGGTTGTAGATATCGAAGTCGGTGGGCACCACGTTGTAGTCGCCAGCCATCACCACGGGATGCCCCGATTTGTACAAGGCCGCGGCGTGCGCGATGAGCCGCTCGAACCACGCCAGCTTGTAGTCGAACTTCGGCCCCGGCTGCGGGTTGCCGTTGGGCAGGTAGAGGCAGGCCACGATGACGCCGTCGACGGCGGCCTCCAGGTAGCGGCTGTGCTCGTCCAGCGGATCGCCGGGCAGCTCTCGACGCACTTCGACGGGCTGCATACCGCGCGCCAGGATGGCCACGCCATTCCACGAGCGCTGCCCTTTCCAGAGGGAGTGATAGCCGGCCGCAAGCAGCGCCTCGTGGGGGAACATGCCGTCCAGTGCCTTGAGTTCCTGCAGGCAGGCGACGTCGGGCTGTTCACGCTCGAGCCATTCAAGCAGATTCGGCAGCCGCGTCTTGATCCCGTTGACATTGAAGGTTGCGATCTTCATGCCCGATCATCGCGCAAGCCATGGGCTGGCGCATAAGGTTCCGTCCTACAGCGCGGCCTGCGGCGGGCGCGCATAGTGAGCTCATGGGGCGCAGTGCCCTGCCCTTCCGACTTTGAGGACCATCATGCCCATCCGATTCAGCACCGAAGCGGCCAATGCCGACCACATGCGCATGGAGGCGCAACCAGGCGTGCCCGAAGGCATGCCAGATGACATCGGCGCCGATGGCACGCCGCGCGACCGCGCAGACCGCGGTGTGGCCTCCCAACGCCCCGCGCAACGTGAACCCAAGGGCGGCGCTGCCCGCGAGGATCAGGACAAAGACGCGCCTGCCAAGCCCGGCAAGGACATCAACGCCGCTGGTTTCGTCAAGGACAAGGACGCGGGCAAGCCCTGACGAGGCAGGCCTATTTGCCGTTCTTCAATCGGGCGCGGCTGAAAGCCTCGGCGCCACCACCTCCGCCGCCGTCGGCAAAATCGTGCGGATCCAGCGGATCGCGATCGGGCCCCTGTGGCGACTCGATGAGTTCGCTGGCGCTGTTTTCCCCGATATCGCTGGATGCGGGCACCGAATGCGTCGGCTGGTCGCCGAGCTTGGCGCGCGTCGGGCTGGTGCTGCGGCGTGACGTCATGGCAAGTCTTTCGGAAGGGTTCAATTCAGCATAGGCATGCATCGGCGATGGGGGTGTCGGACGGTGCCGCGAGAACCGATGGGCACGTTTGAGCTCCAACTGGCATGAGGCCCCGCTTGATCACTGCCCTGGCGCTTTTTGTCTGCACCGCCAATGGGGTGTGGGCGCAGGGAGGCGATCCCCTGAAATCTCCGGAATGCAAGGCGGCCCTCGATGAGCTCGAACGCCGCGTGGAAGAGAAGACCGAGGGCGCCGCGAGGGCGCAACGCGTGGCATCGGCGCGCCGCTTCGCCGCCACCGCATGCCTCGGGCGCAGCGAGGGCAACGCCCGGCGGTCGGGCGCGCCCGATCCACCGCAAGTCGTGCGGCCGCCTGTCATCACCGCCCTGCCCCCGGCCCCGCCACTGCCGGGAATGGTGGCCCCACCGCCGCCAGTTCCCATCCCCCGCCCGACCGTCATCACCACGTGCGACCCCGCCGGATGCTGGGACAGCGAAGGCCGGCGGCTCAACAACATGGGGCCGCTGCTGATGGGCCCGCGAGGTCCCTGTACCGTTCAAGGCGGCCTGGCGAGTTGCCCGTGAAGGGCGCAGCACAACCGGTAACGCGTGTACACGGCCCGGACACCCAGCCGATACGCGCCGCGCGCCCAATCGACCTATGCGGGCCGCTGCGCCCGCGCCAGAAAGGACACTCCATGAAAAAGCTCATGTTGCCCCTGGCGGCCGTCGGGCTGCTGACGTTGACCGGCTGCGTCGGCTACGGCGGCGGAACGTATGGCGCCGGCGGCGTCTACTACGACAACTCGCCGTACTATGGCGGCTCGTACTACGGCACCCCGTACGGCTCGCCCTATTACGGCTATGGCGCGGGCGTCGTCGTCGAGCAACGCTACAGCCATGGAGGTACCCGGTACCACCGCGGAACGCGCGACCTCGACCGCGACGGTGTGCCCAATCGCTATGACCGCGACCGTGACGGCGACGGCGTCTCCAATCGCCGCGACGCATATCCGGGCGATCCGCGCCGACGTTGAGCCATTCCTTCTAGGCCCCATCCGGGGCCTTTTTTGCACTTGACCGACCCAGTGGCCGCTGGCACACTCCAGCCCTTCCCAACCAACCACAGGAGACATGCCATGGATAGATTCGCCCTTGCCCTCCTGTCGGCTGCCTGAGCCCTTCCGCGCTCACTTTCCTGTCATCCAGGTCAGTTGATTCGCCCGCGTTCGTCGCGGCCGACCTTCCGTTTTCAATTCGTGCCGTGCGCGCATCCGCGCCCCGGCTGATGCCCGCGCACGCGCGGGCGAAGACCTGGATGACTCAAGACCATGATCGACATTCATTTCGAGAAGCTGCGTCCCATCGGTTTGACGCAGTACATCGCCAATCAACTCTATGCATTGAAGGAGGATCCCCCCGCGCATGCGCGGCTGATGCGCATCGTCGAGGCGCAGCGGGACTGGTTTGGCCTGCATGACGGCCAGGAGGAACACCGCGCCCGGGCGTTGCCGCGGTTGCTGCACATCGTGCAGGCGGAAGAATCCGCCCTCACCGTGGGCGACTGGGTGCTGGTGGAAACACACGCGAACGACCAACGCTGGATTGTCGCCCGCCTTCCCCCCGTGACACAGATCGCGCGGCGTGCAAATGACGGCCGTCGTCAGCCGCTGGCCAGCAACATCGACACCGCCTTGCTGGTAATGGGGTTGGACAGCGACTTCAACCCGCGCCGCATGGAGCGCTACATCGCCATGGTGCAGGCCAGTGGCGTAGCCCCTGTTGTCGTCCTCACCAAGGCGGACATCGGGATGGACGTGGAAGGGCGCGAGCTCCAGTTGCGCCACCGGCTGCCGGCCACGGTGCCCATCGTCTCCGTGAATGCCCTTTGCGAGCGGGCCTGCGTGGCGATCGCGCCCTGGCTGACGGAAGGCCAGACGCTGGTGCTGCTCGGCTCGTCGGGCGCGGGAAAATCGACGCTGACCAACACGCTCATGCGTGCGCCGCTGCAACTCACGGGCGGCGTGCGCCATGGCGACGGCCGCGGGCGGCACACAACAACCTCACGCTCATTGCACCAGTGCCCCGGCGGAGCCTGTATCGTGGACACGCCCGGTCTGCGCACCTGGCGCGCGGATGCGGACCAAGAAGCGCTGGCGGCGACTTTCGAGGACATCGAAGCCTTCGCGTCGCGCTGCCAGTTCAGGGACTGCCGTCACGAGAGCGAACCGGGCTGCGCGGTGCGGGCAAACGTCGCCGAGGACCGCCTTCTCAACTATCACAAATTGTTGCGAGATGCGCAGCGTAGCTACCAGACCCCGCTGGAGCGCATTGCCCTGCGCCAAAAATGGAAAAGCCTGCGCAAGGCGGGGGCCGTCCGCGCGCGGGAAAAGCGCAATTGACGACGGTTAAGATGCCGCATGTTCAAGAAATCCATTCTCATCGTCACACTCGCGCTCGCCGCTGCTACCGCAGTGCAAGCCCAGTCCACGCCCTCGACACCCGCGAAGAAAGACCTCGTCGTGCGCATCCTCAAGCTGCAACAACCCAGCATCGAAGGCATGGCCCGCTCACTGGTGGAGCAGCCTGCACTCGAATTGCTCGGCAACGCGGGCAGTGCGTTGCCCAGCCGCGTGGCCAAGGACAAGCAGGATGCCGTGGCCAAGGAGATACAGGCCGATGTCCAGAAGTACCTGGACGAGACCGTTCCGCTGGTGCAGGCCCGTGCAGTGAAGTTGGGCCCCACGAGCATCGGGACTTTGCTGGAAGAGAAGTTCACCGAGGATGAACTCAAGCAGGTGGTTGCCATGCTCGAGTCGCCGGTGTTCTCCAAATTCCAGCGAATGGGCGAAGACATGCAGAAGGTGCTGGTGGAGAAGCTCGTCACCGACACGCGCGCGACCGTGGAGCCCAAAGTCCGTTCGCTGGAGCAGACGGTCGCCAAGCGCCTGGGTGTGACCAATCCCCCGCCCGCAGCGGCTGCGGCGCCGCGCGCGCCCGCCAAGCCGGCGAGCAGGTAAGCACTTGTAGGGTTTAGCGAGCTTGCCGCAGGAAGCGGCGCACGTTGTCGGGATCGGGCCCGACACTTTCCACCGCGTGCCGCAATTCCTGTTCGCTGCAATGCAGCCATCGGGTCCAGTTGCGGCGCTCCCACTCCTGATCCAGGCTGACGACGTCGTCGTTACTGCCTTGCCTGCCATGGTCTTCGGACATCACGTCTCCTTGAAGAGTCATGACGCCACGATAGGCGCCCCGACGGCCCCCCCGCGCCGGAGAACAGGTCCCGTTGCCGTCCGACAACCGGGATGCCGCGTGTAGGACGCCGCTCAGTTCGCGCTGGCCAGACCCACGCGGTTACCGAATTCGTAGCAGGCGGCCTCGAAACTGCGGATCTCGAACAGCGCTTCGTGCAGGCTCATCTCGCCAGCGTCCATCAGCTTGCCGGCCAAGTGCTCGGTCAGGGGCTTCAGGCGCGCCAGCACCGCCTTGGTTTCGCCATAGAGTTTTTCGCTCTGCGCTTCCATGATGCCGCGCGTTTCCTCGTCGAGATTGCGGCTGGCGCCATTACCGTCGTTGGACAGCGCCCCGAAGTTCAGGCGCGTCTTGCGGTACATGCCCATCTCGGCCACCGCGTGGTGCAGAAGCTTGGTCACTCGCGTGATGTCGTTGTGCGCGCCGTTGGTCGTGCCTTCCTCGCCGAAGAACAGCTCCTCGTTGGCCATGCCGCCAAGCAGCACACGCACGTCGTGCTCGATGTCGCCCTTGGTCTTGAGCAGGTTCGCGCCCTGTTTGTGGAAGACGAAACCCAGCGCGTTGTTGCGCGGGTTCGCTTTGAGCGAGATCTTGATCGTCTTCATCTCGGAGAGGATCTTGTCCCAGTCACCGCCGGCTTCCTTGCGCTCGCGCTCGAAGTCCACCAGGAAGTGGCCCCACTCGTGGATGGCGATGATGCGCCGGTCCCGCTCCCGCTCCTTCGTCGTATTCGAATTGACGTTGCCCACCAGCACGCGCTCTGCCGCCTGCATCAGTGTCTCGGCGCCGATCAGGTCACCGTTCTGCACGGCGCTGATGCCTGCCTGGTTGACGATGGTCTCCAGGTCGGCCGGGCTGCGGCCTTCCGTGACTTCCACCAGATGGCGAAGATCCATGCCTGGCAACACCTTGTCCGCCCGCTGGTCGAGGTAATGACCGATGATCGCCAGCCGCTCTTCCTTGTTGGGCATGCGGAAATCAACCTTCATCTGGAAGCGGCGCAGCATGGGCCTCGTCCAGGAAGACGATGCAGCGCTTGCGCCGCTTGGCCATGGACGCGATGCGGCTGAGCGTGTTGGAGCCTCCGGCCACGAAGCCGGTCTCCAGATTGGCGGCAGAGTGGAACAGGATGGGCAGGCGCAGCTCCTTGGCCAGGTAGCTGGCGAGCTTGGTCTTGCCGGTGCCCGCCGGGCCGCTGAACATCACGTTGAACGGCTTGCTGATGCCGTATTCGGCGTACTCGGCGCGGCGCTCGTACTGATCCTTGATCTGCGCAACCTCGGACTTGATGTCGTCCATGCCCACGAGGTCGTCGATGGAGCCGTGGATCTGCCCCGGCTCAAGGAATTTCAGCGACTTGAACTGGCCCTTGAGATGGACGATCAAGAAGCCCAGCAGGCCGAGCGTCAGCGTGGCCGACAGCAAGCCGCTCACGCCGGCCTTCCAGCTGTCTTTCTCCGACTGCGGGCGCGCGCCGGCAAAGCGGTTGTCCAGGCGCTCGAGCATCTCGGCGCTTGCCTTGTCCAGGTCCGCGCGCGGCACGAACGTCAGCTTGCCACCCCAAGGCGCCGTGACGGCCTTGTCCGCGAAGATCTTCGTTTCCATGTCGCTCGGGTAATAGGCGTACTGCTTGCCCTGCGATTCGATGAGAATGATCCGCTCGGAGACATTCCACATCAGCGCCTTGTAGATCACGGTGATCTGGTCTGCCTTGTTGCCATCCAGGAAGCTCAGCACCGAACCGGTGCCGAAAACGACAGGCAGCTTCGGGTTGAAGCTCCACGTCACCGCGCCCTTCGGCTCGGCGGCGCTCATCGACTTGACCTGCTCCGCCACGGCGGCCTGCCGCTGCATGAGCAGAGCGGAATAGAGCCCAGTGACCGGAATCAACAAGGCCACGGCAATAAGCATCACCTTGACGGTGGTCGACTGGATGACGAACCAGTCCTGCAGCCGGGCGGCTGCCTTTTTCAGGGCCTGGAGGGGGCTGCTTGGCGGCGCCGCGTCCCCGGTCTCAGGGGTGGGTTGCGAACTCGGCGAGAGATCGGACATGCTGTTCTTTCGTGACGTGGTGCTCCCGGCCACGTCCCGAGCGGGACGAGCCCTTGAGCGCTGCTCAAACTGGAAATTCGAAATCGTGAAGCTCGTCCGGCGAGGCGCCGCGGCTTTAGGTGTTGTTGCTCTTACCGCTCAATGGAAACTCACGCCGGGCTTGGAACCTCTTGTCAGCGCAATCCTACAGAGTCATGCGTTTTCAAGCTAGTCTTGGGGTTATCCCAACGCTGGGGATGCCCCGTGCCGTGACATATTCACGCGTGTTTCATTCTGTAAGACAAACGGCGTTCAATCCCAAAAGGCAACGGAACCCTTGGGCCGCGACGCGCTCCAACCGCTTGGCCGGGTTTTCTTCAAGTTTCTTCCCCCGGCTCTTCAATCCCTCGGGCTTAAATCCGGGGGATTTTTTCTTATTGGAGGCTCAGCCAGTCGATCGCCTCGCGCTCCGCGCCGAAGAGCGCGATGTCGGGGCACTGGCCGATGCTGGGAGGCGCGCGTTCATCGTCCACCAGCTCGGGGGTCGCCACCAGCACCACCTTGATCTTGGGCGCGAGCGCGCGGCGCAGCCGGTCGCAGATGAGGAACTTGCCATCGGCCCCGGGTGGCGTGTCCACGCGGCGAAGGTCGATCAGCACGTGGTCCTGGCGCAGGCGCGCCGCCGCCGCCTTGACCATATAGGCAAGCTTCAAAGCGTCGCCGCTCCGCCAGCGGCCTTCGACTTCAAAGCGCATGAGGACACCGTCGAGACGGGAAGCAACTACAAGATTCATCAGCTCTGCCACAGGTTGAGGTACCGGGCGAGAGTGCCACAGCCAGTTGTACCTGGGCGGATACAAGCGCATCAGTAGTAGCCAAGCGTGACTGAACCGTGCGCCGCATCACACTTGCATCAGCGCGCTTTTCCTACAGGGGGCCCCGTAAGGCGCTCCTAGACTGGGTTTGCCACTTGTGCGAGAGGTAAACCATGCGAACTCCAGCCAACATTGCCGGCCATCCCATTCATCCGATGCTCGTCACCATCCCAATCGGCCTTTGGGTGTTTTCGCTCGTATGCGACCTGATCGCCATGCGGTCCGCTGACGCCGCGACATGGAACGTGGTGGCCCTCTACGCCTTGATCGGCGGCATCATCGGCGCGCTGGCGGCAGCGCTGCCCGGGCTGATCGACCTGTTGTCGTTGCGGGACAAGGCGATCAAGAAGACCGCGCTGGTCCACATGGCCATCAACCTCACCGTCGTTGCGCTCTACGTGGTCAACGCGTGGCTGCGAGTCGGCCAAGACGCAACGGCGGGCGGCACGCCATTCATCCTCTCGCTCATCGCCGTCGCGATGCTGGTCGTCTCCGGATGGCTGGGTGGCAAGATGGTGTATCTCGCAGGGGTGGGAGTGAGCCCCGAAGCTGCGGCGGCGACGCCCGAAGCAGCCGACGTCAAGCGCCAGCAGGAACGCCACGCCTGACGGTCAGAGTTCCACCATCGGCTGCAGGAACTCGTCGAGCTTGGAGAAAGTGGCCGTCCAGCCGCGGTTGTGGTCGTCGGCGGCTTTCTGATCGAAGAAGCGGTCATGGCGGAAGCGCAGCTCGCAACCGCCGCCATCCGGCTCCAGCTCGATCGTCACAAGCGACACGCGATCGGGCGTGCTCTTCCAGGCCCAGGTGAAACTGAGTTTCCGGTTTTCCACGACTTCCTGGTACACGCCCGACACGTCATGCTCCTCGCCATCCTGCGTGCGGAACGCGATGTGGTAGCGCCCGCCCGCCTGCACGTCCAGCTCGGCGCGCGTCACCGAGTCGATGTCGCCCGGCCCGAACCAGCGGCTCAGCGCTTGCGGTTCGGTCCACGCCCGCCAGACTTTCTCTGGCGCGACGCGGTAGTGCCGGGTGATGCGGAGGCGGGGCTTGTCGTGTGTGGGGCTCTGGGCCATGGGTTCACTTCCTCTTCGTGATACAGGTAGCGGCCCAGCGCGTCCAGCCGCTCGTTCCAGAACTTCTCGTAATGGGCCAGCCACATCGCGGCCTCCTGCATCGGCTTCGCTGCGAGTTCGCAGCGCACCACGCGCCCTTCCTTCACCCGCGTGACCAGGCCCGCGTCCTCCAGCACGCGCAGGTGCTTCATGAAGCCCGGTAGGGACATACCGTGCGGCTGCGCGAGCTCGGTCACCGTGGCGCCGCCCTTGCCCAGTTGCTGGAGCACGTCGCGGCGCGTCGCGTCGGACAGTGCCCAGAACACCTGGTCGAGGACGGCCTCATCCGCCTGCATGGGTCTCAGGACGAGCCGCCCATCGGCTGCGGCTGGAGGATGCTCACGCGATTGCCTTCGGTGTCGTAGAAAGACACGTAGCGGCCGACGCCGGGAATGTCCATGGGCTCGCCGAGCAACTTGCCGCCGGCCTTGACGATCTTGTCCATGGAGGACTCGATCTTGTCCACGGCGATGACGACCGACGGGTATTGCGCGGGCCAGTCGGCCCTGCGCTGATAGAAGCCCCCGCCGATGGCGCCGCCAGGCGCGCCCGGCTTGGCGTCCGACTTCGCCGTGACGGCGATGACGTAGTTACCCATGTCCTCGCCGAGCTTCTGCAGCTCCCAGCCGAAGGTCGATTGGTAGAACTTGACGATGCGTTCGCGATCGTCGTAGGGAAATTCGAAATGAACGACGGGATCCATGTGGTTTCTCCTTTTCAAGAGCCGTTGAATGCACGCTGCAGCGCGGCGAGGTCGAGCTTCTTCATGTTCATCATGACGGCGAAGGCGCGTTCCACCGCGGCCGTGTCCTTGGACGCCATCATGTCGAGGAAGGCCTTGGGGATGACCTGCCACGAGAGGCCATAGCGATCCTTCACCCAGCCGCATTGCTGCGCTTCGACCGGACCGCCGGCGGTGAGCGCGTTCCAGTAGTGGTCCACCTCCTGCTGCGAGTCACACAGGATCTGCAACGAGACGGCTTCGTTGAACTTGAAGTGCGGGCCGCCGTTGAGCGCCGTGAAAGGCTGTCCAGCCAGCTCGAAGGACACGGTCAACACGCTGCCGGGCCGGCGGCCGTGTACTTCCTTGCCTGCCTCGGGGTAGCGGGCGATATGGGTGATGCGGGAATTGGGGAACAGTTCGGTGTAGAACCGGGCGGCTTCCTCGCCCTGGCTGTCGAACCAGAGGCAGGGGACGATCTTCGATGTGATCTGCATTTGCGCTCCTTCGTCATTGTTAACCAAGTGGCTAACTATATCGGCGGCACGAGGTTTGTCAACGTGAGCCGGTAAGGCGCTGTAAGGGCAGGCTGACAGACGGACTCGAACGGCTCTTCCAATACGCGGCGCGGGTATTGGCTACGCTGGGCTGCAGTACCTGTTCAGGAGAATCTCATGCTTCGCAAACTCATCATGCTGGCCATCACCTCGGGCGTGGCCAAGAAGGTCTGGGACAACTATCGCCAGAAGCAGATGCAAACGCCATTCCCGACATCGAGCCGGCCGCCCGAAGGGAAGACCAAGCGGCGGACGAAGGCATCGGCCTGAGCAAGCCACGGCCGCTTGCCCTTGTGGGGCGCCCCACTGTTATACTCCTGTAAAACTTCGGAGTGACCATGCTGCACGCTTCCCTGCGCCGATCGGGCGGCTCTTACATCATGACGGTGCCACTTTCCTATGTAGAGCAAAACCACCTGGACGCTGGGTCCCGCTTAGCGATCGAGATCGTTGGGGACGAACTGAAGATCAGGCCCCAGCGCCAGCGCAAGACCCTCGCCGAACTGTTGAAGGCAACACCGCGCGGACTGCAGCGTGCGCAAGGCTGGGACGAACTGGGGTCGGCCGGGGCCGAGCTTTGACGCCGGAGCGGGGCGACATCCTGCACCTCACTTTCGACCCCGCGAGCGGTCGGGAGATGAAAGGCAACCATTTTTGCCTCGTTGTTTCGCCTCGGCCCTTCAATGTCCGCTTCAAGCTGGCGATGGTGTGCCCCATTTCAGGCGGTGCCGCAGAGGCGGCGCGTAGCGCGGGCTTTCTAGTGTCGCTAATGGGTCAGGGCCTGCGTACCGACGGGCAGGTTCACGCCCACCAGATCAAATCGCTCGACTGGGCCCTACGCCGAGCCAGCCTGGTTGAACGCGCGCCTGACGTGGTCGTGCAAGAAGTGCTGATGTGCCTGCAAAGCGTGTTCGCTGACTGACGCGATAGACAGACTCACTTCGCGCCCAGCCCCATCGCCCTCGTGATCACTTCCTTCATGATCTCGTTGGTGCCGCCATAGATGCGCTGCACGCGCGCGTCCGCATAAGCGCGGGTGATCGGATATTCCCACATGTAGCCGTAGCCGCCGTGCAGCTGGACGCATTCGTCCATCACCTTGCACTGCAGATCGGTGGTCCAGTACTTGGCCATGCTGGCGGTGGCGGTGTCGAGCCTGTCCTGGCAGACCAGTTCCAGGCACTTGTCGACGAACACGCGCGCGATCTGCACTTCGGTCTGCAGTTCGGCGAGTGTGTAGCGCGTGTTCTGATAGGACGCCACAGGCTGGCCGAAGACCTTGCGGTCCTTCGTGTATTGCACGGTCCAGTCGATGGCGGCCTGTGAAGAGGCAACGGCCGTCACCGCGATCTGGATACGCTCCCAGGGGAGTTGCTCCATCAGGCAGATGAAGCCCTTGTTGCGCAGCGCCTCGCCGCCCAGCAGGTTTTCGGCCGGCACGCGCACATTGTCGAAAAAAAGCTCGGCCGTGTCCTGCGCCTTCAGGCCCAGCTTTTTCAGGCGCTTGCCGTGCTCGAAGCCCTTCATGCCGCGTTCGACCAGAAGCAGGCTGGTGCCTTTCGCACCGGCCGAGGGATCCGTCTTGGCCACGACGATGACGAGGTCGGCGTGCCAACCGTTGGTGATGAAGGTCTTGCTGCCGTTCAGCAGGTAGCTGCCATCGGCCTGCTGAATGGCGGTGCTCCTCACGCCCTGCAGGTCACTGCCCGCAGCAGGTTCGCTCATCGCGATCGCGCCGATCATCTCGCCGCTGGCCAGCTTCGGCAGGTACTTCTGCTTCTGCTCCACCGTGCCGTAGTGCAGGATGTAAGGCGCAACGATTTCGCTGTGCAGGCCGTAACCGATGCCGCTGAAGCCGCCGCGTGCCAGTTCTTCCATCTGGATGACAGAATAGAGCTTGTCCGCACCCGAGCCGCCGAATTCCTCAGGCAGTGTCGCGCACAGGAAGCCGTTCTCCCCCGCCTTGTTCCACACGGCGCGGTCCACATAGCCTTGCTCTTCCCAGGCTTCGTGATAGGGCGCGATCTCCTTGTCGACGAAGCGGCGGAAGCTGTCGCGGAAAGACTCATGCTCGGCATTGAAGAGGGTGCGTTCGATCATTGGCTTGTCTTTTGTTCGGGTGGTTTCCAAAGCGTGGGGATTTCGCTAAATTCGAACTCCCTTCTCTGCCCCGGGAGTTCATCATGCAGCATGCGCGGAAGGTTTTCGTGACGGGTGCGAACGGTCACGTCGGCAATAACCTGGTGAAGGCACTTCTCGAGCGCGGCTACCGTGTCCGTGCATCGGTGCGGGACGCCAACGATCCCGCGAAAACCCGATTGCTGCCGGTGGACGATATCGAGTTGGTCAGCCTGGATGTGCGCGACGAGCGCCAGTTCCTCGAAGCGAGCAAAGGCGTAGACATCCTCTTCCACGTGGCCGCCACCTACAAGAACTACATCGCCAGCAAACAGGAAGCCGACGACATGCGACGCGACGCCATCGAGGGGGCGCGCGCTGCGGTCGTGGCGGCGGCGCGCAACCGTATACCTCGCATGGTGCTCACATCTTCCGTGGTGACCATCCCGCTCGTTCCGCGCGGGGGGCGCGCGACCACCGAGGAGGATTGGAGATGCGAGTTCACCGTTCCTTATCACCAGGCCAAGACGGTGGCCGAACAGCAGGCATGGCAATTGGCGAAGGAACATGGCGTGAACATGGTTTCCGTGCTGCCAGGGGCCATCCTCGGGCCCGGCTTCTCCCGCCGAACATCGAGCACCGACGCGATCGAGTCGATCATGGTGGGAGGCCTGAAGAATGGCACGCCCAACGCCAACTTCCCGGCGGTGGACATACGGGATGTGACCGACGGGCACATCCGCGCGGCCGAAAGCGATGCCACGGGCCGCTTCATCATCATCAACGACAAGCTGCCGACTCTGGCGGAACTCGGACGGCTCGCGCACGACATCGACCCGTCGATACCGCCACCGGGGAAACTCCTGCCGGACTTCGTCATGACACTGGGGCCATTTTTCGACTGGCTCAACCACAAGACGCTGGGCGCGCCGCGCACCGTCGGTTCGGAATTCATCGCCGCCGTCAAGGGCAAGGAGTGGACGATGTCGAACCAGCGGGCCAAAATGAAATTGGGCTGGAGCCAGCGCATCCCGCTGGAACAGAGCGTGGCCGATACCGTCGCCACACTCAGGGGCTTGCGCTCGCCGGCCGCCCACGTCTGACCCTTTCAGGCTTTGTCCGCGCTGTTTATCGCCTGCTTGACGATGCGCGCCACGGCGGCTGCACCGGCGGCGCATGAGATCGATGTTGGGCATTCCCACCTATTTTTACAGAGCGATTGCTTGGTGAAATGAATATACTGGCTTTTTACGCTCTGCCCGCCGGGAGAACACCATGACCGAAGCCTATGTTTACGACGCCATCCGCACCCCGCGCGGCAAGGGCAAGAAGGACGGCAGCCTGCACGAGGTCAAGCCCGTCAACCTGCTGGCCGGCGTGCTGTCGGAGCTGCAGCGCCGTAACGATTTCGACACCGGCTGCGTGGACGACGTCGTGATGGGTGTGGTGTCGCCCATCGGCGAGCAGGGCTCTGTCATCGCCAAGGTGGCCGCCCTGAAGGCCGGATGGGACTATCGCTGCGCCGGCGTGCAGCTGAACCGCTTCTGCGCGTCGGGCCTGGAGGCCGTGAACATGGCGGCGCAGAAGGTGCGCTCCGGCTGGGAGGATCTGGTGGTCGCCGGTGGCGTGGAGAGCATGAGCCGCGTGCCCATCGGCTCCGACGGCGGCGCCTGGGCGCAGGACCCGGAGACGAACTCCGCCACCTCGTTCGTGCCGCAGGGCATCGGCGCGGACCTCATCGCCACGCTAGAGGGTTTCTCGCGCGAGGATGTCGACGCCTTCGCGATGGAAAGCCAGATGCGGGCGGCCAAGGCACGCGAAGGCGGCTTCTTCGCCGGCTCCATCGTGCCGGTGAAGGATTTCCTGGACCAGACCATCCTAGGTGAGGATGAATTCATCAAGCCGCGCACCACGATGGAGGGGCTGGCGGGATTGAGGCCCGCGTTCGACCAGCTCGGCGCGATGGGTTTCGACCAGGTGGCGATCAGCCGCTACCCGCAGGTCGAGCGCATCAACCACGTGCACCACGCCGGCAACTCGTCGGGCATCGTGGACGGCGCCGCCGCGGTGCTGATCGGCAGCGAGGCGGCAGGCAAGACACACGGCTTCAAGCCGCGTGCGCGCATCGTCGCCGCAGCCCTGTCCGGCGCCGACCCGACGATCATGCTGACCGGCCCCATGCCCGCGGCGCGCAAGGCGCTCGCCAAAGCCGGCATGACGATCGACCAGATCGACCTGTTCGAGATCAACGAGGCGTTTGCAGCAGTGCCGATGAAATTCATGCGCGAGATGGGCGTGCCGCACGAGAAGGTCAACGTCAATGGTGGCGCGATCGCGATGGGCCATCCGTTGGGCGCGACGGGCGCGATGATCCTGAACACGCTGATCGACGAGCTGCATCGCCGCAAGCTGCGCTACGGGCTGGCCACGCTGTGCGTGGGCGGCGGCATGGGCATCGCGACGATCGTCGAAAGAATCTAGCTCGTCATGCCGGACTCGATCCGGCATCCATTCCAGCTTCGCCACATATCTCACGCCAACATGGATTGCGGGTCGGGCCCGCAATGACAAACCTCATGAAGACAATCAAGTACGAACTGAAAGACGGGATCGCCACCATCACCTTCGACGAGGAGGGCTCGCAAGTCAACACCATGTGCGCGCAGTGGCAACGCGATTTGACGGAGGTCACGGCCCAGGTCGTGAAAGACAAGGAAGCCATCAAGGGCATCCTCCTCGCGTCGAACAAGTCCACCTTTTTCGCGGGTGCGGACCTGAAGGGCACGATGCGGTTGAAGCCATCCGATGCGCCGCAGGTGTTCAGGGAGATCGAGGAGACCAAGCGGTGCTTTCGCACGCTGGAGACGCTTGGCAAGCCCGTGGTGAGCTGCCTGAACGGCACCGCGCTGGGCGGCGGCTGGGAGGTGGCGCTGGTGGGCCACTACCGCGTGGCCGTCGACGACCCGAAGATCCAGTTCGGCCTGCCGGAGATCACGCTAGGCCTCATCCCCGGCGCATCCGGCATCACCAAGATGACGCGCCTGCTGGGGCTGATGGGCGCGCAGCCCTACATCCTGGAGAGCAAATTGTTCCCGCCCCGCGAGGCGCTCGAGCTCGGGCTGGTACACGAGCTGGTGCCTGTCGCGGCAGCCCTGCGCCCGGCGGCGCTCGCGTGGATCGAGAAGCACGCCGGCAGCGCGGCGCCCGCGCACCAGCCGTGGGACGACAAGAACTACAAGATGCCCGGTGGTACGCCTGGCAACCCGAAAATCGCGGGCATGCTCAGCGTGGCGCCGGCCGTGCTCAAGCAGAAGACGCGAGGCCTGTACCCCGCGCCCGAATACGCCTTGGCCGCGATGGTGGAAGGCGCGCAGGTCGATTTCGACACCGCCCTGCGCATCGAATCGCGCTACCTCGCCAAGCTGATCGTGAGCCCGGTGGCTAAGAACATGATCAACACGTTCTTCTTCAACATGAACGCGATCAAGTCGGGGCAGTCGCGGCCGAAGGACATCCCGAGATACAAACCGCAGAAGGTTGGCATCCTCGGCGCCGGCATGATGGGCGGCGGCATCGCGTACACGCAGGCCAGCCGCGGCATCGCCACGGTCCTCAAGGACGTGTCGATGGAGAAGGCGGAGGCCGGCAAGGGCTACAGCACCAAGATCACGCAGCCTCGGGTCGAAAAGGGGCGGATGAATCCGCATGACCAGGCCGCGCTGCTCGCGCGCATCACGCCCACCGAGTCGGTGGAAGATCTGCGCGGCTGCGACCTGATCATCGAAGCCGTTTTCGAAAACCGCGAACTCAAGGCGCGTGTCACCCAGGAGGCCGAGCCCATGCTCGCGGCGGGCGGCTTCTTTGCCAGCAACACGTCCACACTGCCGATCACGGGCCTGGCAAAAGCCAGCGCGAAGCCCGAAAAATTCGTCGGCATCCACTTCTTCAGCCCCGTGGACAAGATGAAGCTGGTTGAGATCATCCGCGGCAAGCAGACCGACGACGAGACCGTCGCCCGCGCCTTCGATTACGTGCAGGCGATCGGCAAGATCCCCATCGTCGTCAACGATTCGCGCGGCTTCTTCACTTCGCGCGTGTTCGGCACCTTCGTGATGGAAGGCGCCGCGATGATCGGCGAAGGACTTCCTGCCGCCGTGGTGGAACAGGCCGGCATCCAGGCCGGCATGCCCGTCGGCCCGCTCGCGGTGCTGGATGAAACCGCCCTGTCGCTGTCCGTGCACGTGCTCGACCAGACGCGCGCCGACTACCGCGCCGAGGGCGGCACCTACATCGCATCGCCCGGCGAGCTGCTCGTCGAGCGCATGGTCAAGGAATTTGACCGCAATGGCCGCGCCGCTGGTGCCGGCTTCTACGAATATCCCGACGAAAAAGGCGCGAAGAAATTCCTGTGGCCGGAACTCAAGAACCTGTTCGAGAGGCCAGGCATCACCTGGGACATGCAGGACCTGAAGGACCGCCTGCTGTACCGCCAGGCCGTCGAGACGGCACGTTGCCTCTCCGAAGGCGTCCTCACCACTGTGCACGACGCCAACATCGGCTCGATCTTCGGCATCGGCTTCCCGGCATGGACCGGCGGTGCCCTGCAGTTCATCTACGGCGTGGGGATCGATGCGTTCTGCACGCGCGCGTCGCAACTGGCAGACATGTACGGTCCGGGATTTGCCCTGACGGCGAAGGTGCAGGACGCCATCCGATCGCACCAGCCGGTCTGGTGAGGCAAATGACGGCCCCGCTCACCTTGGACCTGCAGGCTCTTTTTGCGCTGCAGCAACAGGCATTCGCCGCGCAGAGCTTCCCGTCCGAGGCCGTGCGGCTGGACCGGCTCGTCCGGCTGAAGCGTCTCGTCGAGGAGCATGAGCACCCCATCGCCGAAGCGATCTCCGCAGACTTCGGCAACCGTTCACACCATGAGACCGTCATCGGAGAGGTCATCATCGTCCTGGCCGCCGTGGCACATGCGCGCAGGCACCTGCGTCGCTGGATGAAGCAGCGGCGCGTCCGTACGTCCTTTCATTCGCTGCCGGGTTCGAGCTCGATCCTGCCCCAGCCGCTGGGCGTGGCCGGCATCGTGAGTCCGTGGAACTATCCCCTGCAGCTCGCGCTGGTGCCCGCGATCGCCGCGCTGGCCGCCGGCAATCGCGTGATGCTCAAGCCCAGCGAACTCACGCCGTGTTTTTCGCAGCTGATGGCAGACCTGGTCGCGCGGCACTTCAGCGTGGATGAATTCACAGTCGTCACGGGCGATGCAGATACCGGGCGTGCCTTCGTGCGGCTTCCCTTCAACCACCTGTTCTTTACCGGTTCCACGGCGGTAGGACGCCAGGTGGCGCTGGCCGCAGCGGCCAACCTCACGCCCGTCACGCTGGAGCTGGGCGGGAAGTCGCCCGCGATCGTGGACGACAGCGCCGACCTGTTGGACACCGCGCGCAAGCTGGCGGCCGGCAAGCTGTTCAACGCCGGGCAGACCTGCATCGCCCCGGATTACGCGCTGGTGCCCGCCGCGCGGCTGCAGGATTTCATGCAGGCCTACACGCAAGCTGTCGAGGAGATGTATCCGACGCTCGAGGGCAACGCCGACTACACCAGCATCGTGAACGAGCGCCACTTCGCTCGGTTGCAGGCGCTGGCTGACGATGCCCGCAGCAGCGGCGCTCAAGTGCAGATCATCAACCCCGGCGGTGCGCCTGATGATCCCGTCAGCCGCAAGATGCGCCCGGCGATTCTGGTGGGAGTGGACGACTCCATGGCCGTCATGCGGGAGGAGATCTTTGGCCCCCTGCTGCCGGTGATGGGCTACGGCACCATGGACGAAGCGATTGCCTTCGTGAATGCGCGGGCCCGGCCGCTGGCCCTGTACTGGTTCGGCCGCGACCGCGCCAACCAGGAACGGGTGCTGCGCGAAACCGTTTCCGGGGGCGTCACCGTCAACGACGTGCTGCTCCACCTCGCACAGGAGAACCTGCCGTTCGGCGGCGTGGGCGACAGCGGCTCGGGCGCCTACCACGGCGAATACGGATTCCGCGTTTTCTCCAAGGAGAAGCCGGTGTTCGAACAGTCGCGGCTCTCCGGCACCTGGCTGCTGCGGCCGCCTTACGGCAAGCTCGTGAATTCCCTGATTCGCACGATCAAACGCCTGCTCTGAAGCCGGCTTGCGCATGCGCAACGGCCACGGCTGAGCTGCATGGTATGTTTGCGGCTGTTCCAGCTCAGCCATAACATCCCCATGACATCCAAACGCCTCCAGGACAAGGTCTGCATCATCACCGGCGCCGCCCAGGGCATTGGCCTGGCCACCGCGCTGAAATTCGCACGCGAAGGCGCGACAGTCGCCGTTTGGGACATCACCCAGTCCGCCATTGACCTGGCAGTCCGCCAGTGCAGCGAAGCCGGCGCGCAGGCGGCCGGCTGGGTGGTGGACGTCACCCAGCGCGAAATGGTGGACGCCGCGACGGCGCAGGTGAGCCAGCGGTTCGGGCGCATCGATGTGCTGGTGAACAACGCCGGCATCACGCAGGACGCGCGTCTGCAGAAGATGACGATCGAGCAGTTCGACCGCGTGATCGACGTCAACCTGCGCGGAGTCTTCCACTGCGCGCAGGCTGTCTCGCACACCATGGTGGAGCAGGGCAAAGGCGTGATCCTCAATGCCAGTTCGGTCGTGGGCCTGTACGGCAATTTCGGGCAGACGAACTACGCCGCCGCCAAGTTCGGCGTGATCGGCTTCACCAAGACCTGGAGCCGCGAGCTGGGCCCCAAGGGCGTGCGCGTGAACGCGGTGGCGCCCGGTTTCGTCACGACGCACATCCTGGACACCATCCCCGACAAGGTGCTGGACGAGATGAAGCAGCGCGTGCCGCTGCACCGCCTCGGCACGCCCGAGGAGATCGCCAACGTCTATTGCTTTCTGGCCAGCGACGAGGCGAGCTACATCAACGGCGCGGTGATCGAGGTGTCGGGCGGCATGACGGTCTGATTACTTGACTTAGGCAACCAATTGCCTGACCATGTCAGGCATGAACCCCCCCGCCGGCCCCGTCGCGCCCGCGCAGGTCAAGGCCCTGCGCGGCTTCAACCGCTTCTACACCCAGCGCATCGGCGTGCTGGACCCGTACCTGGGCGGCGAGTTGTCCCTGACCGAGGTGCGCGTCCTGTACGAGCTTGCACACCGCGACCAGCCCACCGCCACCGAGCTGGGGCGTGACCTCACGCTGGACACCGGCTACTTGAGCCGCATCCTGCGCCGCTTCGAGGCGCGCGGATGGCTCGCGCGGACGCCCTCGCCCGCGGACGCGCGGCAGAGCCTGCTCCAGCTCACGGAGGGAGGCCATGCGGCTTTCGCGCCTCTGCAGCAGAAATCACGCGACGAGGCGGCGGACCTGCTCGCGACACTTGCGCCGCCCGCACGCGCCAAGTTGATCGCGGCCATGAACACGGTGCAGCAATTGCTCGGGCCCCCGTCGAAGGCGGCCACGCAAACGGTGGTGCTGCGCGACCCGCGGCCCGGCGACATGGGCTGGGTCGTGATGCAGCACGGAGAGATCTACGCGCGAGAGTACGGGTTCACCAGCGA
>JAQZBU010000200.1 GCA_029237735.1 Ramlibacter sp. | reverse complement strand
CTGGTCCACGGCACGCTGCACGCGCAAGGTTACGACCACGAGACGAACGAGCGCGACGCGCTGGAGATGGAAGCGTTGGAGATCCTGCTGCTCGGCTCGCTGGGGTTCTCGAATCCCTATTGAATGTCATCCCGGGCCCGACCCGGGATCCATGAGGGCCCATGGATGCCGGATCAAGTCCGGCATGACAGCTCCCCTTACTTCACCGTGAGCGGGATCGTCACCGGCCCGTCGTTGACCAGGTGCACCTTCATATCGGCCGCGAACTCACCGGTCTGCACGAGCGGATGCGACGCCCGAGCCCGCTCCACGAAGTAGTCATAGAGCCTGCGGCCTTCATCGGGCCCGGCCGCGTTGGTGAAGCTGGGGCGGTTGCCGCCGGAGGTGTCCGCGGCCAGGGTGAACTGGCTCACCAGCAGCAGGCCACCGCCGGTGTCCTGCACGCTGCGGTTCATCTTGCCGGCCCCGTCCCCGAAGATGCGCAGCTTGAGGATCTTCGCGAGCAGCCTGTCGGCCTGCGCCTCGCTGTCGCCCTGCTCCGCGCACACCAGCACCAGCAGGCCGGGGCCGATTTTGCCGATGGTCGCGCCGCCCACTTCGACATGGGCCTGGCTCACCCTCTGGATCAGGGAAATCAAATCAGGTCCTCTTCGTCGCTGGAATGGGTTTCCACATCGGTGGGCAGCAGCTGGATGGTCGCGCGCAGGCCGGGCACGGCGCTCATCAAGGCCTGCTCCACGGATCCGCGAACCGCGGCGGCACGCCCCAGCGTCCAGCTGGACGGCATGTGCATGTGGAGGTCCACGAAGCGCCGCTGCCCCGAGCGGCGGGTGGAAATATGGTCGAACCGGATGGTGTGGTGCTTGAACGTTTCGAGCGTCTTCTCGATTTCCGTCATCACTTCCGGTTCGAGCGCCTCGTCCATCAGCCCTTGCGACGACTTCCACATCAGCGCGGCGCCCTCGCGCAGGATGTTCAGGGCCACGCCGATGGCCACGGCGGGGTCCAGCCAGTCCCAGCCGCTCACCGCGACCAGCCCGATGCCCACCACGACGCCCGCCGACGTCCACACATCCGTGATGAGGTGCCGCGCGTCGGCTTCCAGCGCAATCGAGCGGTGCTTGCGGCCCGACTGCAGCATGACCCAGGCCAGGGCGCCATTGATGGCTGAACTGAGCACCGACAGGGCCAGGCCCCACCCCAGCTGCTCCAGCGGCTGCGGATGCAGGATGCGCTGCACCGCCGCCCAGATGATGCCCAATGCGGCGACGATGATCAGCAAACCCTCGAAGCCGGAAGAGAAATACTCCGCCTTGTGGTGACCATACGGGTGGTCGGCATCTGCCGGGCGCAGGGCGATCGTCACCATCAACAGCGCGAAGACGGCGCTTGCCAGGTTCACCAGCGACTCCATCGCGTCCGACAGCAGGCCAACCGAATCGGTGATCCACCACGCCAGCGTCTTCAGCGCGATGGTGAGCACCGCGACCACGATAGAGGCCCGCAGCAGCAGCTGCGGCTCGAGTTCCTGCGGTGAGAAGCGGACCATGTACGGATTGTGCTGCAAGCAGAGGCCCCCAATCCGCGTGCAAGAATGCGCCCCATGCGCAAGCCCGTCCGCCGTATCGCAGTGGGAGTCGCCATCTGGCTGGCCGTTTCGGCGCTGGGCTGCGTGGTGCTGTCGCGCGACGAGTTGCGGCGATTGCGCGATGCATTCGAGACCGACGCCCGCATCGCGCACCGCCTGCTCAGCCAGCGCGCGGTGCAGCACGATGCCGTCCTGGCCACATTGGCCCTGCTGCAGCCCGCGAACACCGCGGATCGATCGGAGCAGCGGCTGCCGTCGCTTTACTCGCAGATTCTCGGCGTGCAGCGGCGCGATCCCGGCGAGACATGGCCCGATGCGCCGACGCGCGAAGCCGAAGCGCAGTCGAAGGCCCTCCAGCGCGCCGTGCTCGCACGCGTTGACCTCCCCGCCGCGCGCTACCAGCTGGTGCTCGCGTCCGAGCCCGCAAGCTTCGCGATGCAGATCGACCTGCACGCAGCAGTCCCTTGGAGCGAATGGCCCATGCCGCCGGAAACCAGCAAGGTGCGGCTGGCGTTGGAGCACCAGGGGCAACTCCTGGTCCTGCAGCCGGGACGCATTGGCGAGCGGGGCTGGCACTTCGATTTCCGCAAGCACCTGGCGGCGGACAGCCAACCGTTCGACGTGGTCGCCACTCGGCAGGTCGGCTGGAATGAACTGCCCTGGGCCGAGATGCTGGCGTGGGTCGTGGCCGTGGGCGCCGCCGTCGCAGGACTGGTCGCACTCGGCCGCCAGCGCGCGGGCCGCCAGCGCGCCGAGGAGTTGCTTCGGCTAGGCCAGGTGGGCCGGCTCAACGCGCTGGGCGAGCTCGCAGCGGGCATGGCCCACGAATTGAATCAGCCGCTCACCGCGGTGCTGGCGAACAGCCAGGCGGCGCAACGCCTGCTGAACGACGATCCACCAGACATCGAGACCGCGCGCAACGCCATGGCCCAGGCCGCCCTGCAGGGTCGCCGCGCCGCGGACGTGGTCGGACGCCTGCGCCGCGCCGTCGAGCGGCCCGACCTATCGCAGCAACTGGCCACCGTGGCGCTACAAGAGGCCGTGCACAACGCGTTCTACCTTCTCGAGCCGGAGTTCATCCGTGGCGCGATTTCGCCGAGCCTCGTGGCGCCGCCCGCGCAGGTTATTGTGCGCGCCGACCCCGTGGCGCTGGAGCAAGTCATCTACAACCTGCTGACCAACGCATTGCAGGCGTTGGAACACGTGCCCCCGCCCGAACGTGACTTGGTGGTGGAAGTCTCCACGCACGCCGGCAGCGGCGTGCTGACCGTCACGGACACCGGGCCCGGCGTGCCGCCCGAAGTTCTGCCGCACCTGTTCGAGCCTTTCTTCAGCACACGGCAAAACGGCCTCGGCCTGGGGCTGAGCTTGTGCGAGACGCTGGCGCAGGGCATGGGGGGCACACTGTTGGCAGCCCACCACCAGCCACGGGGCGCAGCGTTCACGCTGACACTTCCACTCGCGTCCCCATGAACGTACCGCTCTCGCCCCTCATCCACCTCATCGACGACGACGAGGCCGTTCGCGCGAGCCTCGCGCTCCTGATCGGCACCATCGGGCTGCGGGTACACCCCTGGGCCGATCCGCAAGCCTTCCTGGCGAATTTCGACCGGCAGGCGATCGGCGCCATCGTGCTGGACGTGCGCATGCCCGGCATCAGCGGGCTCACGGTTTTGGACATGCTCATCGCCCAGCGCGTCGACCAGCCGGTGATCATGCTGACTGGCCACGGCACGGTGGAAATGTGCCGGCGCGCTTTCAAGTCGGGCGCCGCCGAATTTCTGGAAAAGCCCGTCGACGACGAGGCGTTGCTCGAGGCCCTGCAGAATGCGGTGCGACAGCACGTGAAGTCGCGCCAGCGGCACCAGGCAGGGCGCGAGGCGCGGCAACGCTACGCGCAATTGTCCGAGCGCGAGCGCGAAGTGCTGGGCCTGATCGTCTCGGGCCTGACCAACAAGGAGATCGGCCGAGCGCTCGACTTGTCGCCCCGCACGGTGGAGACGCACCGGGCCAACCTGTTCGCCAAACTGGGCGCGGACTCTCTGGCGCAACTGATACGCCAGTACGCGGCGCTGGTGGACGAGCAGGAAGGCGCTCCGTAGTTCTACGGAGCTTTCCGAGTAGGCGCACGAATGGCCGCGGCGCCCGGCATTTCTTAAAGTTCTCCCACGGTTGCTCGAACCGTCATCCATCAGGAGTACTCATGCAAAAACGTCTTTCCCTCGTCACCCTGGCCATCGGCCTGTCCCTGGCCGGCACTGCCGGCGCGCAGGCTGTTCGCACCGAACGCAACATCTCGCTGGACCTGGCCAACCAGGTCGCGTCTGCTACGGTCGCGGCCTGTGCCGCAGGCGGTTATTCGGTCGCCGCCACGGTCGTGGACCGCGCCGGTGTGGCGCGCGCCATGCATCGCGCCGACAACGCGGGCCCGCACACGCTGGGCTCTTCCCTGCAAAAGGCCTGGACCGCCGCCTCGGCCAAGACCACGACCACGACGCTGATGGAAGCCGCGCAGAAGAACCCCGCGAGCGCAAACCTGGTGAACCTGCCCGGCTTCCTGCTGCTGGGCGGTGGCGTGCCGATCAAAGTGGGCAACGAGACCATCGGCGCCGTGGGGGTTGGCGGCGCGCCGACGGGTGCCGCGGACGAGCAGTGCGCTGTGGCTGCCCTGGAAAAGTTCAAGGACCAACTGAAGTGACCCCTTGCCGTCACACATCGCACTCATGACGTGCCGCGCGCTGCGCGCGGCAGCTCTGGCTTGCGCGGGCATCGCGGCAGCCGTACCCTGGCCCGCCACGGCGCAGGTCGGCCCGACGCCGGCCGAGGCCGCCGGGTACAAGGGCCTGCATGCCGCGGCTTTCAGCGGCAATGTCGCGAAGATCGACAAGCTCGCCGCCGCGAAGGCGGATGTCAACGCACGGGACTCGCGTGGCCGCACACCGCTGCACGTGGCCGCCTTCGCAAAGCAGCGCGATGCCATTCGGGTGCTCGCCAAGGCGGGCGCGGGCATCGACCTGCTGGAGAACGACCGATATGACGCCGTCACCATCGCCGCGGTGGCCGACGACGAGGAAACCCTGCGCGTGCTGCTGGCGCTGGGCGCCAGTGCAAAGCAGGTGACCAGCCGCTACGACGGGACGGCGCTGATCGCCGCAGCGCATCTCGGCCACGATGGCGTGGTGCGCCAACTCATCGCGGCGGGCGCTCCGCTGGACCACGTCAATAACCTGCACTGGACCGCCGTCATCGAAGCCATCGTGCTGGGCGACGGGGGCCCGCGCCACCAGTCCACGCTGAAAGCCCATCGACGCGGGCGCCAACCTGCAGCTGAAGGACAGGCAGGGCAACACGCCGCTGCAGCTGGCCCGCTCGCGCGGCTATACGGAAATGGTGCGGATGCTGGAGCGCGCCGGGGCAAAATAGGTCGCCCGGCTGCGCATCCGGCCGGCGCCACCTCGGCTAGTGCGGCCGGCCGGGGTAGACGAGCAGCGCGGGCTCGACCTGGGCCAGCGCGAGAAAGTCACGATCGTCGACTGCCTGATCGCCGCACTCGCGCTCGAACATGGCGCGATGCTCGTTCACAACGCGATGTTGGTAATCATGACCGTTTTGTACATTGCATGTACAAAACGGCAACATTGCGTCAGGCCAGCGTGACTTTCGCGAACTTGCGTTTGCCGACCTGCAGGACGTAAGTACCGGGTTCGA
>JAQZBU010000069.1 GCA_029237735.1 Ramlibacter sp. | reverse complement strand
GCGGGGTTGATGATGGGGCTTGGTGACGTGAGCAACAGCGTCGTGCCCAAGCCGGTACTGGTGAGTGAAGGTGATGGCCCGGCCAGCATCACGTCGCGCTACTTCACGCCCCGGAAGTGCCATGCGTCGCACGCGGTGACGGGTGCCATCGGCGTCGCCTCGGCGTTCGCGCTGCCGGGAACCGTGGCCAGCGGCGCCAGCTTCGCGCCGGGCCGGCACCCGGTGGTCGTCCTGCATCCGGCCGGTCAGATCGACATCGAAGTGGAAGTCGAGGGGGTGGGTGATTCGGCGCAGATTCGACGTGCGGCGCTGGTACGCACGGCTCGAAAGATCATGCAAGGCGAGCTGCACCTGCCGGACTATGTGTTCTCCAAACCGCAGGCGGTGGCTCATGCACCGACCGAAGTCGAGCGCGCCTTCCCGCGTGGGCCCATTCGCCTGATCGTCCCCACGGCGGCCGGCGGGGGCAACGATGTGATGGCACGCATCATTGCCGGCAAGCTCACACCGATCCTTGGGCAGGACGTGCTGGTAGACAATCGCGCCGGTGCCGACGGCACCATCGCCAGCGAATACGTAGCGCGCGCCACGCCCGATGGACAGACGTTGATGCTCGGCTACATCGGCACTCACGCCATGAACCCGGCATTGCAGCGCCTCGCCTACGACCCGGTGACAGATTTCGAGCCCGTGGGTCTGATCGGCGCATCGCCCACGCACTTCGCGGCCGAGCTCTTCAAGCTCAGCACGGGCACCAGGATGCCAGGCGTTCCCCATCGAGGCGCGGCCCCGGCCATCGCGGACACCGCCAACGGCCTGGCGCAGATCATGTTTCCCAGCCTGTTCACGGCAGACCCGTTCATCCGCACCGGCACGTTGCGGCCCCTGGCCGTGGCCGGCCCGCGCCGTGTACCGGGCCTTCCCGATTTGCCTACGCTGGCCGAATTGGGTGTGGAGGGCGTGGAAGTGACACAGTGGTATGCCTTGTTCGCTCCGGCTGGGACACCGCAGGCCGTGGTGGGGCGGCTCAATGCGGCGCTCAACCAGGTTCTGGCCGATCCGCAGGTGGTGGGACGCATCGAGGCGCATGGCGCGACCGTGAAGCAGGGCACCCCGGCCCAGTTGGCGGACCTTGTGCGCTCTGAAATCGCCCGCTGGTCTCGCGTGGCCCTCGACGGCGGATTGACGGCGGAGGGCGCAAATGCCAACGCCCCCGAAGGGGCGGTGGAGGTTTGACGGCCCGGGTCGCGGCTTAGAAGCTGTGGCGGATGCCCAGGTCGTAACCGCTTGAGCCCTGGTTAGCGGCGGTCACAGAACCATTCAGTGCCGTGGTCGCGCCGCCACTGTTGCGTACGCGCGCGTAGGTCGCGTACAGCGCAGTGCGCTTCGAAAGGTTATGAACGTAGCCGATCGCCGCCTTCTTCGTCTTCGGCTTCAGACCGGCGTCGGAGCCGTAGCTGGAAAATGCCAGCTTGAAATCGCCGACACCAACCGGCGCGATGGCGCCGAGTGTGTAGCCCTTGCCGCTGAAGGGCGTGGCCGACTCGGTCTTGTCCCGGAACCCGGCCGCCATCAACTTGACTACCTTGGCATCGTAGATGGCACCCAGATTGGTGCTGACGATGTCGCCGGCTGCGAACTGCTGCCGTGCGTAGGCGGCTGACACTACGACGGGGCCGGCCTGATAGCCCGCGCGCAAGCTGTAGCCGTTGCCGTCGTCCTCGGTAGGCGTGCCACTGGCGTTCTCACCCAGGTAGTACTGCACCTGGCCGAAAAAGCCGCCCAGCTTCGGTGGCAGGAAATATCCGATGGCATTGGACGCGCGGGTGGATGTCTGGCCCGCCAGCGATCCCACATTCACCTGCGTGGCACCCACGCCGACCACGCCGAACGGATCGGTGTCGACCCGGTTGCGATAGTGGCCGGTGTAGTCGCGGCCAAGCCGCACTTCACCCCACGGGCCCGCCAGGCTCACGGTGGAGCGGCGGTTGAACGTGAGGCCCCCCGCAGTGGTGTTGCCGCCAGGCTGGTTGTTGGTGTTCGTGGCTACGCCGGTGCCGTTGTCTGTGTTGAACTGTCCTTCGAGCCAGAAGCTTGCGGACATTCCGCCGCCCAGGTCTTCAGTTCCGCGAAAGCCCAGCCGCGAGCTGTTGTTGGCCCCGCTGGCCAGTTGCGTGCGGTTGGCGGCGCTGCCCGAACCGTGGGCATACGCCGCGTCGACGATGCCGAACAGGGTGACCGACGACTGCGCGCCCGCCATGCCACAGCACGCCAAGGCGGACAGGGCAATCAGTTTTCTTTTCATTCAGGTTTCTCCTCGGGTTGATGTATCAATCGGCCTTGAGCTTTCCGAGCTCGACCACCTTCTTCCACTTCACTTGCTCCTGCTGCACGAAGGTGCGCAGCTGCTCGGGCGTGCTGGTCTCCACGTCCGCGCCGTGGTCCTCGAGCTTTTTCACCACGGCCGGGTCGGACAGCACGGCGTTGAGCGCCTTGTTGAGCTGGTCGATCACAGGCTTGGGTGTTTTGGCGGGCGCGAAGATGGCATACCACTGTGAGACGTCCACATTGGCGACGCCTTGTTCCTGCAGCGTGGGAACGTCGGGCAGCAGGGCGGAGCGTTTGGTGCCCGCGACACCGATGGCCTTGAGCTTGCCGCCTTTCACATAAGGCACTGCGGTGAAAAGGCTGGGGAACATGATCTGCGTCTGGCCACCGATGGTGTCGGTGACGGCCGGCGACGAACCCTTGTAGGGAACGTGAAGCAGGCCGGTCAGGCCCGTCGACTGCTTGAACAGCTCTGCCGCGAAATGCGGCGCCGTGCCGTTGCCCGCGGAGGCATAGCTGAACTTTTCGGGCGTGGCCTTGACCAGCGCCACCAGCTCCTTCGCATTGGCAGCCTTCACCGAAGGGTTGACCACCATCAGCACAGGCGAGTAGCCGACCAGACCCACGGCCTCGAAATCCTTGACCGGGTCGTAGCGCAATTTCTGCAGCGACGGGTTCATGGCATGGGTGGCGATGTAGCCGAGCATCAGCGTATGCCCGTCGGGCGCGGCCTTGGCGACGGCCTCGGCGGCGATGGCGCCGTTGGCACCCGCCTTGTTGTCCACGATCACGGGCTGTTTCAACAATGTAGACATGCCCTGCCCGATGATCCGCGCCATGGCGTCGTTGGCGCCGCCTGCGGCCGTGGGCACAACGATGGTGATGGGCTTCTCGGGGAATGCGGCGAAGGCGCCCGAGCAGGCGAGTGATGCTGCCGCGGCGATGGCTGCGACAAGGATTCGGCGAGTAGGTTGCATGGTGTCTCCTGAAATGGGGTGGGGGCGGCTGGCATGCCGGCGTCTCAGGAACCGATGCTCGCGGTTCGACACCCTGCTGTGAATTGCATGTTTAGAAACTATTGATGCATGATCGCTATCACCGAAAAGGCGGTGAGGAGAAGCGATGGCAATCCATTTCGACCTGGGTGATCTGCAAGCCTTTGCGGCCGTGGCCGAGATGAGGAACTTCCGCAAGGCGGCGGAGTTGGTCCACATTTCGCAGCCCGCCTTCAGCCGGCGCATCGACAAGCTGGAGGCAGCCCTGGGGGTTCGCCTGCTGGACCGCGATACGCGCAAGGTCGAGCTGACGGCGGTGGGGCGGGATTTCGCGCGCAAGACACGCCAGCTTCTCGACGACCTGGACAGCACGCTGCTGGGCATCCAGGAGGTGGCGGCCACCCGCATGGGGGAGGTAACGGTGGCTTGCGTACCTTCGGCCGGTTTCTATTTCCTGCCCCAGGTGATCAAGCGTTATCACGCAGCGTTCCCGAATATCCGGGTGAAGATCTTCGATGCGAGCGCCAACGAAGTCCTCGCGGCCGTGGCGCGCGGCGAGGCCGACTTCGGACTGAACTTCATCGGCAGCGCGGAGGCCGACCTGGAGTTCAAAATCATCCTGGAAGAACCCTTCGTCGTCGCCTGCCGGCGGGATCATCCGCTCGCGGCCAAACGATCGGTGAGCTGGAGCGAGTTGCGTCCCTACGATTTCATGACCGTCGGCAAGTCATCGGGCAATCGCTTGCTGATGGACCTCGCGCTGGCGGGCGTGCCCAACCGGCCGGTGTGCATCTATGAAGCGCAACACGTGGTGACCCTGCTCGGCTTGGTGGAGGCGGGGCTTGGGGTCGCCGCGGTGCCCCGCTTGGCCATGCCCGGAAGCGATCATCCGACACTGGTGAGCGTCCCGCTGAAGGACCCGCAAGTCACACGGCGGCTCGGCCTGATCCGGCGCCGCGGCCGGTCGCTCTCTCCTGCGGCGCAGCACCTCTATGCGATGTTCGCGGAGCTCAAGAAGAAGCGCGCTCCCAGGAAGAAGGCATCCGCCTCTTAGGGGAGCCCGCGAATGCCGGCTCAGAGACTTGCCAGCACCCGATCCACCATTGCGCCGGACTGGCCCAGGTAGTTCGACGGATCGCACATCCTTGCGAGTGCCGCACGGTCCAGGTGCTTATTGATCTCGGGGTGCTCAGCCAGCAGGTCGAGCAGGTGCCGTTTGCCCTTCACCGCCTCGCGGCAGATGTCGTACACCAGGTCGTGCGCGTACTCGCGACCGATGTAGGGACCCAGGCCCATCATCACCGCCTCAGACATCACCAAGCCATGCGTCATGTCGATGTTCTCGCGCATGCGCACCGCGTCGACCTCCAGTCCTTCGAGCACGGAGCGCGACTGTTTCAGCGCGCCGGCCATGAGGCAAAAGCTCTCCGGAAGCACGATCCATTCGATCTCCCACGGCCCCGTCGACCTTTCGTGATCGGCCACCATGGCATCCATCAGCGATGCCGCATGCTGTCGCACGACGGAAATCGCGGCGTGGATGTAGCAGGACGAAATCGGGTTGCGCTTTTGCGGCATGGTGCTGCTGGAGCCGCGGCCGTGATAGTAAGGCTCGTACACCTCGGCCACTTCGGTCTGCATCATCAGCTTCACATCCATGGAGAGTTTGCCGAGCGTTCCCCCGACCAGGCCCAGGAAGGCACCGACTTCGGCAATCGAATCGCGGATGGTGTGCCAGGCGATGAGCGGCTGGCCCAGACCCAGCTCCTCCATCAAGCCCGCCTGTGTCTCCATGGCGCCGCTTTCCAGCGAAGCCAGCGTACCGGCGGCCCCCGCGAACTCGCCGACGAGTACGCGCGGGCGCAATTGCGTGAGGCGCTCGCGGTGGCGTTCGATGGCCGACAGCAAGCCTGCCATCTTGTAGCCGAAGGTCACGGGAATCGCCTGCTGCAGGTTGCTGCGGCCGATCATGGGCGTGTCACGGTGCTTGCGCGCGAGGTCGGCCAGGGCGCGCGAAATGGCCGTGAGGTCGGCATCGACCAGTTCGAGCGCCTCGCGGATCTGCAACACCGTGGCGGTGTCGGTGATGTCCTGCGTGGTCGCCCCCCAATGGCAGTACTCGCCCAGCTTTCCCTTGCACAGGGCGTTGAGCTGCGAGACGACGCCTAGCACTGGATAGCCGATGCGCTCTGTTTGTTGGCGCAACTTGGTCATGTCGATCTGATCCAGATGGCAATGCTTGACGATCTCGTCGGCGGCCTCTTGCGGAATCAACCCGAGCCGGCCTTGCACCCGTGCCAGCGCCGCTTCCACGTCGAGATACTTCTGCGTTCTGTTCTCGTCGGACCAGATGTGGCGCATCGCTTCGCTGGAGAAGATGCCCTGGAAGATGCTTGAGTCAATGATGCTGGCGGCCATGGTTGTCCTTGAAAAATAGGTGTTGTCTGAATCGCAAGCGTCAGGCGCGTGCCAGGAGTGCCTGTGCTTTGAGCAGCACTGGCTTGTCGACCATGCGGCCATCCACGCGGGCCGCACCGGGCGATGATTCGGCGGCAGCGATCACGCGGCGCGCCCAATCGATCTCGGAGGCGGTGGGCAGCATGGCGCGGTTCAGCGCGATGACCTGTGCCGGGTGAATACACATCTTCGCGCTGAAACCGGTCGCGCGCGCGAAAGTCCAGTCGGCCAAGAGCCGGGCCGGGTCATCCAGCGCTGCGGTAACGCCTGCAATGGGCGCCGCCAGGCCGGCGCGGCGCGACTCGATCGCCAGGACACTGGCTGGATAAATCAGCCCGCGCTCGTCGTCCGGAAGGTCGAGGTCAAGCGCATAGTCGATCGTGCCGAACGCCAGGCGCTGTACACCCGGAACCGCTGCGATTTCGCGCGCTGCAGCCACGCCGCGGGCGGTTTCGACCAGTGGCACAAACGCGCACTGCACAGGGAGCAACCGTGCCACGTTGCGCAGCAGATCGGGGTCTTCTGCCTTGGGCATCATCACGCCATCGGGTTTCGCGCGGCCCAGCCATTCGAGTTCCTGCTCGAACCATGGCGAGGCTGCGTCGTTGATACGAACCAAAGAGGGTATGCCACCCGCCGGACGGTTCGACAGCCAACGCCCAACCGCTTCGCGGGCATCCACTTTCTGCTCCGGCGCGACAGCATCCTCGAGATCCAGGATGACAGCATGTGCGCCGCAAGCGGCGGCCTTGGCGAAACGCTCGGACCGATTTCCGGGCACGAACAGGTAGGTCTGGGGCAAGTTAGTCATGGGTGTTGTTGCTTGTGGCGCGGCGGCCTCAAATCGCGCCGGCATCCCGTATGTCGCAGATTTGCCGGGCGGAGTAGCCCAGCTCCGTCAAGATGCTCTCGGTGTGCTGGCCCAATGCGGGAACGGCCTGCATTCGGGGCGTGTCGCGGCGCGACATGCCGGGTGGTAATAGTGCAGGGATGTTACCCGCCGGCGTTTCAACTTCGGTCCAGCGGTCGCGCGCCTTGAGCTGTGGATGCGCCCAGACATCGTGCATGGTGTTGACGCGGGCATTGGCAATTGAGGCGGCGTCGAGGCGGTCCACCACCTGCTGGGTAGTGAGGGAGTTGAAGCTGTCAACAATGATCTGCCGCAGTTCCACTCGTGCGGCACTACGTCGGGAGTTGGTCGAGAAACGGGGATCTCGTGCAAGTTCGGGCTTCAGCAGCACCTTCTCGCAAAACAACACCCATTCGCGCTCGTTCTGCAAGCCCAGCATCACAGTGGCGCCGTCGCCCGCGGGAAATGGGCCGTAGGGATAGATGGTCGCATGGCTCGCGCCGGTGCGCGCTGGAGGGTCGGATCCCTCAAAAGCGTAGTACAGCGGGTAATTCATCCACTCCACCAGCGATTCGAGCATCGACACGTCGATGTGACGGCCGCGCCCCGTCTGCTGACGCTCGAGCAGCGCCGCAAGGATATTGGTGTAGGCGTACATGCCCGCGGCGATGTCGGCAATCGATGGGCCGGCCTTGGCTGGCTCGGCCTCGCTGCCAGTGACGGACACGAAGCCCGCTTCGCTCTGGATCAACAGGTCATAGGCCTTCTTGTCACGGCAGGGCCCGTCACCGCCGTAACCGGAGATGTCGCAAACGATCAATTCAGGCTTCTCGGCCGACAGGGCGGCGTAGGACAGGCCCAGTCGATCGGTGGCGCCTGGGGCCAGGTTCTGCACCACGACGTCTGCCTGCTCGAGGATCAAGCGGCGCAATGCCTGTGCGGCGTGCGGGTGCTTCACGTCCAATGTGAGGCTCTCCTTGGAGCGATTGGTCCATACGAAGTGAGACGCCAGCCCGCGCACACGCTCGTCGTAACCGCGGGCGAAGTCGCCGCTGCCCGGCCGTTCGATCTTGATGACGCGAGCGCCGAGGTCCGCCAGTTGCCGGGTGGCAAACGGGGCTGCGATCGCGTGTTCCAACGTCACGACGGTGATGCCCTTCAGCGGGTTCATCGGCTTTCTCCCAGCTCGGCGGTGGCGTCCATCGTCAGCCATCCCTCGTGGTCCCGGGCCCAGAGGCGAACGAACCTGCCGTCGGCTGAGGGCTCGCCATGCACGCTGAACGGATTCAGATCGAACGTGGGCCGCACTGCACGGAACTCGAAGCCCTTTACCACCGCCTCGGGGAGCTTACGGCGCAGCAGGTCCATCAGCAACGTCGCTATCAACGGCCCGTGCACGATCAAGCCCGGATAGCCTTCGACTTCGGTGACGTAGCGGCGGTCATAGTGGATGCGGTGGCCGTTGAACGTCAGCGCGGAATAGCGGAACAGCAGCACGTCATCGGGTGAAATCTGCCGGACCCAGCTGGATTGACTCGGTGCAGGCTCTGGCGGCGGCGCGGCTTCCCCCGGCCGGGCCGCTTCACGATAGACGATGTCGTGGAACTCGGTGATTGCCGGCTCAGTTCCCCCGTTGCAAAAGACCTCGTGGCGAACCTTGACGAAAACCAGCGGCCCGCTGCGCCCGGTCTTCTCGCTCACGCCGGCAATGGTCGAGGCCCGGCGGACTGCGTCGCCCACGCGGATGGGCGAATGAAATTCGAATTGGCTGCCCGCCCACATGCGGCGCGGCAGCGGTACCGGTGGCATGAACCCGCCGCGACGGGCGTGGCCGTCAGGGCCGATCTCGGACTGGCGGTGCAACGGCAGAAAGTAGAGCCAGTGCCATAGCGGCGGCAGCACGCTGCCGGCAACGGGTCGCTCTGGTGGGTGGTCGAGCGTGGCCGCCAGCGCGGCGCAAGGTGTCGCCGTGACGATGTCATGAACGTCCTCGCTGCGCCCCACCCAGTCTTGAAGCTTCAATTCGCCGGTATTCAATGGATTCGCCTTTCGTGGGGTGTGCCGAGCCGATGGGGGCATTGTGGCCACGCTCCTCTATGCGCGGAAGTGCAAAAATCAGAACAATTGATGCAGCCGGCGCAAGCCGACTCTTCTCCTCCGCCTTTCTCGCCAAGCCATGAAAAAAGCCCGCCTGGTGGCGGGCCTTTCGGGGTGGCAATTACGCGGCTTATCGGGGCGAGCTGGAGGGAGCCAGTGGCTGTTGCGCCGCCGCGGGCCTCGCGGCCGGCAGGGGGCTCATGCGTCGGACGTCTTCTTCGGTGAGGATCTCGAAAATACGCACCACACGCTGCACGCCGCCGATGTTTCGTGCGATTTGTGTGGCCCGGTCGGCTTCGCGCTGCGTCACGCGGCCCATCAGGTACACGGTGCCGCGCTCGGTCACCACCTTGAACGCGCCCACGTACAGATCCTTGGCATCGACCAGCGAGGCCTTGACCTTGCCCGTCACCAGCGTGTCGGACGAGCGCTGCGCCAGCGTCGTATTGCCCATCACGGCCAGGTCGTTGACGATGCCTTTCACGTTGTCCACCTTGGACACGATCTGCTCGGCAAGCTGCTTGTCGTTTTCGTTGGGCACTTCGCCGGTCAGCAGAACCTGCCGGTTGTAGCTGTTGATATTGACGTGGGCGCGGTCGCCCAACGCGTCGCGCAGGCGGCTGCCCGCGCGCAGCTCGATGCCTTCGTCCTCCAGCTGGGCGCCCGAGGTGCGGCGGTCGAAGGTGACCATGGCGCCCACGGCGGCGCCACCGATGATCAGCGGTGCGCAACCGGAGAGCGCGCTCGCCAGGGCGGCCGTTGCAAGGGCGGAAATCAGCAGGGAAGGGCGTTTCAGTTTCATGTCGGGGGTTCCTGTTCTCCGAGGAGTTGGGCGTCCACGCCGTCGCAGATGCAATGCAGGGCCAGGATATGAACTTCCTGGATGCGTGCGGTTCGGTCGTGCGGAACGCAGATATGGACATCGGTCTCGCGCAGGGCGGTGGCCATCTTGCCCCCGCCGCGCCCGGTGAGCGCTACCACGGTCATCTCGCGCTCGTGCGCGGCTTCAATCGCAGCCAGCACATTGGCGGAGTTGCCGCTGGTGGAAAGCGCCAGCAGTACATCGCCGGCCTGGCCGAGGGCGCGCACCTGTTTCGAAAAGATACGCTCGAAGTCGTAGTCGTTGGCAATGGCCGTGAGGATGGAGCTGTCGGTCGTGAGCGCGATGGCGCCGAGCTCGGGACGCTCGCGCTCGAAGCGCCCCACGAATTCCGCCGAGAAATGTTGCGCGTCGGCCGCCGAGCCGCCGTTGCCGCAGGCCAGCACCTTGCCGCCGCTGGTCACGCAGGCCAGGATGGCTTGCACTGCGGCGGCGATCGGCTTGCTCAGGGATTGGGCGGACTGGTACTTGAGGTCCGCGCTGTCGATGAAATGCTGTTGGATGCGTTGTTCGAGCATGGCTTTGGATGATAACCCGGTGGTCCGGCGTGGGAGGGGCCCCTACGCAGCGGGCGGCAATCCGGATTCGAGTGCGGCAATGCCCGCGCGTTCCCCAGGGCCAAGCGGATAACTTGAATCCACGGGGCATGAGCTCTCCGTATTGGGCAGGCATCCCCACCCAACCCGCAACAGGAGAGCGACATGCGAAAGACACGAATCCGCAAATTCCAGCTGGCCCTGCTGGCCGCCTGCGCCGCGAGCGCCGCCGGCCTCGGCATGGCCTCCAGCCATCGCGAGGCGCCCTTCATCACCACCAGCCCCAAGGTCGACGCGACTGATTTCTACATGTTCCGCAGCTACGAAGGCGTGGCGGCGGACGGCAGCGGCGGCCGCTCCGACTATGTGACGCTCATCGCTAATTACCAGCCCCTGCAGGGGCCGTATGGCGGGCCCAACTACTTCTCGATGGACCCTAACGCCCTGTACGAGATCCACATCGACAACAACGGCGACGCGCAGGAAGACATCAGCTTCCAGTTCCGCTTCAACAACAAACTCAACAACGTCGCCTTGCCGATCGGCGCAGGCGCGGCGCAGAAATCGGTGACGATCCCGCTGATCCAGGCGGGAACTGTCTCCAACGTCAGCGATGCCAACCTCAACCTGAACGAGACCTACACGGTGAACGTGGTGCGCGGCGACCGGCGCAAAGGCGCCGTGTCGGCCGTGGCCAAGGCCGGCGGCGGCGCGACTTTCGAAAAACCGGTGGACTATATCGGCGTGAAGACACTGGGCAACAGCGCGGCCTATGCCACCTACGCGGGCAAGCACATCCATGACGTGCGCATCCCTGGGTGTCCGTCGGGCAAGGACGCGGGCCGCATCTTCGCGGGCCAGCGCCAGGAAGGCTTCGCCGTCAACCTCGGGCCGATTTTCGACCTGGTGAACGCGCCCCTTTCCGTCATCACCAACCCGGCCAACATCAATGCCGCAGCCGCGAACTCGATCCAGGACAGCAACGTGACCTCGATCGCGATCGAGGTGCACAAGGATTGCCTCACGGCCGGCAGCGAGAGCGTGCTCGGCGGATGGACCACGGCCAGCCTGCGCCAGGCGCGGCTGCTGTCGGGCGCGCCGGCGTCGGGCCACCAGGCCAGCGAGAAGCCGGGCGGCGCTTGGACGCAGGTTTCGCGCCTCGGGCAGCCGCTGGTGAACGAGGTCGTCATCGGCCTGAAGGACAAGGACAAGTTCAACGCGTCCCGGCCCTCGGGCGACGGCCAGTTCCTCGATTACGTGACCCATCCCACGCTGCCTGCGTTGCTCGGCCTGGTGCTGGCGGGAGACGCCGCCGCGCTGGCGCCGACCAACGTGCCGCGCACCGACCTCGCCACGGTCTTCCTCACGGGCATCACCGGCGTCAACAAGCCCGCCACCGTCACGCCTTCAGAGATGCTGCGGTTGAACACCGCGGTCCCGGCGGTTCCTTTCGCGGCGCAGAATCGCCTGGCCATCGTGGGCAGCATCAAGACGTCGGGCGCCGACTTCGCGGGCTTCCCGAACGGACGCCGGCCCAAGGACGATGTGGTGGACATCGCGCTGGTGGCCATGCTGGGCGGCCTGTGCATGGCCAATGGCGATGGGGACACGTTCAAGCTCAATAGCATCCCCGGCGTGCCAGTCACATCCGCGTGCAAGCCTTCCAGCGTGCCGGCCGGTGCTGCATCGCTCGACGTCCATGACGCCGTGGACCAGGCCGTGGTGCCCTTCCTCTCCGGCTTCCCGTACCTCAACACGCCGCTGCCCGGTTCGCAGTGAACGGCAGACGCAAGGAGCAAGCCATGAAAGCGATCACACACCTTCGCGGGGCCTTCGCGGCCGCCGCCGGCGCCCTTGTGCTGGTGGCCTGTGGCGGCGGCGGTGGCGGCGTGCCCGTCGCCACCGACCCGCCGGTGGCGGGCACCGACGTGCCGGCCTCCGCCACCAGCAGTTCGGCCGGCGCTATCGCGTTCGTCAAGAGCGTTGCCGCTTCCAGCGACAACACCGCGGCGCCGCTCGCCGTGGGCGACGCGATGCTCGCCACCAGCGACACCGACGAGCCGGACCCGGGCATCTGACACGATGAATGCCAAGGCACTGTTTGCCGCCGCCTGCGCAGGCCTGTGCCTCGCGGCGGGGACGGCGCGAGCGCACGACAGCTGGTTGAGCCCCGGGCGGGACGGCAAGCTGCTGGAACTGGCCACGGGCAACCGCTACCCGGTGCAGGAGTTCGGCCCCGTGGCGGCGAGCGTGGCGCGGGCGAGGTGCAGCGACGGCGTTGTGCAGGGGCCGGCGCTTCGCGCAGTGCAAGAGCATGCGCAACGGCTCGACCTGGCGCCGGACGTGGACGACGGCGCGCCATCCCCCGTCTCGTGCTGGGCCGAACTGCAAGCCGTCGACATCGAACTGGAGCCGCGCCTGGTCCAGGTCTACCTGGCGGAAATCCGCGCTCCAGCCGACGTCCGCAACCGGTGGGCAGGCTTGCAGGAGCGCCGCCTGCCCTGGCGCGAGAACTATCGGAAGTTCGCGCGGATCGAGCTGGCTAGCGCTTCCGCCTTGCCGCCCGGGCGGCTCGCCGCGGCGCGGCAACCGGTCGGCATGGCGCTGGAAATCGTCGTGTTGGGCAGCGATCCGGTTGCCGTCGGGGCGCCCCTGGCGTTCCAGGTCCTGCGCGAGGGCCGGCCCCTGGCCGGATTTCCCGTTGAATTGGTGAGTGAGCGCAATCCCATGGGCGTGTGGCGCGAAACCGACTCACAAGGCATGCTGCGACACCGCCTGCCGTTCGGCGGCCGCTGGCTGCTTCGCGGGACGGATCTGCGCCCGTCCGCCACGCGTCCCGACAGCTGGGAAAGCCGTTTCGTGACGCTCGCCCTGGAGGCACGATGAAATTCCTGGCGGGATTTGAATCCGCTGGGCCGTTTCGTGCGTACAGTGCAGGACAACCGCTGTCCCGTACCATGCCCGACCCACTTCAAGACCGGCACCTGATTGCACTCATCGAACGCATTGCCGCCCGCTCCGTGGGCGACGTGCGCCAGGTCGACGGCGAGGCCGCCTTGCGCGAGCTGTACGACCTCACCTCGTCCAGACTCTACGGCGTTGCACTGCGCGTGGTCACCAACCGCGAATGGGCCGAAGACGTTCTGCAGGAGACCTACCTCAACATCTGGCGCATTGCGGGCGACTACCGCGCGTCGCTCAGCCCGCCCCTGGCGTGGATGGGCGTGATCGTGCGCAGCCGCGCGCTCGACTTTCTGCGCCGCCGCACCAGCGAGCGCGCCGACACCGCGCTCGAGCTCAATGACGCCATCAGCGAAACCGTGGCCGGCGACTCGCCCGACCCGCTGGACACGAGCCAGGCCAGTGAGCAGGCCTGGGCCTTGCACGAGTGCCTGCGCAAGCTCGAGGCGCGCCAGCGCGAGGTGGTGAGCCTGGCTTACCTGCGCGACCTGAGCCATAGCGAACTCGCCGAGCAACTGAAGTTGCCGCTGGGCACCGTGAAGACGTGGATCCGGCGCGGCATCGATCAGCTGCGCGGCTGCATGGCGAGGTTTGCCTGATGGATCTTTCCCGCCACCCGGAACTGCTGGATCGCCTCGCGGCCGCTTATGCCTTGGGCACCTTGCGCGGCGGTGCGCGGCGGCGCTTCGAGTCGCTCGCGCGGCAAAGCCCGGCGGTTCGCGCCGCCGCGCTGCTTTGGCAGGAGCGCTTCGCTGCGTTGACCGAGCTGCAATGGGCGCAGGCGCCCAGCCCCAACGTGTGGAAGCGGATCGAGAACCTCATCGCCGCGCAACGGCAGCCGGTAGCGCAGCGCCCGCAGGCCAGCAGCAGCGGCCTGCGTTGGTGGCGAGGCGCGACTTTCGCGGGCGCTGTCGCCAGTGTCGCGGCGATCGCCTTCTCGCTCAACTTGCTGGGCGAAGTGAGCCGCCGCGACGAGCAGCTCGCGCAACTGGGCAGCGCCCGGGCCACGCTGGCCGCGCAGAACGCGCAGTTGACGGCGCAGCTGCAGGCCAAGCCGGAGATCCAGTACGTGGCGGTGCTCTCGGACGACCGCTCCGCTGCATCGATGTTGGTGACCTTCGATCCCGCGCACAACACGCTGACCATCAAGCGGGTGGGTGGCTACCAGGAAGCCGCGGACAAGTCGCTGCAGCTTTGGGCCCTGCCGCCCAGCGGCGGGCCGCGTTCGCTCGGCGTCCTCGGCGAGAGCCCGGTGGTCAAGCTCACCGCGGCCGAGAACCAGGTGCGCGAAGCCCCGGCGCTGGCCATCAGCCTGGAGCCCAAGGGCGGCGTGCCCACCGAGCGGGGGCCGACAGGGCCGGTGCTGTTCAAGGGGGCGTTGCTGAAGACTTCGTGACCGGCTTGATGCATAATGTGTACGAAACAACGTTTATCTACACATCATGCGCACCAACATCGTGATCGACGACGACTTGCTCGACGCGGCTATGAAGGCCGGACCGTTCAGCACCAAAAAAGATGCAGTCGAAGCGGGCTTGCGTTTGCTTGCGCGCCAGGCGGCGTATCGGGACATCCTCGCATTGCGTGGCAAGCTCCGCTGGGAGGACGCGCCCGGGGCCGCCGCGTCCGTGGTCGCCGAGCCGCGAAAGGCGTACGCCGCCACTCGTGCGACACCGGGTCGCAAGAAGTGATCCTGGTCGACTCCTCGGTCTGGATCGATTTCTTCAACGGCCGAAACAGCCCGGCGGTCGATCGGCTGGCTGACCTCCTGCAGGATGGCAGTGCACCGCTGGCCATGCCCGATCTCGTGCTGTTCGAGGTCCTGCGGGGGTTTCGCCACGAGCAGGATTTCCAGGCGGCACGGCGCGTGCTCGGTGCATTGCCGGTGCTGGAGATCGGCGGTGAAGATGGTGCGTTGCGGGCCGCGCATCACTACCGCTCGTTGCGCGTCGCCGGCGTCACCGTGCACAGCCCCATCGACGTGCTGCTGGCAAGCTATTGCATCGAGAACGACCATGCCTTGCTCCACGCCGATCGCGACTTCGACGCGCTTGAATCGCTGCGAGGCCTGAAGGTCTGGCGCCACTGAGCGGGCGTCACGAAGCGTCGAAAGCCGCTTTCAGCCATTCGATCTTGCCGGCTTCGACGCTCACCACATCGAACCGGCACGGCGGCTGCTGCGCAAGGCGCATCAGGTAGTGGCGGGCCGCGAAGATGATGCGCCGCTGCTTGGTGTGGCTCACGCTCGCGGCGGCGCCGCCGAAGGCGCGGCTGGCGCGCTGGCGCACCTCGACGAACACCAGCGTGCCGCCGGGCTCGCGCATTACCAGGTCGATTTCCCCGCCGCCGCGTCCCGGCGTCCGATAATTGCGCGCAAGCAGGTGCAGGCCGCTCGTCGACAGATGGGCCAGTGCCCGGTCCTCGGCGGCGTCGCCGGCCTGCTTGGTGGTGGCTTCGGCAGCTTTTTTCTTGCGGGGGATTTCCATTTGAGCGCTTCTTTTGCGTTGGCCCTGAATGCCGCTCGTGAAGCGGCGGGGTCGCAGCATTATCCGCAAGGCGCGCTGTACGTCGTCGCCACGCCGATCGGCAACCTCGCCGACATCTCCCTGCGGGCCCTGCACGTGCTGCAACTCGCCGACACCGTCGCCTGCGAAGACACGCGCCATACGCAGGCGCTGCTGCGCGCCTACGGCATCGACAAAGCGTCCGCGCAATTGCTCGCGGTGCACCAGCACAACGAATCGGAGGCCGCGCAGGCGGTGGTCGAGCGCTTGCAATCGGGGCAGCGCGTGGCCTATGCGAGCGACGCCGGCACGCCGGCGGTGAGCGATCCGGGCGCGCGCCTGACTGCGGCCGTGCGCGAGGCCGGGCTGCGCGTCGTGCCGATGCCGGGTGCGAGCAGCGTCACGGCGGTGTTGAGCGTATCGGGCGCGGCGGGTGACGATGGCGCTTTCGTGTTCGCGGGCTTCCTGCCCAGCAAGGCGGGTGAGCGTGACACGGCGGTAGCGCGGCTGGCACAAGAGGTTCGGCCCATCGTGCTACTGGAAGCGCCGCACCGCATCGAGGTGCTGGCGAAGTCGCTGGCCGCTTTGGGTGAGCGCGCTGTCACAATCGGTCGCGAGTTGACCAAGCAATTCGAGGAGGTTGCCACGCTGCCGTGCCGGGGCCTGCCCGCGTGGCTGGCCGCGGATTCGCAGCGCACGCGCGGCGAGTTCGCGCTCGTGCTGCACGGCGCACCGGAGGCGCCCCAGGCGGACGACGGCCTGCGCGTGCTGGAACTTCTGCTCAGGGAACTGCCTCTCAAAACTGCCGTGAAGCTGGCCGCGGAGATTACGGGCGCTTCGCGCAATGAGCTTTACGAATCGGCCCTGAAGTTGAAGTCCGCGCCGCACGCGCCGGAGCGGGGCTGACGGTCACTCTCCGCCGTCGCACAGCCAGTGCCAGCGCAGCGCGCCATAGCCGCAGTGCCGCTCGTACACGCGCGTGGGAAGGCCCGATGACTGGTAATGCCCATCGGCCCAGCCGCGGTCCATCCACTGCACGGCCTCGTAAAGGTCGTCGCCGCGGCCGTTGCGCTCGAACCGGTCCAGCAGTTGGCTCACCAGTGCGATGCCGGCAATGGGGTCTCCGAGCGTGGCGTTGTCGCGCAGTAGGTCCAGTTCGGACGGCTCGTTCATCACCCGGACCTCGTGCGTGCGTCCCGAGTACACCCCGGCCGCAGCGGATGTGGCTATTTCAGGCGTAGCGCCCGGCGAGTGCGGCTGGATGATCACGATCGTAGCCAAGACTGAGACGACGGAGGACAGCGGTACCGCGAACCAGGCCCAGCCGAGGCTGCGGCTTTTCTGGGCGTAGTTTCTCGGATTCATGCTCTTCCTTGGTGTTTGGCGGATTGAGCGCCCCTGGGGCGTTTGTGCCAATCTAGAAAAACGCCGGGCCGGACGAAATACCGCGTTGATGCTGCGCTATCACGTATTCATGGGATAGCGCCTTTGACGTCAGATCACCAGCGGATCGACATCCACCGCCCAGCGGATCAGGCCCTTCTCGCGCGTGGCCTGCAGCACCGGCTGCCAGGCCGCGAGGAAGCGCTGCAGCGCAGTGCGCGACGCGCTCTCCACGAGCATCTGCGCGCGCTCGATATTTGCCACGCGTTGCACGCTCATGGGCACGGCCGAATAGATCGTCACCCGGTCCGCGCCTTCGAGTTCCTGCGCGGCCGCGCTCGCTGCCTTGAGGAAGGCCTGCGCCGCTTCCTGAGTGCGAGCCTCGGCCCGCAGCAGCGCCTGGAAGCCGAACGGCGGCATGCCGGCCTGCTCGCGCTCCTTGAGCTGCTGCGCGGCGAAGGCGGGGTAGTCGTGACGGCGCAAGTTGGTGAAGAGCGGATGCTTCGGATGCCCGGTCTGCACCCACATCTCGCTCGCGCCGGCCTGCGCGGCATCGCGGCCGGCGCGGCCCGCCGCCTGCATCAGCAGGCCGAACAGCCGCTCCGGCGCGCGGAAGTCACTGGAGAACAGCGCCGAGTCTGGGTTGAGCGCCGCCACCAGCGTGATGCGCCGGAAGTCATGGCCCTTGGTCACCATCTGCGTGCCCACCAGCACGTCTACGTCGCCTGCGTGCATGCTCGCGAGTTGCTGCTCCAGAGCCCCCTTCAGGCGCGTGCTGTCGGCGTCCATGCGTGCGATGCGCACCGGCTCGCCATTCGCCTGCTTCACATCCGCCAGCAAGTCGCCCAGGTGCTCCTCGAGGCGTTCGGTGCCACGGCCGACCGGCGCGATGTCCACGTTGCCGCACTCGGGGCAGGCGCGCGGCACACGCTCGGTGTAGCCGCAATGGTGGCAGCGCAAGCTGCGATCGATCTTGTGGAACACGCGGTAGGCGCTGCAGTTGGGGCATTCGCTTTTCCAGTCGCAGGCCGTGCACGCCAGCACCGGCGCGTAACCGCGGCGATTCAGGAAGACGAGCGATTGTTCGCCGAGCGCGATGCGCTTCTGGATAGCGTCCAGCAGCTGGGGCGAGAAGACGGTGTTCTTCGGCTGCAGGTTCATATCCACCAGCCGCACCGTGGGGAAGCTGCCTTCGCCGCTTGCGGCGCTACCGACGCGTGAGGCCATCAGCACCCGCCGGTAGCGTCCCTTCTCGCTGGACTGCCAGCTCTCGAGCGATGGCGTCGCCGAGCCCAGCAGCACCTTGGCGCCCTCGAGCTGGGCGCGGTAGACCGCAAGGTCTCGCGCTGAATAGCGCGCCCCTTCCTGCTGCTTGTAGCTGGGGTCGTGTTCCTCGTCGACGACGATGAGCCGCAAGTGCGGAATGGAGGCGAACACCGCCATGCGAGTGCCCAGCACAATGCGGGCGGCGCCGCCGTGCGCGGCAAGCCAGCTTCGCAAGCGCTGCGCCGGTGTCATGCCGCTGTTCATTGCCACCACGTTGCCAGCGCCAAAGCGCGCAACGAAGCGCTCCTGCAACTGCGGTGTGAGGTTGATCTCCGGGACCATGACGAGGGCTTGCGCCTGCGGCTCGCGTTGCAGCATGCGCTGCACCGCCTGCAGGTACACCTCGGTCTTGCCACTGCCGGTTGCGCCGAACAGCAGGAACGGCCCGCGTTCGGTCTCTATGGTCGCGAGCGCCCCGCTTTGCTCGGAGGTGAGCGAAAGGGGCGTGGCCAGTGCCGCGTCGGCCGTCTCGGCAACACTGCGTTTCAGCCGTCGGGCGAGCTGCTGGGCGTCCAGGTCGCGCAGCTGGGGAGGCAGCCCGGCAAGTGCCACTTCGCCCACACTACGCTGGTAATAATTCGCTGAAAAGGTAACTAATTGTCTCCACTGTCGAGCAAGAGGCGCGATGCCGGAAAGGCTTCCCGCAATCGGCCTTGTTTCGACGCCGTCCCGCTCCGGCAGGGTGGCCGACTCGTCATCCCAGACCACACCCAACACTTCACGCGAGCCCAGGGGCACGCGGACCAGCGTGCCGGGCGGGAGTGGAAGCTCACTTAAATAAGTCAGGGTTCCGCCGATCGTGCTGTGCGCGGGAGTTGGGACGACGACGGCGATCCGGTAGGGCATGAGAGCGTCGGTTAGCGGGTTCTCTTAAGGTCGGTTTCCGAAATGGCGTTTAAGTCTTTGATTTAGAAGCGCTTTGGCATGGATTCAGAATTTATGTGGATAACTTTGTTGATAGATGTCCACGGGAGCGCGCTGCGCCTTGAAAAATCAAGGGCTTGGCTGGATTGCCCGCAAAAAGGGCATCGTGAGAAACCTATATAAATCAACAACTTAGAACCGCTATGGGTTTTGTAGCAAATCCCTGCTTCGCGCCCGAGGTGCATCCCAACTTTTGTGCATAAGTCAAGCCTCTGGCAAAGTTTTTGCGAAGCCTGTGGCCTAGGGAACACCCTGATGACGAACTTTACATTCAGGCGCTTGGCGCTTGGCGCATGCGCATGGAGTGCGTGTGAACCGTGTTGACCAACACCTTCACATGCTCAGGCGGCGTGTGCTGGCTGATGCCGTGACCCAGGTTGAAGATATGGGACGGCCCCGTACCGGCGCCGGTGTGCGGTGCTCCGAAGCTGTCCAAAACCTTAATGGTCTCGGCCTCGATCCGCTCGGGGGGCGCGAACAAAATGTTGGGATCTAAATTGCCTTGTAACGCTTTGCTGCTGCCCACCATGGCGCGTGCGCGGCTGAGGTTCGCCGTCCAGTCGAGGCCCAACACATCGCAATCGAGCTTGTTCATCTCGTCGATCCAGAGCGCGCCGCCCTTGGTGAACACGATGCGCGGGATCGACTCACCTTCGTGTTCGCGTTTGAGCTGTTGCAACACGCGCGCCGTATAGGCAAGGCTGAACTCCTGAAACGCGCCGTCCGCGAGCACACCGCCCCAGCTGTCGAAAATCATGACGGCTTGCGCGCCGGCTTC
>JAQZBU010000199.1 GCA_029237735.1 Ramlibacter sp. | reverse complement strand
CCGAACGTCGACTTCTACTCCGGCATCGTGCAGCGCGCCATCGGCATCCCGGTGCCGCTGTTCACCGCGATCTTCGCGCTGGCCCGCACGGTCGGCTGGATCGCGCAGCTCAACGAGATGATCGGCGACCCCGAGTACAAGATCGGCCGCCCCCGCCAGCTGTACACCGGCTCGGTGCGCCGCGACGTGAAGTCGATCGCTTCGCGCTGATCAGTTCGCTTCGAAAGGCCCGCTTCGGCGGGCCTTTTGCTTGCTGGGGTTCGGGCTTTCGCCGCTCACCGCCAGCCTACGCGGCGCGTCGGGCCCGGGCCTTGGTAGGCTGGCGGTGAGCCCGAAGGCGAACCCCAGCTAGCGAGCCACCTCGTACTTCGGCTTCGCGCCGCTTCCGATCGACAGATGGTTCACCACCCCCAGCACGTCGTCGACCAGCAGCACCGCCTTCTCCATCTGCTCCGCGTGCTCCTTCGTGCGCACGCATCCCATGAGGGTCACGAGGCGGCGCTCCCCGAGGATCCACACGGACGTGTCGTCGAAGCGCCCGTCGAGGCGGATGTGCTGCTGCACGCGCGGGATGATTTCCTTGTCGTAGAGATACGAGTTCGGCAGGCGGCAGCGCCCGGACCGGTAGCAGCTGTTGCCGTGCTGCGCGCGCACGTGCGCCTCCTTGCGGACCTCCTCCTCCGTAAAGCCGGGTGGCCGTGGCACCGGACAGCCGGGCAAGGCGGATGTGACCTGGACGAACGGATCATCGAAGGCGTTGCGGCGCTCCTGCGCCGCGGCGGCGGCACACAGCGCCAGGGCCAGGAGGAGGACAGCGGCGCGCATGGGCGCGCATCCTGACGAGAAATCTCCCGCCCGGCAAGGCGGCCATCGCCGATCGCGATGGGCAAGGCCGCCCATCTCTGGGAAAATGCCCGATCGCCATCGCCGTCCGCGATGCCTGGACCATGCGCCCGACCGAACGCTCCTTCGCCCGCCGGATCGACCTGACTTCGCTGCAGCTGTTCGTGGCCGTCTGCGAGCTGGGGTCGATCGGCCGCGCGGCGGAGCGCGAGTTCATCGCCGCGTCAGCGGTCAGCAAGCGCCTGTCCGACCTGGAAGCGACCCTGGAGACGCCCCTGCTGTATCGGCACACGCGCGGCGTGAAGCTCACGCCCGCCGGCGAAAGCCTGCTGCACCACGCACGCTCCGTCCTGTTCAGCCTGGAGAAGATGCAGGCCGAATTGTCCGAGTACGCCGACGGCGTGCGCGGCCACGTGCGCATCCACGCCAACATCTCGGCCATCGTGCAGTTCCTCCCCGAGGACCTGGGCAGCTTCAGCAGCGAGCACTCCCAGGTGAAGATCGACCTCGAGGAGCATCTCAGCACGGAGGTGCTGCGCGCCGTGCACGAAGGCGCCGCGGACCTGGGCATCTGCAGCGTGACCGGCTCGACGGGCCACGAGTTGCAGACCCTGCCCTACCGGCAGGACGAACTGGCGCTGATCGTGCCGCGCGGCCACGCACTGGCCAGGCGCCGCGCCATCGCCTTCGAGGACACGCTGGACTGCGACCATGTCGGCCTGCATTCGAACAGCTCCATCCACCTCGCGATGCGCGAGGCCGCCGCCGCCGCGGGCCGCACGATCCGCCTGCGCATCCACGTGACCGGACTCGACGCGATGTGCCGCATGATCCACAACGGCCTGGGCGTGGGCGTGATGCCGCGCCGGGCGTTCAACCTGATGCACGGCGTGGGCGACCTGGATTGCGTGCGGCTGACCGATGGCTGGGCCCGCCGCGACATCCGCCTGGTCGCCCGCGACTTCTCGACCCTGCCGCTCACCGCCCGCCTGCTCGTCGATCACCTGCGCGCCCGCGCGGACACGGGCGCGGACGAGCTGGCCGCATAGAATTTCAGACAAAGGAAGCCCCATGGCACGCACGCTGTACGACAAGATCTGGGACGAGCACGTCGTCCACACCGAGGAGGACGGTACGTCCATCCTCTACATCGACCGCCACCTGGTGCACGAGGTGACCAGCCCGCAGGCCTTCGAGGGCCTGCGCGAAACCGGCCGCAAGGTCTGGCGCATCAGCTCCGTCGTGGCCACGGCGGACCACAACACGCCGACCACCGGCTGGGAGCTGGGCTACGACGGCATCACGGACCCGATCTCGAAGGAGCAGGTCACCACGCTGGACAAGAACATCGCGGAGTTCGGCTCGGCGGCGTACTTCCCCTTCCTGTCCAAGCGGCAAGGCATCGTCCACGTGATCGGCCCGGAGTCGGGCGCGACGCTGCCCGGCATGACCGTGGTGTGCGGCGACTCACACACCTCCACCCACGGCGCGTTCGGCGCGCTGGCGCACGGCATCGGCACGTCGGAAGTGGAGCACGTGCTCGCCACCCAGACCCTGCTGGCCAAGAAGGCGAAGAACATGCTGGTGCAGGTCGAGGGCAAGGTCGCCCTGGGCGTCACCGCCAAGGACATCGTCCTGGCCATCATCGGCCGCATCGGCACCGCCGGCGGCACCGGCTACACGATCGAGTTCGCCGGCTCGGCGATCCGCAGCCTGTCGATGGAAGGGCGCATGACGGTGTGCAACATGGCCATCGAGGCCGGGGCGCGCGCGGGCATGGTGGCGGTGGACGAGAAGACCATCGAGTACGTCAAGGGCCGGCCGCTCGCGCCGAAGGGCGTGGAGTGGGACCACGCGGTGGCCTACTGGCGCACGCTGCAGTCGGACCCCGACGCGAAGTTCGACACGGTGGTGAAGCTCGACGCGTCGCAGATCGTGCCGCAGGTGACCTGGGGCACGTCGCCCGAGATGGTCACGTCCATCGACGGCCGCGTGCCGGACCCCGAGAAGGAAAAGGACGCCAACAAGCGCGGGGCGATCGAGCGGGCGCTGACCTACATGGGCCTGCAGCCCGGCAAGCCGATGGACGACATCTTCGTGGACAAGGTGTTCATCGGCTCGTGCACCAACAGCCGCATCGAGGACATGCGCGAAGCGGCCGCAATGGTGAAGCGCCTGGGCCGCAAGGTGGCGCCGAACGTCAAGGCCGCCCTGGTGGTGCCGGGCTCCGGCGTCGTCAAGGAGCAGGCGGAGCGCGAAGGCCTCGACAAGATCTTCCAGGCGGCCGGATTCGAGTGGCGCGAGCCCGGATGCTCGATGTGCCTGGCGATGAACGCCGACCGGCTGGAGCCGGGCGAGCGCTGCGCCTCGACGAGCAACCGCAATTTCGAAGGGCGCCAGGGCGCCGGCGGCCGCACCCATCTCGTGAGCCCCGCCATGGCCGCCGCTGCCGCGGTCCATGGCCATTTCGTCGACGTCCGCCAGTTCGCATAAGGAGAGACCATGAAAGCCATCACCACCGCCACCCTGATCGCCGTCGCCCTGCTGCTGGCGGGCTGCAACACGATGCGTGGATTCGGCCAGGACGTCCAGAAGGTGGGCGACAAGATCGAAGACAAGGCGAAGAAGTAATCCGATGGACAAGTTCACAGTCCACAAGGGCCTCGTCGCCCCCATCGACCGCGAGAACGTCGACACCGACGCGATCATCCCCAAGCAGTTCCTCAAGTCGATCCGCAAGACCGGCTTCGGCCCGAACCTGTTCGACGAGTGGCGCTACCTCGACCACGGCGAGCCGGGCGAGGACGTCACGAAGCGCAAGCCGAATCCGGACTTCGTGCTGAACCAGCCGCGGTACCAGGGCGCCTCCGTGCTGCTGGCGCGCAAGAACTTCGGCTGCGGCTCCTCGCGCGAGCACGCGCCGTGGGCGATCCAGCAGTACGGCTTCCGCGCGATCATCGCGCCGAGCTTCGCCGACATCTTCTTCAACAACTGCTTCAAGAACGGCTTGCTGCCGATCGTGCTACCGGAGTCCACGGTGGCGAAGCTGTTCGACGAGGTGCTGGCCTTCCCCGGCTACCAGCTGACGGTGGACCTGGAGCGCCAGGTCGTCGTGAAGCCGCAAGGCGAGGAGATTCCGTTCGAGGTGCAGGGCTTCCGCAAGTACTGCCTCCTGAACGGCTTCGACGACATCGGCCTGACCCTGCGTCACTGGGACAAGATCAAGGCTTACGAGTCCCAGCGTCTCGCGACGAAGCCCTGGTTGGCGCACACCCTCTAAACCAAACAACCGGACGCAGAGGACGCAGAAGTTACGCAGAAGACGCAGAAGGACTTCCAAAGAAATTCTTCGTGGGTTTCTTTCGCGTCTTCTGCGTCACTTCTGCGCCTTCTGCGTCCGGATATTGGGTTTAGACCCAAGAAAGAAGACCAATGAAAATCGCAGTCCTCCCCGGTGACGGGATCGGCACCGAGATCGTCGCGGAGGCCGTCAAGGTCCTGCAAGTCCTCGACCTGAAGTTCGAGATGGAGACCGCCGATGTCGGCGGCGTCGCCTACGACAAGCACGGCCATCCGCTGCCCGAAGCCACGCTGAAGCTCGCCAAGGAAGCCGACGCGGTGCTGTTCGGCGCCGTCGGCGACTGGAAGTACGACAAGCTCGAACGCCAGTTCCGTCCCGAGCAGGCCATCCTGGGCCTGCGCAAGAACCTCGGCCTGTTCGCCAACTTCCGTCCGGCCATCTGCTACGAGCAGCTGACCCACGCCTCGAGCCTGAAGCCCGAGCTGGTGTCCGGCCTGGACATCCTGATCATCCGGGAGCTGACCGGCGACATCTATTTCGGCCAGCCGCGCGGCCGCCGCACCTCGCCCGATGGCAACTTCCCCGGCGCGGAGGAAGCGTTCGACACCATGCGCTACACGCGCCCGGAGATCGAGCGCATCGCCCACGTCGCCTTCCAGGCGGCGCGCAAGCGTGGCAAGAAGGTGACGAGCGTCGACAAGGCCAATGTGCTGGAGACCTTCCAGTTCTGGAAGGACGTGGTCACCGAGGTGGGCCAGCAGTACCCGGACGTGAAGCTGGACCACATGTACGTGGACAACGCCGCCATGCAGCTGGTCAAGCAGCCCAAGAGCTTCGACGTGATGGTCACG
>JAQZBU010000198.1 GCA_029237735.1 Ramlibacter sp. | reverse complement strand
GTGGGCATCGTCACCGCCATCCTGAACCCGACGCCCGCGCGCACCTTCCTGGGCATCGGCTTTGCCGTGCCGATCGAGAACGCCGCGACCGCCGCTGGACTGCCGCCGTTCTAAGAGCCCGGCCTTCTTCCTTTCCCTTTTTCCTTCACCTTCAGCGAACACATGGACTCCACCACACGCCAGGACAGTGCCACCGCCCAGTTGATGGAGCAGATCCTCTACGAGGTCAAGCGAGTCGTCGTCGGCCAGGACCGATTCCTCGAGCGCGTCATGGTCGCCATTCTGGCGCAGGGCCATCTGCTGGTCGAAGGCGTGCCGGGCCTGGCCAAGACGCTGACCGTCAAGACGCTCGCAAACACGGTGCGCGGCCAGTTCAAGCGCATCCAGTTCACACCCGATCTCGTGCCCGCCGACCTCGTGGGAACGCGCATCTACAACCAGAAGACCGGCGAGTTCAGCACCGCGCTAGGGCCGGTGTTCACCAACCTGCTGCTCGCAGACGAAATCAACCGCGCGCCGGCCAAGGTGCAAAGTGCGCTGCTGGAAGTGATGCAGGAGCGCCAGGTGACGATCGCAGGCGAGACGCACAAGGTGCCCAGTCCGTTCCTCGTCATGGCCACGCAGAACCCCATTGAAACGGAAGGCACGTACCCGCTGCCCGAAGCGCAGGTGGATCGTTTCATGATGAAGGTGCTGGTGGACTACCCGACGGACGAGGAAGAGTTCGTGATCGTCGAGCGCGTCACGGGCCCGGCTGTCACTGTCAGCGCCGTTGCCAGCACCGAGCAACTGGCCGAACTGCAGCGCGAGTGCCGCCGTATCTATGTGGATCCGTCGCTGGTGCAATATGCGGTGCGGCTGGTCTCGGCCACGCGCACGCCGGAGAAGCACGGCCTGAAGGACCTGGACAGGTACATCACCTTCGGCGCCAGTCCGCGCGCGACGATCAACCTGACCGAAGGCGCACGCGCGCTGGCGATGCTGCGCGGGCGCACCTATGCGCTGCCGGAAGACATGACCGACCTGGTGCCGGACGTAATGCGGCACCGCCTTGTCTTGTCGTACGAAGCGTTGTCGGAGGGCCTCTCCCCCGACGCGCTCGTCGCGAAGATCATGGCCAAGATCCCGGCCCCCGCGAAACCTCTGGAGCACGAGAAACTTGCTGCCTAGCTTCACTCCCCCCCGAAGCGCCTCCGGCGCCTCCCCCCCAGGGGGGCGCCACCAGCGGCCCGGCGAAGCCGGTTCCGCAGTGGCCACGAAGGAGTCGGCCGAGCACGTCTTGCGCCGCTTGGAGTGGACCGTGATCCGGCGCCTCGACGGACTGCTGCAGGGCGACTACCGCACCTTGTTGCGCGGCTCGGGCCTGGACCTGGCGGACTTGCGCGAGTACCAGCACCACGACGACGTGCGCCACATCGACTGGAACGTGACGGCGCGCCTGCAGGTTCCGCATGTGCGTGTGTTCACCGAAGATCGCGAGATGGCGGCCTGGTTCCTGCTGGACCTGAGCCCGTCGGTGGATTTCGGCTCCGGCGAGCAGCGCAAGCGCCACGTCTCGGCGGAGTTCGTCGCCGTACTCGCGCGCCTGCTCACGCGGCACGGCAACCGCGTCGGCGCCCTGCTCTACGGCTCGGGCGTGGATACGATGATTCCCACGCGCGGCGGTCGCCGTCATGTACTTCACCTGTTGCACAGCATCCAGGCGCGTCCCGCATCCGTCGAGTCGGGCACCACCCGGCTGACCGAATTGATCGCGTCTGCCGCCAGCCTCATCAAGCGCCGTTCGACCATTTTCGTGGTCTCGGATTTCATCAGCGAGCCGGGCTGGGAGAAGCCTCTCGCCCTGTTGGCCCAGCGCCACGAAGTTGTCGCGGTGCGCGTGCTCGATCCGCTGGAGCTGGACATTCCCGATCTGGGCCTGCTCACCATCCGCGATTCAGAAACCGGCGAGCAATTGCTGGTTGATACGCACGATGCGGGGTTTCGCACGCGCTTTGCCCGGATCGCGGCGCAGCGCGAGGCAGAGCTGCGCCAGGGTCTCGTCCGCGCCAGCGTCGACGCGCTGGAGCTCGCCACCGACGGCGACCTGGTCGATGCAATCGTCCGTTTTGCCGAAATGCGCAAGCGTCGCGTGCGGCTCTCGTCCGGCGGCGGGATGCCGACGCACCTCAAACGCGCGGCCTAGCTGAGGAGGACTGACCACATGAACTTCCTCTGGCCCGAATTCCTCTGGTTGCTGCTGGCGCTGCCGGTGCTGGTGATGCTCTATGTGTGGCTGATGCGGCGCAAGAAGAAGATGGCGCTGCGTTATGCGTCGCTGTCCATCATCAAGGACGCAATGGGGCCCGGCCAGACCATCCGGCGCCACATTCCGCCTGCCCTCTTCCTGCTGGCGCTGGCGGCAATGTTGCTGGCAGCGGCGCGGCCGGTGGCCGTCGTCACTCTGCCTTCGAACCAGCAAACCATCATCCTGGCGATGGATGTCTCGGGCAGCATGCGTGCCACCGACGTGCAGCCCAACCGCCTGGTCGCCGCGCAGAACGCGGCCAAGGCCTTCATCGGGGAGCTGCCACGCCACGTGAAGGTAGGCATCGTCGCTTTTGCCGGATCGGCGCAGGTGGCACAACTGCCCACAATCAACCGTGAAGACCTGGTCACAGCCATCGACCGGTTCCAGTTGCAACGCGCCACCGCCACGGGCAACGCGATCGTCATCTCGTTAGCCACGCTGTTCCCCGATGCAGGCATCGAGCTGTCGTCGTTGCAAGGCGGGCGCGATCGCCAGCGCGGCTTCGCCATCGACGGCGAGAAAAAGGAAAAGAAGGAGTTCACGCCGGTCGCGCCGGGCTCCTACACCTCCGCGGCCATCATCATGCTCACCGACGGCCAACGCACCACCGGCGTCGATCCGATGGAGGCGGCCAAGCTCGCGGCCGACCGCGGGGTGCGGGTGTACACGGTCGGCATCGGCACGGTGGATGGCGAAACCATTGGCTTCGAAGGCTGGTCGATGCGCGTTCGCCTCGACGAGGAAACGCTCAAGGCCATCGCCAACAAGACCAGCGCCGAGTACTACTACGCCGGCACCGCGAATGACCTCAAGAAAGTCTACGAGACGCTGAGCTCTCGCCTCACGGTGGAGAAGAAGGAAACCGAAGTCTCGGCGCTGCTGGCAATGGCCGCGGCCGTGCTGGCGCTGCTTTCCGCGGGCCTGTCGCTGCTCTGGTTCAACCGGATCTTGTGACGAACTTGTCGTTGCGGGCTTGATCCGCAGTCCATGGATGCCGGATCGAGTCCGGCATGACATTCACTTAAGCAGCCCGCCGCTGAGCCTCAGTTGCCGACCGCAGCGCGCCGCCAGCGTCTCGTCGTGCGTCACCAGAATGAATGCCGTTCCGCGCTCGCGGGCCAGCCGCAGCATCAGGTCGAACACTACATCGGCCGTGCTGCGGTCGAGGTTGCCGGTCGGCTCGTCGGCCATCACGCACGCGGGGTGTGTGACGAGCGCCCGGGCGATGGCCACGCGCTGGCGCTCGCCGCCGGACAGTTCGGCCGGCCGGTGGCGTACGCGCTCGGCGAGGCCGACGGCGGCCAACGCTTCCTGCGCCATCCGCGCGCACACCTCAGGTGGCTCGCGCCGGATGCGAAGCGGCATGCCCACATTGTCCAGCGCGCTGAATTCCGGCAACAGATGATGGAACTGATAGACAAAGCCGAGGTGCTTGTTGCGCACGCGGCCCTGCGCGGCGGCATCCAGCCGCGTGAAGTCCTGCCCCATCAGCTCCACGGTCCCGCCGGTGGGTGCGTCGAGTCCGCCAAGCAAGTGCAGCAGCGTGCTCTTGCCGGAACCCGAAGCCCCGACGATGGCAACAGTCTCGCCCGCGTTCACATCGAGGTCCACACCGCGCAAGACCTCGACATCCAGCCCGCCTTCGGTGAAACGCTTGGTAATGCCGCGGGCCTTGAGGACGACGTTGCGATCGGCGCTGGGCCGCCCCGAGCCGATCGGCGCCCCCTCGGGGGGCAGCGAGGACACGCCAGTGCCGAGCGTGGGGGCCACATCGCGATCGGCGCTGGGCCGCCCCGAGCCGATCGGCGCCCCCTCGGGGGGCAGCGAGGACACGCCAGTGCCGAGCGTGGGGGCCACATCACTCATAACGCAGTGCCTCGGCGGGGTTGACCCGGCTGGCGCGCCAGCTCGGGTAGATCGTCGCCAGGAAGGCCAGGATCAGGGAAATGATGGCGATCGGCATGATGTCCGAACGCTGCGGGTCGCTGGGCATGCGGCTGATCAGGTAGATGTCCTTGGGCAGGAAGCTCGCATTGAAGAGACTCTCCAATGCCGGCACGATCACGTCGATGTTCAGGGCGATGCCCAGGCCTAGCAGCAGCCCGGCGAACGTGCCGATCACGCCCACGGCGGCGCCCTGCACGACGAAGATTCCCATGATGCTGCCGGGGCTCGCGCCCAGCGTGCGCAGGATCGCGATGTCGGCGCGCTTGTCGGTGACGGTCATCACCAGCGTGCTCACCAGGTTGAACGCGGCGACGGCGACGATCAGCGTAAGGATGATGAACATCATCCGCTTCTCTACCTGCACCGCGGCGAACCAGGTGCGGTTCTGGCGTGTCCAGTCTCGCACCAGGAAATCCCCGCTGAGAGTGCGCTGCAGCTCGGCGCCGACTTCCGGCGCCTGGTGCAGGTCTTTGAGCTTCAGCCGGACGCCGGTGGGCCCTTCGAGCCGGAAGATGCGGGCGGCGTCGTCCTGGTGCAGCAGCGCGAGGCCGCTGTCGTACTCGAAGTGGCCGGAATCAAACGTGCCCACCACCGTCATCTGCTTCAGGCGCGGCACCACGCCGGCTGGGGTGATCTGCCCGCTGGGCGCGATCAGCGTCAATGGGTCGCCCTCGCGCACGCCGAGGTTGCGCGCCAGTTCGGCGCCCAACACGATGCCGAACTGGTCGGGCACGAGCTTCGCCAGCACGGGCTGCAAGGTGGCGGCGAGATCGGTCACCTCACCTTCGTGGGCCGGATCGATGCCGCGCACGATGGCGCCGCGCATGTCCTCGCC
>JAQZBU010000068.1 GCA_029237735.1 Ramlibacter sp. | reverse complement strand
ATCGAGCCGCACCGTCGCGCCGCGCCCGATGTTCACGAACAGCGCGCGCGGGCGCATCAGTGCCAGCCGAACGGCGTCGAACATCCCTTCGCTTTGCGGTGTGTGCGGCAAGGTGAGCACCACGGCATCGGCCGTCGGCAGCAGCTTGTCCAGCGCATCCGGCGGGAACATTGCGGTCACCCCGGGCGGTACATCGGTGCGGCGTGGATCGATGCCGACCACATGCGCGCCGAATGCGGCGACCATGCGCGCGATCTCCGCGCCGATGCCGCCCACGCCGATCACCAGCACGGTGCTCTCTGGCAAGTTCAGCACATCCTCGTCCGCGAGATGGCGCGTCCATTCGCCGCGTGTCTGCTGACGCATGTAGCGCGGCAGGCCGCGTGCCACCGCATGGATCGCCACGTGGTCGTTGTAAATGCCCCGGAAGTTCGTCACTTCCACCGGGTGCGAGACCAGCTCCGGGAAAAAGTAGCCTGCCGGTGGCGCAGCCATAGGTGCCTGCAACCAGGCCAGCCTGGGTGCAGCGGCGAGCAGTTCCGGATCGAGCGTGCCGAACGCGGCGTCGGCTTGCGGGAGCAGCCGCAGCGCCTCGGCGCGGTCATGGGCGACCGAGACCTGGAGGCCGGGTGCGGCCGCGGCAACGCTGTGAGCCCAGGCTTCGACGGAGGCATCGTCGGATGCGAGCATGACGAGGTGATGGCTCACGACGTGGCCTCTACTCTCGCCCCGACCCGGTTGATCCATTCGCCGACCCCATGGAATGCGGCCAGGTTCTGCTGGAACAGCGCACCCCAGCGCGGCCCATAACCCGGGCTGTCTCCCGCGTTGTGCGCCGTGACGACCACGTTCGGCATATCCCATAGCGGCGACTGCTCCGGCAGCGGTTCGATCGCCGTGACGTCCAGCCCTGCGCCGCGCAGGCGGCCCGTGGTGAGCGCACGCACCAGGGCTGCTTCGTCGATCAGGCTGCCGCGGCCTACGTTCACGATCCAGCCGGCGCCCAGGCGCCTCAACTCGTCCTCGCCGACGATCCAGCGCTTGTCCGGCGAAGCCGGTGCGCACAGCAGCAGGATGTCGGCCCAGTCGCAGACCTGCGGCAACTCGCTTGCCCCACGCACGTCGCTGACGCAGCCGCGATAGCCGATGGGGTCACGCTTGACGCCGGTGATCTGCATGCCCCAGTTGTCGGCGCGCCTCGCGATCTCCTCTCCGATGCGCCCCAGGCCTACGATGGCCAGCTTCTTGCCCCCGAGTTCCTCGCCGGGCAGCGCCTCCCAGTGGTGCCGCCCCATGTGGCGCACCGCCTCTCCGACACGCCGCGTCAGAGCTAGCATGAGCGCGAACGCGTGCTCCGCGACGCAACCCGCGTGGACGCCAGCGGCCGTCGTCAGTGCCACCTCGCGCGCCGCGAGTGCGGCGAGCGGGTACTGCTCGATGCCCGCACCCATCCCGGCGATCCAGCGCAGCGAAGGCCGCAGGAAGGCGTCTTTCCAGATGAACGTCGCCAGCACCTGCGCACCCGCGTCGAGCGCGCGCACGACGCCGTCCTCGTCGGCGGGCGTGTGCAGCTCGATCTGCGGCACGCTGCGCAAGAAGGCCTCGACACCCGGCGGGCGCTGGGGATGCAGGACGACGTGGATCGGTAAAATGCTCACAATGCAGCCTCCGGCCGTGCGCCGCTGCTGTGGCGCGGGTCCATGACGTCGCGGATGGCGTCGCCCAGCACGTTGAAGGCGAGCATCAGCGCAACCAGCGCCGCGATCGGCCACACGGTGAGCCAGGGCGCGATGGTGATGAAGTCGCGCGCCTTGGACAGCATGCTGCCCCAGTCGGCCTGCGGCGGACTCACGCCCAGGCCCAGGAAGCTCAGCGATGCATACGCGAGCTGCGCCGTGGACATGCTCAGGGCTGCAAGCACGATCACCGAGGGCATCACGTTCGGCAGCATGTGGCGCACCAGGATGGCGGGCGTGGTCACGCCGGCCAGGCGCGCGGCTTCCAGGTATTCGCTCGTCTTGACGCTGAGTGCGCTGGCCCGCGCGATGCGCGCAAACCTCGGCGTGTACACGATGGCGATGGCCAGCACCGCGTTGAACAGGCCGGGGCCGAGCACCGCCACAATGATGATTGCCAGCAGCAGTGTGGGGAAAGCGAACAGCACGTCCTGGCTGCGGTTCAGCACCGTATCGATCTTGCCGCCGAAATAGCCGGCCGTGACGCCGATCGCCACGCCAGCGACAGCGGCGATGGCAACCGACAGCAGCGCGACGACGACGGCGATACGCGAGCCGTCGATCACGCGGCTCAAGGTGTCGCGGCCGAGTTCGTCGGTGCCGAACAGGTGTTGCCACGTCGGTCCCGACAGGGTGCTTGCCAGTTCGCCAACATTAGGGTCGTACGGCACGACGAGGCGGCCGAACACGGCCAGCACGACGAACAGGCCCATCACGGCGACGCCGAAGACACCGCCGCGGTGGCGCAGCAGGTCGGCGACGAAGCCCTGGCGCCAGACCTTGCCGGGCGCGGCAGCGGTTTCCATCACGGGGAGGTCGGTGGCTTGGTCAGATGTCATCGGGGCCTCTGGCGCGGGTCCAGCACCGGGTAGAGCATGTCGATCAGTGCGTTGATCAGCACGAAGCTCACCGCGAACACAAGCGTCGTCGCGGTGACCATCGGGTAGTCGCGGGTGGATATCGCCTCCAGCATGCCGCGGCCGAGGCCGGGCAGGCTGAAGATCTGCTCGACGACGATCAGGCCGCCCAGCATCACGCCGAATTGGAAACCGATGAAGGTGATGATCGGCGGCAGCGCATTGCGCAGCGCGTGCAGGTAGTAGATGCGTTTCAGGCGCACGCCGGACGCGCGCGCCGTGACGATGAACGGGTCGCCGAGCACCTCGAGCATCGCGCTTCGGGTCATCTGCATGGTCATCGCGGTGATCGGAATCGTGATGGTCAGAAGTGGCATCACCATCGACCGGATGTGCGCCATCGGGTCCTGTGACCACGCGGTGAACGACATGCGGAAAAGGTCGGGCGCAACGCGCGAGCCAACCAGCAGAACGAGGATGCCCACCACGAAGGTCGGCACCGAGAAGGCGATCAGCAACTGCGAGCGGATCAACACATCGAGCCTGCGGTTGGCATGCACAGCCGCGAGGATGCCGGCGGGAAGTCCGAGCAACGTGGAGAAAAAGAGGCACAAAAGCGCCAGCTCCACCGACACCGGGATCTGCTGCGCCAGGTCGGCCGTCACATTGCGGCCCGTGATCGGGGAGGTGCCGAAGTCGCCCTGCAATGCCTGACCCAGCCAGCGGATGTACTGCACCGGCAAGGGCTTGTCCAGGCCGAGGTCGGCGCGCACTTTCGCGAACTGCTCTTCGGTCGCGCCTTCCTGGCCGACGATGACGCTGGTGAGGTCGCCGGGGATGAGCGAGCCCATCGCGAACACGAGCACGGACACCGCCAACAGTACGGCAAGCATGGCGCCCACGCGGGCGAGCAACAACTTGATCATGCGAAGGCCTCCGCAAGCGATTCAACGCCGGATTTGCGTGCCAGCCGTTCGGCAGCGTCGGGGAAATGGCAGGCGACGAGATGGCCGTCGCCCGTGTCGCGCAGCGGCGGCGCGCCGGCGGCGCAGCGCTCTTCCGCCAGCGGGCAACGCGTGCGGAAGCGGCAGCCCGAAGGCGGGTTCATCGGGCTGGGCACGTCGCCGCGCAGCACGAGTCCCGATCGGCCGTTTTCCAGCACCGGGTCGGGCAACAGCGTGGCGTTGCGCAACGCGATCGAATAGGGATGGCGCGGATTCGCCGCAAAGACAGATGCGGTCGCGGTCTCCACCACTTCGCCCAGGTACATCACCATGACACGGTGGCTGATGGCCTGCACTGCCGCCAGGTCGTGGCTGATGAAGACGTAGGAAGTGCCCAGCCGCTCCTGCAGCTCCACCAGCAGGTTCAGGATCTGCGCCTGCAGCGAGATGTCCAGGGAAGCCACCGCCTCGTCGTGGACGACGAGCTTGGGGTTGGCGATGAGCGCGCGGGCGATCGAGGCGCGTTGTTGTTGGCCGCCCGACATCTGGTGCGGCATGCGTGCCGCCATCTTCGGGTTGAGACCGACCAGCGTGAGCATGCGCGCAACTTCATCATCGGTCTTGCGAATGCCCCTTGCCTGCAGCGGCTCGGCCACACTCGCGCCGACCGTGCGCCGGGGGTTCATCGAACCTGACGGGTTCTGGAACACCATCTGGAAATTGCGGCGGCGTTTGGCGCCGGCTTCGCCGGGCTCCCAGATGTCGCCGCCATCGATGTGGATGCTGCCCGCGGTGGGCTCCAGCAAGCCGACGACGAGGCGCGCGAGCGTGGATTTGCCGCAGCCCGATTCACCGACAACACCGAGAGTCTCTCCCGCGCCCAGCGTCAGCGAGACGCCGTCGACGGCGCGTAGCGTTCCCGCCGGGCGGCCGGCGGCCGCGCGGATGTGGAAGTGCTTTTGCACGCCGCGCACTTCGAGCAGCGGCTTCACGTTCTCAGAGCGCATCTGCCAGCTCCGGGTTGGTGGCTGGTGCGTCGGCCAGCGAAATGCCGTCCTGCGCGACCCAACACCGGCTCAAGTGTCCAGGCGCGACTTCAAGCAGCTCGGGATGCGTCTTGCAGCGCTCCTGAGCGAAGGCGCAACGATCGCGGAAGCGGCACCCCGTGGGCAGCGCGGACATGTCGGGCGGCGCGCCCGGCAGCGTGGGCAGCTGGCCGCGAGGCTGGTCGATGCGCGGGATGGAGCGCAGCAGGCCACGGGTGTAGGGATGGCGCGAATCGGAAAACAACTCGCGCACGGGCGCCTGCTCGACGATCTCGCCGGCGTACATCACGGCGACACGGTCGCACATCTTGGCGATAACGCCCATGTTGTGCGTGATCAGGAGCAGCGCGGTGCCATGCTCGTGTGTCAGCTTCTTCATGAGGTCGAGCACCTGCGCCTGGATCGTCACGTCAAGCGCCGTGGTGGGCTCATCGGCGATCAGCAGCTGCGGATCGTTGAGCATGCCCATCGCGATCACCACGCGCTGGCGCATGCCGCCCGACATCTGGTGCGGAAAGGACGCGGCCTGGCGCTGCGGGTCGGGCATGCCCACGTCGGCCAGCGCGCGCTGGATGATGGCGGCGCCGTCTGCGTCGCGGCCGTGCGCGCGCAGCACTTCGCCCATTTGCCAGCCGATGCTGAACACGGGGTTCAGCGCCGTCATGGGATTCTGGAACACGAGGCCGGCCTGCGTGCCGCGCACATCGCGCATCTTCTCTTCATCGAGTGACAGCAGCTCCACGCCGTTGAGCTCGACCGAACCGGATTCGATCCGGCCCGGCGGCGCGACGAGCCGCAACACCGACATCGCCGTGACGCTTTTGCCCGAGCCGGACTCGCCGACCAGGCCCAGCGTTTCGCCGCGGCCGACCGTGAAAGACACGCCGTCCACCGCCGTCACCGTGCCGTAGCCGGTGCGAAAGCGCGTCGTGAGGCCGCTGACCTTGAGGACGGGAGCCGAGTTGTCATGCCGGGCTTGACCCGGCATCCAGGCGTTTTTCACTTCAGCGTGACGCCCGAGAGGAAGGTGCGCGACAGCGTGGGATCCGGCGTGGCCGACTTCACCTTGGGGCTGTAGGCCACCCAGGCGTTGCGCGCGGCAATGGTGATGTCCGGGAACACCAGGTCGTCTTCCAACTGCGCGAGCTTAGCCAATTGCGCCGGGTAGTCCTCGGCCGATGCGGCCTGCGCCTTGGCAATCTGCGCGTCGATCTCGGGCGGGTTAGGGCCTTGGCGGCCCGGGCGCGGCATCAGGTAGAACATCGGGTCGGCCTGGAAGGCGTACTCGTTGTCCATGATCTGGTAGTCGGCCTTGTTCTGCTTGTCCAGCCACACCGCGTTCTGGTTGGCCTGGATGGTGACGCGGATATCGGCTTGCGCCAGTTGCGATTTGAGCAGTTCGGCAAAGCGGTCCAGATAGGTGGACCAGCCCGCCAGGTGGTTCAACGTGATGTCCAGGCCCTTCGGGTAGCCGGCCTTGGCCAGCAATGCCTTGGCTTGCGCGACGTCGTACTTGTGGTACTTGAGCGATTCCATCTTGGGCGCCCACGTATACGAAGGCGGCAGCTGCGCGCTGGGCACGGCTTCACCGAGGAACGCGCCCTGCACCATCGCCGGGCGGTTGATTGCGAGCGAGATCGCACGGCGAACATCGACGTTGTCGAAAGGCGCGCGGTTGGTGGCGACGTTCAGGCGCACGGTGTTGGTCGAGCTGACCTGCACCACGGTGACTGCGGAGTCACCCTTCAATTGCAGCTTGCCTTCGGCGCTGGGGAACATCAGGTCGATCTGGCCCGACTTCAGCGCGGCGATCTGGGCCGACTGCTCGGGCATGTAGCGGATGGTGAGGTCGGAGACCTTGGCGGCCGCCTCCTTGTTCCAGTACGTATCGTTGCGCTTCAGGACCAGCTGCTGGTTCGGCGTGTACGACACCATCTTGAACGGGCCCGTGCCCATCATCTCGCGCTTTGGGTCATGCGTCTGCGCCCATTTCTGGCTGAGGATCGCGGAGCCGACGACGAAGGGACTGCCGAGGTTCAGCAGAAAGCCGGCATCGGGCTGCTTGAGCTTGAAACGCACGCGCTTGTCGTCGAGCTTGGTCACCGATTCGAGCGTCTTGAAGCGGTCCTTGGCGTAGGGCAGACCTTTTTCATTCAGGCGCTGGAATGAGAACACCACGTCGTCGGCCGTGACGGGCGAGCCGTCGGAGAACTTGACGCCGTCGCGCAGCGTGAAGTCGAAAGTAGTCTGGGGCTTGTCCACAGTCCAGCTCGTGGCGAGCACGGGCAGGATCTTGCCGGACACGTCGGCTCGCACCAGGCCCTCATAGACGAGCTGCCACATGTACCAGGTGCGGATCTGCGACGACTGGGTCGGATCGAATGTCTGCGGTACGACGTCCTCGGCGACGACGAGCGTTCCGGCCCTCGCGCCAGCGTCCTGCGCCGCGGAGTAGGAAGTGGTCAGCAGGCCGAATGCGAGCAGGCCGGCGACACGGAGAAGTTGAAGACTCATCTGGATTCCTTCATGGAAAACGCCGCCAGCGCGGCAAGACCTCTCTCGAATGAGAGGACCCGAAGGTACGCCAGGTCATTCAAAACGGAAACGACCTGAAGCTACATTCATCATTCAGCGTGGCTTACGAATGGCGGGCGCGGCTGGTGGTAACTTCCGGTGCACAACGAGACCATGAAGCACCCCAAGCTCCAAAAAAAGGCCGCAATGAAGACAACCGTGCAAGGAACCCGTATGCAACGCATTTTGATCACTGGCGCTGCCGGGGCTATCGGCAGGGTTCTGCGGCAACACCTCAAGGGACAGTACGAATTGCTGCGCCTGACGGACATGGCGCCCCAGGAGGCCGCCGGCCCCGGCGAAGAGGTCGAAACGGTTGATATCGGCGACATGGCTGCCCTGGAGCGCAGCATGCAAAACATCGATTGCGTCATCCACCTGGCCGGCACGACACAGGACCTTTCGTGGGAAAAGGTCCTGCCGATGAACATCGAGGGCTGCTACAACGTGTTCGAGGCAGCGCGCCGCCAGGGTGTGCGGCGCGTGCTGTTCGCCAGCTCCAACCACGCGATTGGGTATCACCGCCGCGAAACTTTCATCGACACCGCGGTGCAGCCGCGGCCCGACAGCCTCTACGGCGTGTCCAAGGTATTCGGCGAAGCGTTGGGCCGCATGTACGCCGACAAATTCGGCTTGTCAGTGGCTTGCCTGCGCATCGGGACCCTGCGCGCGCTGGATCGCCCGACCGAGTCGCGGCACCTGCTGACCTGGCTCAGCCACCGGGACATGGCCCAGCTGGCGCGACGCTGCATCGATCACCCGGACTATCACTTCGTCGTGGTCTATGGCGTGTCCAACAACCTGCGCAACCGTTGGGACAACACCCCCGCGAAGTTCCTCGGCTATCGGCCGCAGGACGATGCGGAGCTCTTTGCCACCGAAGTCCTGGCCACATCGCCGGTGGAGGATCCGATCGCGGCGCAATTCCATGGCGGCATGTATTGCCCGATCGATTTCGTGGGCGATACCACGCGCATTGACGGCGGACCGCTCTGAAAGGACTGCATGTACGCCGCACCGCCTGTCGTTGGTACCTCCGTCTTCGCCCGCATTCCCGATTCGTTTCGCGCCCCGGGCCGCAACACCCCCTGGATCCTCCAGCGTGGCGGCTCGCCGACCAGCTGCTTTCTGGAAGGGCCCTCATTCGACCGCGCGGGCAATCTCTATGTGGTCGATGTCGCGTGGGGGCGAATCTTCCGCATCGCACCCGACGGCCGCGTCGAGCTGTTCACCGAGTACGACGGTGTGCCCAACGGCCTCAAGTTTCACCGCGACGGACGCATGTTCGTCACCGACGCCCGTCACGGCGTCATGGTCATCGATCCTGTCACGCGTGCCGTCACGCCATTGCTGGAGCGTGCCGCGCTCGATCACTTCAAGGGAGTCAATGACCTGGTGTTCGCCAGCAACGGCGACCTGTACTTCACCGATCAGGGCTTGACGGGCCTGCATGACCCGAGTGGCTGCCTTTACCGCCTGCGCGCGGACGGTCGGCTCGAATGCCTGCTGAACAACATCCCCAGCCCGAACGGCCTGGTCCTGAACCAGGCCGAGAACACAGCCTTCGTGAACGTCACGCGCGGCAGCTGCATCTGGCGGGTGCCGATGCTGCCCGACGGCACGCCCTACAAGGTGGGCGTATTCGTCCAGCTTTCGGGCGGTCCGGGCGGCCCCGATGGGTTGGCGATCGACACGGCGGGCAATCTTGCCGTGGCCCACATCGGGCTGGGCACGGTCTGGTTATTCAGCCACCTGGGCGAGCCACTCAAGCGGATCACGTCTTGCGCCGGAATGGCCACGACCAACCTCGCTTATGGCGGGCCGGATAACAAGACGCTCTACATCACCGAATCCGAATCAGGCTCGGTGCTCTCCGTGCAGCTCGACGTTCCGGGGCAGCGGATGTTCTCCCATAGCTGAGGCCCGGGTGATCGCTGCGACCAGTGCGTCTTGCTCGGCAGCGCTGGTATCCCAGCGGCAAACGAAACGGCCCAGGCCAGGCCCGCGGCGCTGGAACAGGATCCCCTCCTCCTGCAACGCCGTCAGCGCATGCGGTGCCATCTCGACGAACAGCACGTTCGCCTCGACGGGTGCGCTGAGGCTGACGCCTGCCAGCGGACGAATCCGAGTCGCGATGCGCGCAGCCGCATCGTTGGCGTGCCCGGCAAGGCGAAGCCAGAGTCCGTCCTCGACGTAAGCCAGGATCTGGGCCGAAGCAAAGCGCATCTTGGACCAGACCGCTCCGGCCCGTCGAAGATGAAAGCCGATGTCGGTGGCGACATCCGGCGTGAAGACGACGATGGCATCGGCCAGCAGGCCCCCGTTCTTGGTGATGCCGAACGAGAGGATGTCCACCCCGGACTTCCACGTGGCCTGCGCAGGCGTGCACCCCAGCCGCGCGACCGCGTTGGCGATGCGGGCGCCGTCCATGTGAACCTTGAGTCCATGCGCGTGGGCCACCTGGCTAGTCGCGGCGACTTCATCCAGGCTGTAGACGGCGCCGAGATCGGTCGACTGCACGATATTGACCGCTGCCGGCTGGGCCTTATTGGCGAGCCCGACGCCGGCGGAGGCGATCGCGCGCTCGAGCATCTGCGCGTCAATCTTGCCGTGGGATCCGGGGATCGCCGCCATCCTCACGCCGCCACTGAAGAAGCCGACCGCATTGCCCTCGGACGTGTTGATATGGGCATCGGTGCTGCAATAGACGGCGCCGAACGACGGGCAGACCGCGGCCAGCGACAGCGCGTTGGCGGCCGTCCCGGTCGGCACCGGAAAGACCCGCACCGGCGTCTCGAACAGTTCGGCGAAGCGGTTCTGCAGTTCCGCCGTCCACGGATCCCCTCCATAGCCCAGGGCAGTACCGGCGTTGGCTGTGGCGAGCGCAGCAATCAGTTCCGGCGCAACGCGGCCGGAGTTGTCGCTGCGGAAATCCGCGATCGGCTTGTTCATGGATGAAATTCAGGCTTCGTAAGCAGTGCCAAGATGGAACAGGCAGTCGCCGCGCTCGGTGCGGCATGGCATGCGCTTGCATAACACCGTGCCCGCGTGCCGGAAGACCGCGACGCTCGGCTCGCGCCAAGGTGTATCGGGGAAGTGGATGACGCCGGCCGTCTGGCCGGCCGTGACTTCGTCGCCCAGTTCCACCAGCGGTTCGAACAGGCCGGCGTCAGGTGCATACACGAAGTAATTCGAGCCCCGGCACTGCAACAGCCGCGTCGGCGGGGCCGGGTCGGTGGCGACGGATTCATCCAGCGCACCAACAAGTTTCAGTGCCCGCCTGATTCCCTGCTCCGCAGCGCGCAAGGCAGCGATCGTGAGCGTGCCGCCGCCGGCTAGTTCCGTGCCGAGATGGATGGCGCCTTGTCGAGCCGCTGCGGCGGTCAAAGTCTGGTCCCCGCCCTGGGGCGCATCCGTGACGTACGACGTCGGCGCCCCGAATGCCTGCAGCAGCTCCAGCGAACGCGCCATCCGGTCCGCCTGCGGCTGGCGCCGGCACAGGCCGCTGGGCATGTACATCAGTGAGCTGCCGCCCGAGTGCAGATCGAACACATAGTCGCACTGCGGCAGCAGAACGTTTTCGATGTACCAGGCAATCTGCTCGGTCGCCGTGCCGTCGGGGTTGCCCGGGAACGAGCGATTCAGGTTGCCATCGTCGATCGGCGATGTACGCATTCCGGCCATCGTCGCTGGAAAGTTGGCCGACGTCAGGAAGATCAGCCGGCCGCGAACGTCGCGCGCCTCGAGCTCGCGCAGCAACTTCGCGAGCGCGATCTGGCCTTCGTACTCATCGCCGTGATTGCCGGCCATGAGCAGGACACGCGGACCGTCGCCGTTCCTGATGCAGGCGACCGGTACCGGGATCCAGCCGTAGGCCGACCGATGCACCGAGTGCGGCAGGCGCAGGAAGCCGACCTGCTTGCCGTCGCGCTCGAAGTCGATCTCCGAAGTGATCCGGCTGGTGGGCTTGCTCTGGGTTTCTTTATTCATGGTCTTATTCGATTCAAGGGCTCATGCCGCCAATGCGAGCCGCGGCGGCTCCCAGGACTGCCCCGGCGTCGCGGCAATGAGTTTCCTGGTGTACTCGTGCCTCGGCGCCGAGAAAACCTGCTCAGGCGTACCTTCTTCGACGATGCGTCCGCGGTGCATGACGGCGATGTGGTGGCATATGTTCGCCGCCACCCGCAAATCGTGAGTGATGAACACCATGGCGATATGCAGTTGCGCTTGCAGCTTCATCAAGAGCTGGAGCACCTGCGCCTGGACCGAGGCGTCGAGCGCCGACAGCAATTCATCGGCAACCAGGAGCTGCGGATCCAAAGCCAACGCGCGCGCGATCCCGATGCGCTGCCTCTGCCCCCCCGAGAACTCACCCGGGTACCGGTCGAACGCACCCACATGCAGCTCGACCAGGCGCAGAAGCTCGCGTGTGCGATGCTCCGCCTTGCCCCGAGCCACGCCGTTGGCGAGCTGCCCGTCCATCACGATGCGGCCCACCGTATGCCGCGGATTCAATGACGCGAACGGATCCTGGAAAACCATTTGCACGTTCTTGCGCATGGGCCTGAATTGCGCCTGCGACATTTGCGCGATGTCCGATCCGTTGAAGAGAATCTGCCCTGAGTCGATCCCGACGAGTTTCAGGAGGCATTTGCCGATCGTCGATTTCCCGGAACCCGACTCCCCGACGATCCCCAGCGTTCGCCCACGTTGCACGGTGAAACTGACGTCCTGCACGGCCACGACATGCCTCTTCCTGAAGAGGCCATCCGGTATGGAATAGCTTTTCGTCAGTTGACGCACGTCCAGGACGGGCGTCTCGCCGCCCCTCTTCGACCCCGCTTCGGCCGCCGCCGCGGACCTGCGATGGGGCACGGCGTCTATCAGGCGCCGCGTATAGGCATGGCTTGGCCGGTTCAGCACTTCGGCGGCTGGGCCCTGTTCCACCAAAACTCCCTTTTCCATCACGGCAACACGATCGGCGATGTCGGCCACTACGCCAAAGTCGTGCGTGATGAACATGACGCCCATTCGCATCACCGACTGGATCTGCTTGATCAGCGCCAGTATCTGCGCCTGCGTCGTCACGTCGAGCGCGGTGGTGGGTTCGTCGGCGATGAGGATATCGGGCTCCAGCGCCAGCGCCATCGCGATCATCACCCGCTGGCGCTGACCACCGGAAAGGCGGAAAGGATAGGCGTGCTGCAGCTTCCCAGGTTCAGGCAGGCCCACCAGTTCGAGTAGTTCCAGCGTGCGTGCCTGGCGTGCCTTGCCGGGCCGGTCGTTGTGTACAGCCATGACTTCGGCAATCTGTTCGCCCACCGTCATGATCGGATTGAGCGCGGACATCGGCTCCTGAAAGATCATTCCGAGCTTCCTGCCCCGCAAGCCCTGGAGAGTCTCTTCGCTTTGCTGCAACAGATCCGTACCCTGATACAGGATCCGACCCGATTCCGGCGTCAGGTAGCCCGGCAGGAGGCCCATGATCGCATTGGCGCAGATCGACTTGCCGGAGCCGGACTCGCCGACGATGCACAGGATCTCGCCTTTGTCCAGTGTGAAACTCAGGTCCCGAACCGCGTAGGGACGGTCACCGAGTCTGGGAAGGCGCACCGTGAGGCCCTCGACGCTCAGCAAAGCCGCCCCGGCTTTATGTGTTGCGTTATGCATCTCAGTCGCCCCGCTTTCGCAACTGCGGATTCAGCGCATCGTTAAGCCCTTCGCCAATCAGGTTGATCGCCAAGACCGTGACCAGGATGGCCAGGCCAGGCATCAGGCTCATCCACGCCGCCTCCCGCAGCATCGTGCGCGCCGCACCGATCATGTAGCCCCAACTCATCAGATTGCGATCTCCCAACCCCAGGAAGGACAAGGAGGATTCAGTCAGGATCGCGGTTGCGGTCATGAGCGATGCCGTGACGATGATGGGCGACATCGCGTTCGGCAGGATCTGCGTGAACACGATGCGCATTGGGCGTTGCCCGATCACCACCGCAGCCTGCACGAACTCCCGTTGCTTGAGGGAGAGAAACTCGCTGCGGACGAGCCGCGCCACCGGAGGCCAGGACACAATGGTGATGGCTCCCACGATCGAATAGATCGACGGCGTGAAAATCGCGACGAGCACCAGCGCCATGGCGAATTGCGGGATCGTCTGGAAGAACTCGGTGAACCGCATGAGCAGGTCGTCGATCGCCCCGCCCTTGTAGCCGGCGACAGCACCGATCAGCACACCCAGGCACACGGCGACCAGCGTGGATGTCACACCGATAAGAAGCGACACGCGCGCGCCGTAGGCGAGTCCTGCGCCGATGTCGCGGCCCAGCATGTCGGTGCCCAGCGGAAACTCCCCGCTCTCGAACGGTTTGAGCAAAGGCTGCCCCACCATCGTCCACGGGGATTGCGCGAACCACACCGAGGCGAAAGCCGCCACGAGGATCACGACCAGAAGGAGAACAAGGCCGACGACGGCGCCCCGGTGCGCGACGAACTGCCGCAGAAAAGGTTTCACGGCGTTGCCCCCTGGTCGACGCGGGGGTCGATGAACCGGTAGAGCAGGTCCGTGAGCAGGTTGAACGTCACGACCATCGTCGATGTGACCAGGAAAATGCCAAGCAGCAATTGATAGTCTCGCTGGCTGAGCGAGTCGAACATCAGCCGCCCGATGCCCGGCCATCCGAACACAGTCTCGGCGAGCACGGCGCCGCCGGCCATCTGGCCGAGCTGGATGCCGGCGAAAGTGACCACCGGCATCAGGGCATTGCGAAGCACATGGCGGCGAATGACCTGCCCTGACGGCACCCCTTTTGCACGGGCGGTCTTCACGAAGTCCATGCCCATCACTTCCAGCATCGATGCCCGCGTCAATCGGGCGTATACCGCCACGAAGAAGCAGCCCAGCGACACGGTCGGGAGCACGAGGTGCGCGCCCACGTCCACCACCATGTTCCAGCCGGTGAGGCCCGCGCCAATGGATTCCATGCCGTATGCCGGCAACCAGCCCAGCGTCAGCGAAAAGAAGATGATTGCCATGAGCGCCAGCCAGAATTGCGGCGTCGCATAGAACAGCAGCGCGCCCGACATCACGGCGCTGTCGACCCATTTGTGCCGATTTTCATAGCGGCTGCGCGAGGCGAACACGCCGGCGAGAACACCCAGGACCAACGAGAACACAAAGGCACTCGCCATCAGCAGCAACGTGGCCGGCAGCCGTTCGAGAATCAGGTCGATCACCGGGAGGCGATTGCGATACGAGAAGCCCAGATCGAACTGCAGGACGTTCTTGATGTAGATCAGTAGTTGCTGGATGAGAGGCAGATCGAGGCCGAACTGCTCGCGCAATCGATTGACGTACTCCGCATCCGTCGCGCCGGCCTCCCCCGCCATGATCGAAGCAGGGTCGCCCGGCGCCAGGCGGATCAGCAGGAAATTGACGACGACGACGCCAAGGACGACGCTGACCGCCTTCCCCAATCGGAAGACCAGCAGACTCAGGAACTTCACGCGGGATTACTTCTCGATGGAGACGGTGTCGAACGTATCGTTCAGCCCAATAGCGGTCGTAACGAGATTGCGGACATTCTTGCGACTCAACGTCGGATTCTGGATCTCGAAGAGGTAACCGTTCGCCACCTCGTCCACCAGGATCTTCTGCAGCTGCGTATAGGCCGCCTGGCGCTGGTCACGCGTCGTCGCCGTCGCGCCCTTCAACCACAGTTCATCCACCTTGGGATTGGCGTAGCCCTGGTTGTTGACGAATGGGGAACCTTTGACCGAATTGGTCGAAAGGAAATGCCGCGACACGCCCAGCGCCGGATCGCCATACTGCTGCGAGAAGCTGAACGTGAAGTCGAAGTCGAAATCCGACATGCGCTTTGACCAGCTTGCGGAATCTGCGGCCTCGATGTCCACCTTGAACCCCACCTGTTGCAAGCTCTGGCGGACGTACTCCGTCAATCGTTCCCACGTGCTGCCATAGGGGAATGCCAGCAACTTGACCGGGTGCGCCCCGACGTCCACGCCGGACTCTTTCAGGAGCGCCCGCGCTTTCGCGGGATCGAAGTCGTAGCGGGTCACATTCGGATCGTAGAACGCCGTCGTCGAAGAGATGGGGCCCGTGGCCACTTTCCCGAATCCGAAGAAGATGTTGTCCACCACGAACTTGCGGTTGATCGAGTGCATCACCGCCTGGCGGACCTTGATGTTGTTGAACGGCGGCTTACGCTCGTTCATCACGACATACGACAGCGGAGAGAACATCTCCCAACCGGCCGTCGTGAAATCGACATTGGGCAGTTCGCGCAGGCGCTTGACATCGACGTTGTCGACGTCGCCGCTGCGCAGCACCTGGACAGTGTTGTTTTCGAAGGCCACCGCGCGCGAGGCCGCATCCGGGATCACGCGAAAGACGATCGTGTCCAGGTAGGGCAGGCCCGGCTTCCGGTAGTCAGGGTTGCGCTCGAGGATGATGTGCGAGCCCTTGCGCCACTCCTTGAACTTGAAAGGTCCGGTACCGATGGGCGTCTGGTTGGCGGGGTTGCTCGCGTAGTCGGTGTTCTCGTAGAGGTGCTTCGGAACCATCGGCAGGTTGTCGCTGACAAAAGCCGTGAGGAAGGGCCCGAACGGCTGCTTCAGCTTGATCTCCACCGTATCCTTGTCGATCGCATTCACCGATTCGACGACCTGATTGATGACGACGCGGGAGCGTGGATGGGACTTTCGCAGGAACTTGTCGATACTGAACACGACGTCCGCGGAAGAGAACGGCTTGCCGTCATGCCATTTGACGTTCTGCTCGAGCACGAAGGTATATGTAAGGCCGTCGCTCGAGATCTTCCAGCTCTTCGCGAGACCGGGCAGGGGCTTCAGGTCGGGTGTCCAGCGCAGCAAGCTCTCATAAATCTTCCCCGCCACATACTGCGTCGAGCTTTGCTGATTCAGGCCCAGCATCAGCAGCGCCGGTTCAGGCTGCGCGATGGCATAGAGCGTCCCTCCGCGCGTCTGCGCCGTCGCGGCACTGGACGCGAGGAGACCGCCCGCGACGAGAATCGCCAGGCCGGCCGCACGGAAAGAAAGAAGATTCAAGGTAGTTTCCTTTCGGCGGAAGCGCCCGCCAGGTTTCACGCATATGTATCGGCCCGCTGCAACCGGATGCAGCGAACTGAAGGCGCAAAGGTATGTGAGTGCAACCTAAACGGAAACTAGCTGGAACTACATTCATCATTCAGTTGGTCTTACGAATGCCGGGCATCGTCGGTGGTAACTTCCGGCATGTGGCTACGTCATTGCAGGCTCGTCCCTGTCATTGCGGGCTTGACCCGCAATCCATGTTGGCAGGCTCATCAAGATGGATGCCGGGTCAAGCCCGGCATGACAAACTCTTCCGCCCATTCCAACGTGGAATAGCTTTTATGGCCCCCCGCCACCTTCCGCCCCCCGCCATACGTCAATACATTCAACCCATCGATATCCGACCAGGAGAGACAAGATGGCACGAATGACAGCAGCCCAGGCAGCCGTGTGGGTGATGGAGAAGGAAGGCATCACGCAGGCCTTCGGCATCCCCGGGGCCGCGATCAACCCGCTGTACTCGGCGCTGCGCAAGCAGGGCACGATCGCCCACATCCTCGCGCGCCACGTCGAGGGCGCCTCGCACATGGCCGAGGGCTACACCCGTGCCGTCGCCGGCAACATCGGCGTGTGCATCGGCACCTCGGGCCCGGCCGGCACCGACATGATCACGGGCCTGTATTCGGCGCAGGCCGATTCCATCCCCATCCTGTGCATCACGGGCCAGGCGCCGCGCGCGCGCCTGTACAAGGAAGACTTCCAGGCCGTGGACATCGAGTCAATCTCCAAGCCCGTGACGAAGTGGTCGGTCACAGTGCGCGAGCCCGCGCAGGTGCCGGGCACGTTCCAGCAGGCTTTCCACCTGATGCGTTCCGGCCGTCCGGGGCCGGTATTGATTGACCTGCCGTTCGACGTGCAGATGGCGGAAATCGAATTCGATCCCGACACCTATCAGCCGCTGCCCGTGTACAAGCCCGCCGCATCCCGCGCGCAAGTCGAGAAGGCGCTCGACATGCTGCAGGGCGCCGAACGCCCGCTGATCGTCGCCGGTGGCGGCATCATCAATGCGGATGCGAACGACTTGCTGGTGGAGTTTGCCGAGCTGACCGGTGTGCCCGTGATCCCCACGCTGATGGGCTGGGGCGCGATACCCGACGATCACCCGCTGATGGCCGGCATGTGCGGCCTGCAGACCAGCCACCGCTACGGCAACGCGACGATGCTGGCCTCGGACTTCGTGCTGGGCATCGGCAACCGCTGGGCGAACCGGCACACCGGCTCGGTCGATGTCTACACGAAGGGCCGCAAGTTCGTCCACGTGGACATCGAACCCACGCAGATCGGCCGCGTGTTTGCGCCGGACTTCGGCATCGTGTCCGACGCGAAGCTCGCGCTGGAGCTGTTCGTGCAAGTAGCGCGTGAGCGCAAGGCAGCGGGCCGCCTGCCCGATCGCGGCCAGTGGGTTGCCCAATGCCAGGAGCGCAAGCGCACGATGCACCGCAAGACCAACTTCGACAGTGTGCCGATGAAGCCGCAGCGCGTGTACCAGTGCATGAACCGCGCCTTCGACGAGGACACCTGCTATGTCAGCACCATCGGCCTGTCGCAGATCGCGGGCGCGCAATTCCTGCATGTGTACAAGCCGCGCCACTGGATCAATTGCGGCCAGGCCGGCCCGCTGGGCTGGACGGTGCCCGCAGCCCTCGGCGTGCGCGCGGCGGACCCGTCGCGCAAGATCGTCGCGCTCTCGGGCGACTACGACTTCCAGTTCATGATCGAGGAGCTCGCCGTGGGCGCGCAGTTCAAGCTGCCCTACATCCACATGGTGGTGAACAATTCCTACCTGGGCCTGATCCGCCAGTCTCAGCGCGGCTTCGACATGGACTACTGCGTGCAACTGGGGTTCGACAACATCAACATGCCGGAGACCGACGCGCCCGAGCGCGCCTACGGCGTGGACCATGTGAAAGTGGTCGAAGGCCTGGGCTGCAAGGCGATCCGCGTGCACCGGCAGGAAGAACTGCGGCCCGCGATCGAACAGGCGGAGGCCTGGATGAAGGAGTTCCAGGTGCCGGTCGTGATCGAGGTGATCCTGGAGCGCGTCACCAACATCGCGATGGGTACCGAGATCGACGCCATCAATGAGTTCGAGCCGCTGGCCGAATGCCGCGCGGATGCGCCCACGGCTGTCTGCGCCATGCTCGACTGAATACACACCGGAGAATCAATGCCCCACTTTGCCGCTAACCTCACCATGCTCTTCACCGAGCTGCCCTTCATGGAGCGCTTCGCCGCGGCACGCGCCGCGGGCTTCGATTCGGTGGAGTATTTGTTCCCCTACCCTTACCCGAAGCAGCAGCTGGCGGACGCGCTGCGGGCCAATGGCCTGAAGCAGGTGCTGCACAACCTGCCCGCCGGTGACTGGGATGCCGGCGAGCGGGGCATTGCCTGCCACCCGGACCGCGTCGCCGAGTTCCAGGATGGCGTCGCACGCGCCATTGAATACGCCACTGCCCTGGGCTGCCCGCAGGTCAACTGTCTGGCCGGCAAGCTGCCCGCGGGTGTCACGCGCGAGCAGGCCCGCGCCACTTTCGTCGGCAACCTCTCGTTTGCCGCCGCCGCGCTGAAGGAGACGGGCATCCGTCTGCTGATCGAGCCGATCAATCATTTCGACATTCCGGGGTTCTTCCTCACGCGCACCGACCAGGCGCTGGCGATCCTTGACGAAGTGGGCTCGGACAACCTTTTCATCCAATACGACATCTACCATGCGCAGCGAATGGAAGGCGAGCTCGGCGCCACGCTGCAGAAAAACCTCGCCCGCATCGGCCACATCCAGCTGGCCGACAACCCTGGCCGCAATGAGCCCGGCACCGGCGAAATCAATTACCCCTGGCTCTTCAGGCACATCGACGCGATCGGTTACCAAGGCACCATCGGGTGCGAGTACAAGCCGAAGACGACGACGGTCGAGGGACTTTCATGGATGAAAAAGGAAATGGCATGACCAAATCAGGATTGAAAATCGGCTTTGTCGGCCTGGGCATCATGGGCACGCCGATGGCGGGACATCTGCTGAAGGCGGGCCACATGCTCTTCGTGCACACGCGCAGCAAGGTGCCGCAGGAACTCCCCGATAGCGGCGCGACGGTCTGCACCACGGCCCGCGGTGTGGCCGAGCGCGCCGACATCGTCTTCACCATGGTGCCCGACACGCCCGACGTCGAGCAGGTTCTCTTCGGCGAGTATGGCGTGGCCTCGGGCCTGTCCAAGGGAAAAACTGTGGTCGATTGCAGCTCGATCGACCCGATTGCTACCCGCGGCTTCGCACAGAAGATCAAGGACCTGGGCTGCGGCTGGCTGGATGCGCCGGTGTCCGGCGGAGAAGTGGGCGCCAAGGCAGCAAGCCTCACCTTCATGGTGGGCGGCGATGCCGAAACGTTCGAGCGCGTGAAGCCCCTCTTCCAGCTCATGGGCAAGAACATCACGCTCGTGGGCGGAGCCGGCGACGGCCAGGTCTGCAAGGTGGCCAACCAGATCATCGTCGCGCTGAACATCGCGGCCGTCGGCGAGGCGCTGGTGTTCGCGTCCAAGGCCGGGGCAGATCCGGCGCGCGTGCGCGAAGCCCTGATGGGCGGGTTCGCGGCCTCGCGCATCCTGGAAGTGCACGGCGAGCGCATGATCAAGCGCACGTTCAACCCGGGCTTTCGGATCGCGCTGCATCAAAAGGACCTGAACCTCGCGCTGCAGGGCGCGAGAGCACTGGGCGTGGCCTTGCCGCAAACCGCCAACGCCGCGCAGCTGATGCAGTCGTGCGCGGCGCTGGGCCTCGGCCAGTCCGACCACTCCGCGCTGGTCAAGGCGCTGGAGAACATGGC
>JAQZBU010000067.1 GCA_029237735.1 Ramlibacter sp. | reverse complement strand
TTTGGTGGAGGCTTCTTCCGCACCGGCGCGCAGCAGTTTTTCCTGCACTGCCTTCGCAATATCCAGGGGCGACTCGACCAGGCGCAGTTGCGCGCCCGCATCCACCCAGCGCACGGCGCCTTCCGCGCACGGGTCCGCGAACGCTCGCAGGCGTTGGGCCATCCCCTGGGCGCGCTCGTACAGACGCACGAAGTCGGGGGCTATCTCGCTGACCGTGGACAGCGCTTCCATGGCCTGTGAACACGCCGAATGCGTTTCCTCGAGCGCCTGCTGCCATCCGGCAGGGTCGACATCGGCGGGCGTTTCGCCTACCCAGCGCAGCCGCGCACCTGGCGCCGTCTTGCCCACGACGAGCCGCAATTCGCGCGCGCCCCGCTCCACCGCCGACGCTGCCTGTTGCCAGTCCACCAGCCCGCGCGCCTGCTGCAGGCCGGCGGCCAGCATGTCGCGCGCGAAGTCGAGCAGCTGGCCCGTGGTGACGAAAGCCCCAAGGAACTGCATGCCCGTTTCGTTGAGCTGGTGGGCCTCGTCAAAGATCGCGACACGCACCGTCGGCAATAGCTCGGCCATCCCCGATTCGCGCACGGCGAGGTCGGCAAAGAACAGGTGGTGGTTGATGACGACCACATCGGCGGCCAACGCCTCGCGCCGAGCCAGGTTGACGTGGCAGGCGCGGAACTTCGGGCATTGCTGTCCCAGGCAGTTTTCGCGGGTGGAGGTGACCAGCGGGATCAGCACCGAGCGTTCGTCCAGCCCCGGCAGTTCCGCGAGGTCGCCGGTGCGAGTCGCATGAGACCACTCCTCGATCTTGGCAAGCGTGCGCACCGATCCGCGATCGGGCAGCGTCGCATCGTGCCGGGCCTGTTCCATCCGGTGCAGGCAAAGGTAGCTGGCGCGCCCCTTGAGCAAGGCCGTGCGCACCGGCAGGCCGAACGCCTCGACCAGCCGAGGCAGGTCGCGGCCGAACAGCTGGTCCTGCAGGGTCTTGGTGGCTGTGGAGAGAAGCACCCGCTCCCCACTCAGCAGGGCGGGCACGAGGTACGAAAACGTCTTGCCGACGCCGGTACCCGCCTCCACCACGAGCGCGCCGCCCTCCTCGATGGTGCGTGCGACAGCCAGCGCCATCTCGGTCTGTTCGGCGCGGGGGCGGAAGTGATCGGCGGCGCGCGAAAGAACACCCTCGGGCGCGAAAGCGTCGCGAACGGGATCTTCGAGAGACATCAGGCGGGTTCTTTGGGGTCGATGGCGAGCTCGAGTCGCGCGATCTGGTCGCGCAGTGCCAGGCGCCGCTTTTTCAGGCGGCGCATCATGAGTTCATCGACCGGCGACTCCTGGCTCGCCCGGTCGATCAGGGCGTCGAGATCGGCGTGCTCCATGCGCAGTTCGATCAGTCGGCGTTCGGGGGAGTGGAGGTTGGATTCCAAAGGATCTGCGGGCGGGGTACGCCGCTACGGTCGGGTTGGCACAATAATACGTGTTTCAGGGGCAATAATCGAGCGCCCGCACTGACTATCGGTGCGCATCGAATTGACAAGCATGGCCACAAAGGGTTACCGACTCACCGCATCCACCGGCATCCACAAGGGTGACCGCGACTATCAGCAGGACCAGGTGGCCCTGCTCAGCCACCCGCGCATCTCGGGCTGCCTCCTGGGTGTGGTGGCTGACGGCATGGGCGGCCGCAGCGGGGGCCGCAAGGCCTCCGACCAGGTGATGATGACGGCCAGGCAGCTCTTCGAGCGCTATTCGCCCGAGCACGATGACGCGCCATCGCTGCTCAAGCAGATAGCGCAAGAGGCGCACATCGTCATCAAGCTGACCGCCGTTTCCTCGGAACAGGAGCCGCACAGCACGCTCGCGGCGTTCCTCATCAATCCGCCTGGCGACTGCCACTGGATTCACGCAGGAGACTCCCGTATCTATCACTTCCATGCCGGCAAGCTCGTCAAGCGCACGATGGACCACTCCTATGTACAGACGCTGGTGGCACGCGGCGAACTGACGGACGAGGAAGCCAACGTCCATCCCCAGTCGAACATCCTGATGGGCTGCCTCGGCGCAGAGGACGACCCTCCCACGGACCTGAACTTCATCCAGCAACTTCGCCCCGGCGACGTGCTGATGGCCTGCAGCGACGGGGTCTGGCACTACTTCAACCCAAGCGAACTCGGCTCGGTTCTGTCGTCGCTCTCTCCGCGCGAAGCTACAGAGTTCCTGATCGAGAAGGCGCGTTCGCGTGGCCACGGGGGCGGCGACAACCTGTCCCTGGTCGTCGTCAAGCTGGAGCCGCTGGACAGCTGAGGCTGCCGCGGCCGACCTGCCCTGCTAGGGCGTGGGCAAGGGCTTGGGATCGGCCTTTTTGCGCTCGGCCAGACGCTTCTCCAGGTTGGCCTTGCGAGCCTGCGCGTCGGCCAGCCGCTTTTCCTGCCGCTTCACATTTTCCGCGGCGGCTTTGTCCCGCTGCTCTCGCGCTTCGTTGACCTCGGCCTGCCGGCGTCGCACCTGCTCCTGGCGCTCGGCGGCCTTTGCGGGGCGCGACAGCTCCTCCGAGGCACGGTCCGACGCCTTGTCGGCCGCGCGCTCCGCCCGGCTGCGCTGCGCTTCGAGGGCTTTGGCCCGATTCTCCACACCGCCCGGCTGCTGGTCCCGTGCGCGCTCCTCAACCGCGCGCAGGCGCTCTGCCGCGCGGCGCTTGCGCTGTGCGTCATTCAGCGAGATTTCCTGGCGGCGCAAGTCCGCCAGCGCGGCGCGGCGCCGGCTGCGCGCGTCGTTCAGGCAGTCATTGACCGCGAACTTGCCATAGCAGGCCTTTTCCTCGACCTGGAATTTTCCATCGACCTGCTTGCGCTCGGCAGCGATGCGCGCGCGCTCGATGCGATCGGCTGAGTCGTCCTGGGCCCAGGCCAGCGGCAGCACGAGAGCGGCAATCAGCAGCAGGAACAGTCTCTTCATGTGAGTCCGGTGTCGACCATGCGGTGTTCCAGTGCCAGGAAGTCGGCCGACTGCATTTCGTTCAGCCGGGACACCGTGCGGGGGAACTCGTGGGCCAGCGGCCCCTCGGTGTACAACGCCTCGGGCGGCACTTGCGCCGACATGATCAGCTTGACGCGGCGATCGTAGAGCACGTCCACCAGCCAGGTGAATCGCCGGGCTTCCGAAGCCATGCGCACTGGCATGTACGGCACGTCGGACAGCAGCACCGTGTGAAACTGCGTGGCGATCTCCAGGTAATCATTTTGCGAGCGCGGCCCGCCGCACAAGGTCTTGAAATCGAACCATACCACCCCGCCTGCCTTGCGGCGCGCCCGGATCTCGCGAGCTTCGATGTGCAGCACCGGGTCCTCGTCATGCGAGGCGGCCAGCCGCGTGAAGGCTTCGTTCATCTGCGCCGGCAGGATGCGGTCGCGGTGCAGGCCGTTCGGGTACAGGTCGTCGGGCTTGAAATTGGACGTGGTCACGAAGCCCACGCCGTTGTCGAACAGAGCGTCGAGCAGGCGATGGAGGATCATCGCGTCGGTGATGTCGGCAACGTGGAATTCGTCGAAGCAGATCAGGCGATAGCGGCGCGCCATTCGCTCGCCCAGTTCATCCAGCGGGTTGACGGTGCCTTGCAGTTCCGTAAGCTCGCGGTGCACCTCCCGCATGAACTCGTGGAAGTGCAGCCGAGTCTTTCGCACGATAGGCACGGCGTTGTAGAAGCAATCCATCAGGAAGCTCTTGCCGCGCCCGACTCCCCCGTACATGTAGACGCCGCGCGGAATTTCGGGCCGGTTGATCAGCTTCTTGAAGACGTTGGAACGCTGCTCCTTGAACTCGGCCCACTCTCGCGCGCACCGGTCCAGCGCCTGCACCGCCCGCAGCTGTGCCGGGTCGCTCTGGTAGCCGCGCTCGGCGAGTTCGGCCTGATACTGCGCGAGGACCGAAGTCACGTTGCGGCCGGGCCCTAGAAATTCAGCGTCCGCTTGTCGACGGCAAGCGCTGCCTCCTTCGTCGCCTCGGACAGCGAGGGATGCGCATGGCAGATGCGCGCGATGTCTTCGGCGGACGCGCGGAACTCCATCGCCACCACGGCTTCCGAGATCAGCTCGCTGGCCATCGGGCCCACGATGTGGACGCCAAGGATTTCATCGGTCTCGGCATGGGCGAGAAATTTAACCATGCCGGTCGTATCGCCTAGTGCCCGCGCGCGGCCGTTGGCCATGAATGGGAATGTGCCCGCCTTGTACTTGACGCCCGCGGCCTTCAGCTGCTGCTCGGTCTGGCCAACCCAGGCGATCTCCGGGCTGGTGTAGATCACCCAGGGAATCGTGTTGAAGTTGACGTGCCCGTGCTGGCCGGCGATTCGCTCGGCCACCGCCACGCCCTCTTCCTCGGCCTTGTGCGCGAGCATCGGCCCGCGAACGACGTCACCGACGGCCCAGACGTTGGGCAGGTTCGTGCGGCACTCGTCGTCCACCAGCACCGCGCCGCGTTCATCGAGCTTCAGGCCGACCGCTTCGGGGTTCAGGCCGGTGGTGTTCGGCACCCTGCCGATGGAGACGATCAGCTTGTCCACCTCCAGTGTCTGCGCTTCGCCCTTGGCGTTGGTCCACGCGATCGAGACACCCTTTTTCGAGTTCTTGACCTCGCCGACCTTCACACCCAGTTCGATCTTCAGGCCCTGCTTGTCGAAGGCTTTCTTGGCTTCCTTGGCGATCTGCTCGTCAACGGCGCCCAGGAACGTAGGCAGGGCCTCGAGCACAGTCACTTCGGCGCCCAGACGGCGCCAGACCGAGCCCATCTCCAGGCCAATCACGCCCGAGCCGATCAGGCCCAGCTTCCTGGGCACGCCCAGGATACGCAGGGCGCCATCGTTGGACAGAATGTTCTCTTCGTCGAAAGGGGCGCCGGGCAGCGCGCGAGCGTTGGAGCCGGTCGCCACGATGATGTGCTTGCCGCTGATGGTTTCCTCGGCGGCACCCGTCACCTTGATCTCGTAGCCCGCATCGGACGCACTCACGAACGAGCCGCGGCCATGGAAGAACGAGACCTTGTTCTTCTTGAACAGGAACTGGATGCCGTCGTTGTTCTGCTTCACCACCTGGTCCTTGCGCGCCAGCATCTTCGCCACGTCCAGCGTCATGCCGGTCATCGAGATGCCATGGTCGGCGAAGTGGTGGCCGGCGTGGTCGAAGTGCTCGGAGGATTGCAACAGCGCCTTGGACGGGATGCATCCCACGTTGGTGCAGGTACCGCCCAGCGCGTGACGATGACGTCGAATTGCTTGCTCATATGGTTTCTCTTGTTGTTGTCATGCCGGACTTGATCCGGCATCCATGGTGGCGCGCCGCGATGGATTGCGGGTCGAGCCCGCAATGACAGGCATCTTCAAATATCGAAAAGCAAACGGGCCGGATCTTCCAGCGCTTCCTTCATCGCCACCAGGCCCAGCACGGCCTCGCGGCCGTCGATGATGCGGTGGTCGTACGACATGGCCAGGTAGTTGATCGGCCTGACTACCACTTGCCCGTTCTCGACGACAGCGCGATCCTTGGTGGCGTGAACGCCGAGGATGGCCGATTGCGGCGGGTTGATGATGGGGGTTGACAGCATCGAGCCGAACACGCCGCCGTTGGAGATGGAGAACGTGCCGCCGGTCATCTCCTCGATGCCCAGCTTGCCGTCGCGCGCCTTGACTCCGTATTCCGCGATCTTCTTCTCGATATCGGCGAAGCTCATCTGGTCTGCGTTGCGCAGGATGGGCACCACCAAGCCGCGCGGCGACCCCACGGCGATGCCAATGTCGAAGTAGCCGTGGTAGACGATGTCATTGCCGTCCACCGACGCGTTGATCACGGGGTACTTCTTCAGGGCGTGCACGGCGGCCTTTACGAAGAAGCTCATGAAGCCGATCTTGACGCCATGTTCCTTCTCGAACTTCTCCTGGAAGCGCTTGCGCATTTCCATCACCGGGGCCATGTTCACTTCATTGAAGGTGGTGAGGATGGCGTTGGACGATTGCGACTGCAGCAGGCGCTCGGCTACGCGCGCACGCAGGCGGCTCATGGGCACGCGCTGCTCGGGACGATCGCCAAGGTCCGGGGCGGCGGCGGGCGAACTGACCTGGGGCAGCGCGGTCTTGGGCGCACCGGTCGGGGCAGCGACCGGCGCCGCGGCAACCTTTGGTCCGGCAGCAACGGCACCGAGTACGTCGCCTTTGGTCACGCGGCCGTCCTTGCCGGTGCCGGGCACGGAGCCGGCGGGCATGGCGTTGTCGGCCATCAGCTTCGCCGCGGCGGGCATCGCGATGCCGGCCTTGGAGCCTGCGGCGGCCGGCGCGGAAGCCGGGGCTGCGGCGACGGGTGCCGGGGCGGGAGCCGCGGCAGCGGCCGCGGGCGCGGCTGCGACGCCTTTACCCTCGGTGTCGATCTTCGCGATGACCTGTTCAGCCGCGACGGTCGCGCCGTCGGCCTGCACGATTTCGGCGAGCACGCCGGCTGCGGGCGCCGGCACTTCCAGCACCACCTTGTCGGTTTCGATCTCGATCAGGATTTCATCGATCGCGACCATGTCGCCCGGTTTCTTCTTCCACTGCAGGAGGGTCGCCTCGGCAACTGATTCGGACAGCTGCGGGACTTTGACTTCGACGATAGACATTTGATTCTTTCTTGTATCTGTGTCTGTCATGCCGGGCTCGACCCGGCATCCATCGTGGCATGCGCACCACCATGGATCCCGGTTGAACTGCAACCCCGGACTTGATCCGGGGCCGGGATGACAAGGTTCTTATTTCGTGAGGACGAAGCCCTTCAGCTTGGAGAAAGCGCCGTCCACCAGCGCCTTTTGCTGCTCCTGGTGCAGGTGCGCATAGCCCACGGCCGGCGAGGCCGAGGCGGCGCGGCCGGAGTAGCCCAGCTTCTGACCTTCCTGCATGTTTTCGTGGATGTAGTGCTGCACGAAGAACCATGCTCCCTGGTTCTGCGGCTCGTCCTGGCACCACACGATGTCGGTGAGGTTGGGGTACTTCTTGAGCTCGGCGGCGAACGCCTTGTGGGGGAATGGGTAGAGCTGCTCGACGCGAAGGATCGCGGCCGTATCGTCGCCCCGCTCCTCGCGCTTCTTCGCGAGGGTCTGGAACGTGCCCTTGGTGAACTCGGCGAGCGGCGACGTCGCGTCCTTGTTACGCAGCAGCGACTTGGGCGTCATGATGACGAGCGGCTTGCGCAGCGTGCGCACCATCTGGCGGCGCAACACGTGGAAGATCTGGCTGGCCGTAGTGGGCTGCACGACCTGCATGTTCGTGTCCGCCGACAACTGCATGAAGCGCTCGAGGCGAGCCGAGCTGTGCTCCGGGCCCTGGCCTTCGTAACCGTGCGGCAGCATGAGAGTGATGCCGTTGACGCGGCCCCACTTCACCTCGCCGGACGCGATGAACTGGTCAATCACCACCTGCGCACCGTTGGCGAAATCGCCGAACTGCGCTTCCCAGATGACGAGCGTGTTCGGATCGTTCGATGCATAGCCGTATTCGAAGCCCAGCACCGCCTCTTCCGAGAGGATCGAGTCGATGACTGTGAACGGGGCCTGGTTCTCGGCAACGTTTTGCAGCGGCGTGTAGGTGCCGATGTCCCACTTCTCGCGGTTCTGGTCGTGCAGCACCGAGTGGCGGTGGGTGAAGGTGCCGCGGCCGCAGTCCTCGCCCGAAAGGCGCACCGGGTAGCCGCTGGCCACGAGCGACGCAAACGCCATGTGCTCGCCCATGCCCCAGTCCACGTTGACGTCGCCTCGGCCCATCGCGGCCCGGTCGTCCAACACCTTCTTGACCAGGGGGTGCGGCGCGAAGTTGGCCGGCACCGTGGTGATCTTTTCGGCCAGGCGCTTCCACTCGGCCATCGGGATCGCCGTGTCTGCGGCATCGGTCCACTTCTTGTTCAGGTACGGCGTCCAGTCCACGGCGTACTTGCTCTTGAAGTTGGTCAGCACCGGGTCCACGGTGTGCTTGCCCGCGTCCATCGCGGCGCGGTAGGCCTTGACCATGTCGTCTCCCAGCGACTCGCCCAGGCCCTGCGCGGCCAGCTTGTCGGCGTACAGCTTGCGCGTGCCAGGATGCTGGGCGATCTTCTTGTACATCAGCGGCTGGGTCAGCGCGGGGGTGTCCTGCTCGTTGTGGCCGAGCTTGCGGAAGCAGACGATGTCCACGACCACGTCCTTGGCGAATTCCATCCGGTAATCGAGCGCGATCTGGGTGGCCAGCACCACGGCTTCCGGGTCGTCGCCGTTCACGTGCAGCACCGGGGCCTCGATCATCTTGACGACGTCGGTGCAGTACAGCGTCGAGCGGCTGTCGCGCGGGTCGCTGGTGGTAAAGCCGATCTGGTTGTTGATGACGATGTGAACCGTGCCGCCGGTGAAGTAGCCGCGTGTTTCGGCCAGCGCCAGCGTTTCCATGACGACGCCCTGCCCGGCGAAGGCCGCGTCGCCGTGCACCTGTACCGGCAGCACTTGCTTGCCCTGCGGGTCGGCGCGGCGGTCCATGCGGGCGCGTACCGAGCCCTCGACCACCGGGTTGACGATTTCCAGGTGGGAGGGATTGAATGCCAGGCTCAGGTGGACGGGGCCGCCGGGGGACGTGACGTCAGAGCTGAAGCCCTGGTGGTACTTGACGTCGCCGGCCGGCAGCTCTTCCTTGGCGGTGTGGTCGAACTCGGCGAACAGGTCGGCCGGCATCTTGCCCAGAGAGTTCACCAGCACGTTCAGGCGGCCGCGGTGGGCCATGCCGATCACGATCTCCTGCACGCCCTTGGCGCCCGCGCCCTGGATCAGTTCGTCCATGGAAGCGATGAAGCTCTCGCCGCCTTCGAGCGAAAAGCGCTTCTGGCCGACGTACTTTGTGTGCAGGAACCGCTCCAGCCCCTCGGCGGCCGTGACGCGGTCGAGGATGTGCTTCTTCTTCGCCGCGTCGAAATTGGGCTTGCTGCGGATCGATTCGAGCTTTTGCTGCCACCAGCGCTTCTTGTGCTGGTCGCTGATGTACATGTACTCGGCGCCGATGGAGCCGCAGTAGGTTTCGCGCAGCGCGTTAATCAGCTCGCGCAGCGACATCGTCTCCTTGCCGAAGAAGGTGTTGCTGATGTTGAACACCGCTTCCTGGTCGGCATCGGAGAAGCCATAGAACGAAGCTTCGAGTTCCGGAATGTTTTCGCGCTCGGCGCGCTTCAAGGGGTCGAGGTCGGCCCAGCGGCAGCCGACGTTGCGGTAGGCGGCAATGAGCTGCTGCACCGCGGTGCGCTTGCGGCCCATCTCGGCGTCTTGCGTGCCGCCGACGACTTTCGTGCCGCCCTGCTTGGCCCGCTCGGCGAACGCATTGATGACCGGCATGTGCGGGACATCCTTGGCGTTGCTGCCGTCCGCTGCCGGCACGTGCTGGAGCGCGTCGAAATATTCGCGCCAGATCTCGGGGACGCTGGTGGGGTTGGCAAGGTAGTTTTCGTACATCTCCTCGACATACGGCGCGTTGCCGCCGAAGAGATACGAATTGCCCTGGTAGGCCGTGTAGACGGTGCTTGCGTCACTCATGCGTTCGCTACTTTCCGCCCCCCTGCAGGGGACATTTAGCTGGTTACAGGAAACCTTCCGCGACACGGCTGGACCGGATGGCGGATGCGACTGTGGCTGGAAGGGGCCTTGGTTGCGTGGCGAATTGTGCCACCCTTTCCTGTCAGCTGCCCGTCAAAATTCGAGAACGCGCGTTTGCGTGAGCGGTATGGGGGAGTTCCGTCAGGGCGCCATCAGGTCACGGATCTGCTGGAGGGCCGAGGGATCCTCGATCGTCGTCAGGTCCCCGGCGTCACGACCCTCGGCCACGGCCTGGATCGCGCGGCGCAGCAGCTTGCCGCTGCGGGTCTTGGGCAGCAGGTTGACGAAGTGCACGCGGGACGGCCGGGCCACGGCGCCAAGCTGCTCGTCCACCACCTTCATGATGTCGCCTTCCAGCTTGAGCCTCGAGGCGGTATCGGTCAGCCCGGCGGCATCACGAGGCACCACGAAGGCCATCGCCACCTGGCCCTTGAGGCTGTCGGCGACGCCAACGACCGCGACCTCGGCGACGTTCGGATGGCTGGAAATGCTTTCCTCGATCTCCCGCGTGCCGAGCCGGTGACCGGCCACGTTGATCACGTCGTCAGTGCGCCCCAGGATGAAGAAATACCCGTCCTTGTCCCTGATGCCCCAGTCGAACGTGCTGTACACCGTCCGGCCCGGCACCGTATGCCAGTAGGTGTCGACATAGCGCTGGTCGTCGCCCCACACGGTCTGCATGAAGCCTGGAGGTGTCGGGCCTTCGATCACTACCACGCCCTTCTCACCGGGCGCAGTCAGTTCGGCTCCGGTGCTTTCGTGCACCAACCTGATGTCGTAGCCGTACATCGGCAAGCCGGGACTGCCGAACTTGCTGCGCTGCTTTTCCACGCCATTCGCCAGTGCCAGAATCGGCCAGCCGCTCTCGGTCTGCCAGTAGTTGTCGATGATCGGCCGGCCCAGGCCGTCAGAAATCCATTGGGCGGTCGGCTCGTCCAGCGGCTCGCCGGCCAGGGACAGCGCCTTCAGGCTGGAGAGGTCGTATTTCTTCAGAAAGGCTGGATCGTGCTTCTTGAGCACGCGCACCGCGGTGGGGGCGCTGAACATGGAAGTCACCTTGTACTTCTCCACGAGGCTCCACCAGATGCCCGCGTCCGGCCGGATCGGCAGGCCCTCGTACATGATCGTTGCCATGCCTGCGATCAGCGGCCCGTAGATGATGTAGCTGTGTCCGACCACCCAGCCGATGTCGCTGGTGGAGAAATAAGTTTCGCCCGGCTCGCCCAGGAAGATGTGCTTCATGCTCGCGGCCAGGGCCACCGCATAGCCGCCCACGTCGCGCTGAACGCCTTTGGGCCTGCCTGTCGTGCCGCTGGTGTAGATGGTGTAGCTGATGTCGGTGGAATCCAGCCACTCGCAATCCACCTGCGCGTCCTTGTGCTTGCCCGTCAGCGCGGCCCAATCGTGGTCGCGCCCGGTAACGCTCTCCATGGGGGCCAGGCCCCGATCCACCATCAGAACGGATTGCGGCTTGTGGCTCGACAGCCGGATGGCTTCATCGAGCAGCGGCTTGTACGGCACGACCTTGCCGCCGCGCGAGCCGGCGTCGGCGCTCACGATGACCTTGGGGGTTGCGTCCTCGATCCGCGAGGCGAGCGAGACGGACGCGAAACCGCCGAAAACAACTGAATGGATGGCCCCGATGCGCGCGCATGCCAGCATCGCAAAGGCCGCCTCGGCAATCATGGGCATGTAGATCAGCACTCGATCGCCCTTCTTCACGCCCAGGCCCTGGAGGGCGGCCGCTGCGCGCTGAACCTCGCCGTGCAGCTCGCGGAACGAATAGGTGCGCTCGGCGCCGGTTTCCGTGGAGACGTAGATAAGCGCCGGCTGGTCGGGCCGGGTTTGCAAATGGCGGTCGACGGCGTTGTGGCACAGGTTGGTCGTGCCGCCCGCGAACCAGCGCGTAAACGGCGGCTTGCTGTTGTCGCAGATGGTCCGGGGCGCCTGTTTCCAGTCGATCAGCCGAGCCTGCTCGGCCCAGAAGGCGTCGCGGTCGTCGATGGAGCGGCGATAGAACTCGGCGTACGTGCTCATGATTGTCTCCTTGGCATGGCTGGCCGGCCCATTGTGGCAACGGGCCTTGCCGCAGGCTGACGAGCCCACGGCCGATGGCTGGAACTATTTGATCAGGCTCAAGACGTCCTTGAAAAGCGGGTGTTCAGCGCTGCGCAGCCACTCGAACGCCACCATTTCGGTGGTGACCAGTTCCGCCCCGGCGCCTGCCAGACGATCGAACGCGGCATCCCGATTGCGCTCGGTACGCGAACTGCAGGCGTCGGTGACGACCCACACCTCGAACTCATCCTCCAGAAGGTCCAGCGCGGTCTGCAGCAGGCACACATGCGCCTCGCAACCGGCCACCACGATCGTATTGCGTTGTTCAGTGGCCGAGGGCGCGGGTTTTTGAAGGTGCTTGGGAAGGCTGCGCGCATTGCCGCCCTGCTGCGCACGCACTGGCGGGCGGAGCAACTCGACCAGGCCATCCACGGCGCCGCTGAAGTGCATCTTCGAGAGGGTCTTGCGGCACAGCGCGCGCAACTCGGCGGGGTTTTCGCCCAGCCGTGTGGGGTTCTGCTCTGTAGCCCAGGTGGGCACCTCCAGCAGTTGCGCCATGCGGGCGAGCCGCAACGCATTGCCGAGCACGGCATCGGCATCGTGGATGGCGGGCATCAGCTTGGCCTGGTAGTCCACCAGCACCAGTTGGGAGTCATCGGCTTCGAGCAGCATCACGGGCTTTCATGGTTGCCACGCATTATTCCAGCGTGCTGAAATGTGCGGCACAGGACAACTACCTGCTGGAAGTTCAGCCCCATGAATGCACCCCTTGCCGCCTCGCTCCTCATGTCAGGCCAGGATTACCGCGAATCGCTGCGCCGCTATAAGCCGAACGTGTTCGTCGACGGACACAGGGTGGCCAGTGTGGCCGACGAACCCGCCCTCACGCCCGGCCTGAATGCCATCGCGCTTACCTACGACTATGCACTGGAGCCCCGCTACGCACCGTTGATGACGGCGATCCAGCACACCAGTGGCAAGCGGGTCAACAGGCTGACCCACATCGACATGAGCAGCGGCGACCTGCTCAACAAGCTGGAAGCCGTCCGCCTGGTCTGCCAGGAGACCGGCTGTGCGCAGCGCTACCTGACGCACGACGCGCTGAATGCCATTGGCCAGGTCAGCGCGCGCATCGATGATGCGAAAGGAACGACCGAACACATGGCGCGCTTCCTGGCCTACCTGCACCGCGTGCAGGACCAGGACCTGACGCTGGGCGTCGCCATGACGGACGCCAAGGGTGACCGCAGCCTGCGCCCCCACGAGCAAGCCAACGTGGACAGCTATGTGCACGTGGTCGAGCGCAATGCCAAGGGCATCGTCATCTCCGGCACCAAGGCCATCGTCACGGGTGCGCCTTACATGCACGAGTTGCTCGTCATGCCGTGCCGCAACATGGGGCAGGAAGATGCGGACTTCGCGGTCTGTTGCGCGGTACCCATCGACGCGCCGGGCCTGACAATCGTCGCGCGACCGGCGGGCCGGCCCGGCGAGACGGTGGAGCACGGCGCTGCGCTCTTTTCGCGCAAGTACGGCCAGAGCACCGGCGTGTGCATGTTCGACCGCGTGCTCGTGCCCTGGGACAGCGTGTTCTACGAAGGCGAGTGGGAGCACAGCGGTCACCTCACGTACAGCTACGCGACGCACCACCGGCAGACCTGCATCGGGGCGCGTGCCGGGTTTGGCGACCTGCTCATCGGCGCCGGCGCGCTGATGTGCGAGGCGAACGGATTCGACCCGGGCCAGGAAACCCATCTGCGCGAGCAGATGGTGGAACTGATCAAGATCACGGAGGGCTTCTACGCCTGCGGCGTCGCGGCCAGTGTGTACGGCAAGGCGGACGAGCACAGCGGCACCTTCATGCCCGACCCGGTGTTCTCCAACGTGGGCAAGCTGCTGCTGTCGACGCAGATCTATGACATGCATCGCATCGCCCATTACGTGAGCGGGGGCCTGATCGTCACGCTGCCCGGGCCCGATGAGGACCACAACCCCGACACCGGCGCGCGGCTCGCCGACGTGCTGCGCGCCAATCCGGCGGTTCCCTACGAGAAGCGCATCGAGACGGCGCGGTTCCTGGAGGACCTGACGGCTGGCTACCAGGGCGGGTGGTATAGCGTGATCAGCCTGCACGGAGGCGGCTCGCCGGCGGCCATGAAGCAGGAAATCTGGCGCAACTATCCCGTCGGCTCCAAGGTGGAACTGGTGGAACGCCTCCTGGAGCGCAACGTCCTGCACGATCCGCAGCGTGCGATCACGCGCAACCGCCAGCCCGGCAAGTGCTGCGACATGGGGTGCACCGTCCCCGGCCAGCCGGTCATGGTGGATTTGCCCCTACCGGGCGCGAAGGGCGGTGCGGGAACCGCAGACTAAGTCGCTTTTGCGCGCGCCACGACGCCCATCGGCCGCGAGTGATGATGGCGTTCGCGCTGCATGTGATGCTGGCGCCGCTGCTCGCACTCCTGCTGCCGAGCGAGTTCGCAGCGTAGTTCGCCGTGCAGTTCTTCGACCGACCAGGTATTGATGCCCGCCGTTTCGACCAGGAAGCCCGGCACCAGCACGATCTCGCTGTCTCCGGCCTCCATCTCGATGCTCAGCGGGTTGCCAAGCACGCGGCTGATGGCAGCGAGCGCCTTTTCGCGGCCCATGCCGGGCAACACGACGCTGAACTCGGCCGGGCCCGTGCGGGCGGCCAGACCGCAGTCGACGGACAAGGCCGACAGCTTGCACACGATGCGGTCCGCCAGCCTGCGCGCCATGCGGTTGCCATAGATGGCGCGTACTTCCAGCAGGTCGGCGCAGTCGAACACGGCCACGCTGAGCGGCCGGGCGTCCCGGCTGCAATCAGCGAGCATCTCGTTACCGTGCGCGACGAAGCCGGCCAGGTTGTAAAGTGCCGTGCTGCAGTCGATGCGCCCGTATTCCAGGGTTTCGTCCGGCTGGCGCATGACGGCACCGAATTTCATGGCGAGCAGCAGCGGAAAGATCGCGAGGAAACCGCCCTGGGCCATCAGCTCGGCCGCCGGCGCGGCTTCCGGCGCCTGCAGCGACCCCACTGCAAATTCGATCACCGCGAAGGCGACCACGCCCGCACCCCACGCCGGCTTGAGCATGAAGGCGTAATAGAGGCATGTGATGCTGAGCCAGAAGAAGAACGGGCCGCCCGGGCCCCCGACCTCGGCTGCCGTCTGGGTGTGCAACACGTACGCGCCGGCGATCAGTGCCAGGCCGCGCCAAGCCATCTCCGACTGGTGGCGCGCCGGACGGGCCTGCGCCCACTTGCCGACGAGCCCGGCGTAGAGCACGAGCAGCCAGACAGACGGCACCCCAGGGAATGAGAAGATGGCCAGCCAGGCGGTGTACACGGCAATCGACCATGCCACCCAGCGCTCGAGATGGCGCACGCTATGCGAGATCCACGGGTTGGCAGCGGCGGCACGCTGCGCGTGCGTGGGGGCCCGGCCGATATCGGACGGGGCTGGCAACGGGGCGGGGGATGGCGCGGACACGGGATTTACTCCTTACGAATAGAGTTCGCTTACGTCTAGAGTCAATCTAAACACATTGCTACATACTTGCCCTAAGCAAATTGCGACGCGCCTTAAGAAAATCGCCTAGTCGCGGCCTTGCGGCGGCTCGTGCACCAGCAGCCAGTACACCTGCAGGCGCTGCACCTGCTCCACGAAGCGGCCGAACTCCACGGGCTTGCGGACGTAGCTGTTGGCGCCGTTTTCCAGGCTCGCGACGATGTCCTCCTCTTCGCTCGATGAGGTGAGGATCACGACGGGTACTAAGCGGGTGTATTCGTTTTCGCGCACCTGGCGCAGCACGTCGATTCCGCCCAGCTTGGGCAGCTTCAAGTCCAGAAGGATCAGCGCAGGCACCTCGCGCCGATCGCGGTGTGCGTGCCGGCCCTTGGCGAAGAGGTAGTCGAGCGCCTCGAGCCCGTCGTTGGCCACGACGATTTCATTGCGCACATTGTTTTCTGCCAGCGTCATCAGGGTGAGCTCCCGGTGATCCGGATTGTCTTCGACCAGGAGGATCCGGCTGGTGTTCTTCATTGTTGTTTCCTGACTTCAGGGTGAACTGGAATACGGCGCCCTCGCCGGGCCGGGACTCCGCCCACACGCGCCCGCCGTGGCGGGTGACGATGCGGTGGACGGTGGCGAGCCCGATGCCCGTCCCCTCGAATTCGCTGGAAGCATGCAGCCGCTGGAATGCGTTGAAGAGCTTGTCGGAATAAGCCATGTCGAAGCCCGCGCCGTTGTCGGCGACATAGATGACCGTGTCGCCGTCCTCGCCCGCCTTGCAGCCGACGCGAATGCGCGCGCCGGGCGTGCGGCCCGTGAATTTCCAGGCGTTCTCGATCAGGTTATCAAGCACGATCGCGAGCAGGCGCGCGTCGCCTGAACAAGAAATGTCCTCGTCGATCTCGACGGCGACATCCCGCTCTGGAAAGCGCTGGCGCAGCCGCTCGAAGGTTTGCGCGGCCTTGGGCGCCAGGTTCATGGGCTCCGTCTGCAGCTCAGTGCGTGTCACGCGTGCGAGGGACAGCAGGTCGTCGATCAGCTCGCCCATCTGCCGTGTGTTTTCGCGGATCCGCTCGAGGTAGTGCCGAGCTTGTTGGTCGAGTGCCTGCCCATGCCGGGCCAGCAGAGCACGGCCGAATCCGTCGATGACTTGCAGAGGCGCGCGCAGGTCGTGGGAGACGGAATAGGCGAAAGACTCGAGTTCGCGGTTCGACAAGGCCAGCTCGCGCGTGCGCTCGGCGACGCGGCGCTCCAGCATTTCGTTGACCTGCTCCAGGGCCTGCTGCGTGAGCCGGCTTTCGGTAATGTCGTGGGCGAGCACCATGCGCGCCGGTCGGCCGCCGTAGTCCAGCGTGTGGGACGAGATCTTTACGTAGATCAGCCGGCCATCCCTCAGGCGATGGCGCCATGGCGCGGGCGTATGCACGGCCTGGTCCTGCTGGATCGCCTGCGTCACGTGCCCGATGTCTTCGACCGGCCGGATGTCCATGATCGTCATCGCCAGGAACTCCGCGCGGCTGTACCCATAGTGCGCCACCGCCGCGTCGTTGACGGTGAGGAACCTGAGGCTCTCTACATCGTAGACCCACATCGGATGCGGGTTCGCCTCGAAAAGCGTCCGATAGCGCCGCTCGCTGTCCTTGAGCGCCTGCTCGGCGCGATAGGCTGTCGTGATGTCCGAAAACACCAGCACGGCGCCGTCCTGCTCGCCCTGGGGCGAAGTGAGCGCGCGGGAATTGCCCTGAATGATCTTCTCGGGCCCGCCGGAAAGCGGACCTCGGATCATGTAGCGAAAGTTGTCCAGGTTTACCCCGGCCAACGCCTGGAACACGGGCCGCTCATGCGGTGCCAGCGGCGTGATCCCATCGAGCTGGAAGATGCCCCACTCCTGCCCGGGCACACGCACGGCATCGCTGCTGCGGTTGAGCTCTGCCAGGCCCGGCATGATGCAGCGGGCGACGGCGTTCATGTGTACGAAGCGGCCGCCGCGTCCCACGACCAGCACACCCTCGGCCATGCTCTCAAAAACGGATTCCAGCAGGTTCTTCTGCGCGGCCATCTCTGCCATCGCGCCGTCTCGCTGCACCGAGCGTTCGGCGATCGTGCGAGCCATCTCCTGGAATTGCTCGTCGAGTTCCCGCAGCTCCAGCAAGCCCCGCGCCGGCGTCGCGGAATCCAGCCGCAATTCCTCCCGGCCAAGCGCGTCGACCCGCCGCAGCATACGTGCCACCGGGCGCACGACGACCCGGTCCCCGAACAGCCACGCCGCGGCCGCGCCAAGCAGCGTAATCAACGACAGCGCCCCAAGCTGTTGGTACAGGCGCTGTGTCGCCGGGGCCAGCACGTCGGCGCTGGACATCAGCGCCGCGACGTACAGCCTGCCCTCTTCGGGGCTCCCCACCGCCTGGACGGCGTAGATCGCCTCCTTGCCGTCGGCGCCCACCTCGCGCTCCAGACGCGGCTGGCCAGCCGCCACTGCCCGCTGCAGGAACGTCTCCGGCAGCACGGATCCGACGGGCACGGCCCTCGCGCCGGTGGCGGCAATCACGACGGCATTGCCGTCGGCTACGAAGAGGGTCATCTCCGGCTGCAGTGACAGCTTGCGCAGTTGCTCGTCCGCCTGGCGGACATCGAGGGCGACGTAGGCAACACCGCGAAGGCTTTGGCGGGCCTCGTCGCGGTACACGGGGAGGCCGAACGTCAAAACCGGCCTGCCGCTGGCGCGACTCACGGTGAAGTCCCCCACGCTAAAGCGGCCGGTCTGGACGGCCGTGCGGAAGAACATCCGGTCTCTCGAGTTGACGGGGGTGGGGGGCTCGGCCGCCCTGCAGGTCAAGCCACCTTGCGCGTCCAGCAGGCCGAAAGTGCCATAGGCGTCGGTGTACTGATGCTGCAGACGCCGCATGTAGGCGGCGCAAGCCTGGACGTCGTCACCGTACACGGGAGGGGAATACGCAATAGCGGCGAGCAACTGGCGCGCCCCATCGATGAAGCGCTCTTGCTGCGCCGCCCCAAGCTCGACGACGGCGCGCAAGCCCGCTTCGGCGCGTTCCACCCGGCCGCGCTGTTCGGCGAGCGACGCCTGCACCACGACGGCGAAAACCGGCGCGATGGCGATGAGCACCAGGAAGGCCAGCGCCGCGCGCAGGCCAAACGTTCGCATCAAGACGCATCCCTGTCTTTTATGGGGGCTTGTCAGCTCCCTTTTGATCCCCGCTCGCGATCTGGGTCCGTGCGCGGGGGCAGCCAATGACGCCGCACTGCACAGTTTGGCTGGATGAGCCACGCTGTCAAGCCGGGAAGACCACATAACACCAAGGACCCGCATGTTCGGTGTTGCGCCACAGCAGTTAAACTCCGCCGAACCCTCAGAATGCCGTGACCCATCCCGCCGAACCCGCCACAATCAGGTTGCTGTGCGTGGAAGACAACCCCGACGACGTGGAACTCATGGCAATCGCACTGGAGCGCGCCGACCCGCACCGTCGCTACGAATTGCACCGGGTCGATGACGCGGCTGGTTTCACCGATGCGCTGCCACAGGATTTCGACGCAATCCTGTGCGACTTCAACATGCCCCGTTTTTCGCCGTACGCCGCGCTGCAGATTCTTGTGGCGCGGCGCTGCGGCACGCCGCTGGTGGTGGTGACGCGAGCCATCGGCGAGGAAGCCGCGGTGCACGTGCTGCGCTGCGGGGCCAAGGACTACCTGACCAAGGACAAGCTCGGCACACTGCCGCAGATCATCGAACGCGTGATGACTGAGCGCCAGCGGCTGTTGGGGCAGGAGCGGCTGGGTCGTGAGCTCGAAGCCGCGTACCGCCGCCTTAAAAAACTTTCCGCGCGCCTGGTCGTCGCGCAGGAACGCGAGCGCACCCTGATCTCGCGTGAGTTGCATGACCAGCTGGGGCAGACGCTCACTGGCATGGTGATCCACCTGCACGCGGCCAAGCAGGCCTGCGACCCCGCGGCGGTACAGACCCACACCAACACCGCCATGGAGATGGCCCAGGCAGCCGTGAAGCAGGTCAAGACATTGTCGTTCTCGCTGCGCCCAGCCCAGCTCGACTTGCTGGGCCTCGTGGCCGCGGTGCAGTCGGCCGTCCAGCGCATCGCAGAGCCGGCCGGACTGGCGTTCGCGGTGACGTCGCGGGGAATGGAGCCCGCGAAGCTGGGTGAAACCGCTTCGGTCGCATTGCGCCTGGTGCAGGAAGCGCTCAACAACGTGGTGCGCCATGCCCACGCATCGCTCATCACCGTGCGCCTGCGCTTCCTGCCGCAGGGGCGCATCGGCGTGCTGATCGTCGACGACGGCGTCGGGTTCGACAAGGCGCAGGTGCTGGGTGGGCAGCCCAGCGAGCGTAACGTCGGTCTTTACGGCATGATCGAGCGCACTGAACTGGCAGGTGGACGCCTGCATATCCGCACCCGGCCGGGCCACGGCGTGGCCCTGCGTGCGGTGCTGTGATGTACAAAAAGGAAGAAGGGACGAACATGAACCCTGGCGCGTTTACCCGGCCCATCCGCGTCATCCTTGCCGATGACCATGACCTGGTTCGTTCCGGCATCAAGGCGCTGCTGACGATGATCGACGGTGTTCATGTGGTCGCCGAGGCGCGGGACGGCGCGGAATTGATCACCCTGGTCGATGATCTCTTGCCCGACGTCGTCATGACCGATATCTCGATGCCGGGCATGGACGGCATCACCGCAATTGCCCAAATCCACAGCAAGCACCCCGAGGTCAGGCTGTTGGTGCTGTCCATGTACGACACCGTCGATTTCGTCAAGCGCGCCGTAGCCAACGGCGCGTGCGGCTACCTGATGAAGGACTCGCCGCCTTTCGAACTGGAACAGGCCATGCGCAGCGTCATGGCGACCGGCAGCTACTTCAGCCCCGCCATAGCGCAGCGCCTGCTACAGCCGTCCGAGCCGACCGCGGACGACGAACTCACGCATCGGCAAGTCGAGATCCTCAAGCTCATCGCGCAGGGGCGGGCCTCAAAAGAGATCGCATACGAGCTGGGGCTGTCGCCAAAGACCGTGGACGTGCACCGAGCGCGCATCATGGAGCGCCTGCGCCTGAACGACATCGCGAGCCTGACGCTCTACGCCGTGCGCAAGGGGTTGGTCAAGCCTTGATGCCGGCGCCTAGCGCGGCTGCAGCCGCAATAATTTTCCTGGCGACTCATCGGTCAAGACGTAGAGCAAACCGTCGGGGCCTTGCCTCACATCACGAACGCGGCCCGCGCCTTCGATCAGTTTTCGCTCGCGCACGACCTTTCCACCCGCGAGCTCGACCGCCGACAGATAGCCGAATTTCAGCGAACCAATGAAGAGATTGCCCTTCATGGCCGGCCCATAGCGATCGCTGCCAAGGAAGACCATTCCCGAGGGCGCGATGGAGGGCACCCAATAGTGCAGCGGCTGCTCCATCCCGGCCTTGGCGGTAATGCCTTCTCCGATCGGACCGCCACCGTAGTTTTCGCCGAAAGTGATTACGGGCCAGCCGTAGTTGCGTCCGGGTTGCAGCACGTTGACTTCGTCACCTCCTTGCGGTCCGTGCTCGTGCATCCAGATGGACCCGTCAGGCGCGAGTGTCGCGCCCTGCGAGTTGCGATGCCCCGTGCTCCAGATCTCCGGCAGCGCTCCCGCGCGGCCGACAAAAGGGTTGCCGGGAGCGGGCCCGCCTTCTTTCGTGATGCGCACCACCTTGCCGAGATGATTGTCCAGCTTCTGTGCATCGTCCTTCCGATGGAACCGATCGCCGAGCGTCAGAAAGAGATTGCCGTCGCGGGCTTCGACGATGCGGCAACCGAAGTGCAGGTTGCTGGAAACCTTGGGCTGCTGGCTGAAGATCACCTTGACATCTTCGAGCCGCGACCCATCGGCAGCCAGCTTGGCGCGTGCCAACGCAGTGCTATTGCCGATGAGGCCGGGTTCCGAAAAGCAGAAGTAGAGCGTACGGTTGGCACTGAAGCCGGAGTCAACGACGACATCGAGCAGTCCGCCCTGTCCGGCGGCTGCCACCGGCGGTATACCAGCCAATGGCGGCCCGAGCTTGCCATCCGCCTCCACCACTCGCATGCGTCCTGGCCGCTCTGTCACGAGGAAACGGCCTTGGGGAAGGAAGGCGACAGCCCAAGGGTGATGCAGGCCCCCGGCCACGGTCTCGGCCCGCATGGCTTGGGCGGCCGCGGGCGCCGACCAGATCAGACTGCAGGCAACTGCGATCGCAGCGCGCAGCCCGTTTTCGACTATTTGGCTATACCTGGCCACAGCGACCCCCATGAATTATTCAAGTCAGTCGTTTTTACCTTATTGCGGCACCCTGGGGTCGTCAATGTAATCCACCCAGCCTCAATCTCTATCAAATCAACAAGTTACGTTGTATATCTAACTTGACTTCTCACCCGGTGCCAATTATCCTGCACGCCATGTCGCGCTGGCTCAGCCTTATCCTTGCTACTACTTGCGTCTGTGCCCAGGCGGCTCCACCGCCCGTGGCGGAAGACGACATCAGCCGCCTCATGGCGGAAAAGGGGTTGTTGACCCAGCTCGAACAGGTACGCACCATCGTCGCTTCCCGCGCCTCCGATCTGGTCGTGACCGCGATGGGCTTCCTTGGCGTGCCGTATCGACGGGGCGGGAACACCGCCGAAACAGGGTTCGACTGCAGCGGCTTCGTGAAGGCGATGTACGAGCAGACCGTCGGATTGGTGTTGCCCCGCCGCGCGAACGAGCAGGCCGCCGCGACCCAGACCATCGACAAGAAAGACCTGCAGCCAGGCGACCTCGTGTTCTTCAATACGATGAAGCGGGCGTTCAGCCACGTCGGCATCTATGTCGGTGATGGCAAGTTCATCCATTCCCCGAAACCCGGCGCCCAGGTGCGGGTGGAGGACATGGGTGGCAGCTATTGGCAGCAACGATTCAATGGGGCGCGCCGGGTCATCAGCTCCATCCGGGACGAAGCGGGCCCCACCCCGCCCTAAGTGGGCGTGCCCGAGGGGCTCACCGTGCCGCAGGCAGCGACACCCTTGCCCGTTGCTCCGCCCGCTCTATCGCAAGACCCAGCTCGGCATGGCGAGCCGACCCTGGTGGCAATAGCGACAAAAGTCGTTTCCAGTGGCGCGCCGCGGCGCTGAAATCCCGCAACTCCCAGGCCGCACTTCCGGCCAGGTCCAGTGCCCCGGGGTGATTCGCGTCCAGCGCCAGCGCTTTGTCGACCAGTCGCTGGGGCTCGCCGATCAAGGTGCGCCCTTGGACGATTCCCGCGGCTTCGGCATATTCAACCCAGACGTCCGGGTCCCTGGTGGCCTTGGACGCACCTTCGAGGGCGCGCGCATAGCCGGCGGCAGCCTCCTCGAAACGGCCTGCCTGCATGTCGAGCCTGGCCTTGAGGACGCGAGCGCGCGTGTCCTTCGGATACCGCTGCAGCTGGCGCTCGAGTTGTGAATAGACGTGCTCGGCGCCGGCGCCGGGGTTCTCGTTGCTGGTCAGCATCTGCCCGATCGCGGCCTGCGGATCCTGCGCGGCCGCAGCGGCGTCGGCCCGCCATGCATACAGACCGAAGGCCAGCAGCGGCACGGCCACCGCGCAAACGCCCAGCAGCAGTCGACGCGGGGGACGACGGCTCGTGTCGTGCTGCATGGAGAGTCGACTCATTTGCCGGCGGGAGCCGTTGTCGCGACCGTCGGCGTTGGAACGGGCGCGGCACCCAGCTTGGGCCCGGCTTCCGCGCGCCGCTTGGCCATGGCATCGTCCAGCAGCTTGACGCCGGCTTGCGAAATGCTCATTCCCCTGTTCACGGAGTCTTCAAACTGCTGCGGATTGTGGAAGTGCGACCCGTTGGCCGCCGACCACCATTCCCAGTGAACGTGCGCCTCCGAGTGCTTCGTCCGAGCCTCGTTCAGCGTCGCCGCGTCCACACCCATGTTCTGCGCGGCTTCGAACTTGTCCACCAGCCGCGTGAGCCAGAACTCTGCCTTGCGCATCTTGCCCACCCACTTGTTCTTCAGGGAGTCGATGCTGTAGATGGCCTGCTTCTCAGTCCATGTCTTGTGGCAGCCCAGGCACGTTTCCTTGACGTAATGGCGAGGTGATGTCTGCCAGTGCGAGGTGAACGTCTTCCCCGTCTTGGCGTCCTTGACTTTCGGCATGTGGCAGGAGGCGCACTCGGCTCCCGCTTTCTGGTGCGTGCTGTTGTAGAACACCTCGGCATCGGGGTGTTGGCCTTTCCAGAGCGTCGCGCCCGTCACCCCGTGCTTGAAGTCGCCGAACTTCAGATCCTTGTAATGCTGGCCGATGTCGTCCACGGCCTTCAACGGGAAGTGGTTGGTGCGCTGGTCGGCCATGGTGATCGGCTGGCCGGTCGCCGTATCAGTCCCCGGGTTGCAGTTGTACTCGACATGGCACTGTGCGCACTGAAGCTTGCTGTCGTAGCGGCTGAGCATCGCGATTTTTCGGGTGAAGCCGCGCTCGCCGAGTTCCTTGACGTCGATCTTCGCGCCCTTGGGATCCTTGTGCCAGAGCGTGTCCTTCTCGGGACGGGTCAGTGCCTGGATCAGGCCGTCCCGGATGATGCGGGGCTGGGCCGAGTGCGGATCATGGCAGAAGACGCAGTTGAGCGAATGGTTCGTGTCCTTGACGAACTCGTTCACCTTGGACAGGCGGCTCCATTTCGCCTCGGGCTTGGGGTCGCCCATGTACGCCCAATCCAGGATGTGGTCCGCGGACTTGCATGACATGCACACGGGATTGGCCGCTGCCGCGGTCCCCGGCTTGAAGGACTTGTGGGGCTCGCCCGGGTATTCGTCCTTGAGGACGTCCCAGATCTTGAAGTTGCCACCCATGCGAGTAAGGCCGGCCTTGCCTTCCTTGTTGACGAACCGGCCGCCGAACGCCCGGTCCACCACGACCTGGTCGTACAACGCGAACGCGTGCGAACGCGGCTCGTTATGCTCGCGCGTGAAGCCGTGCGGCATCAGCAGCTTGTCGATGGCGCCGCCGGACGCAACGGCCTTCTCCTTGTGCGCCGTCTTGTCGGTGTTCATGGCGTACATCGTGCGGAACTGATTCTCGTGGCAGGAGCCACAGGCGGCCGGGTCCGTCGTGGTGACGGGCCGCCCCTTGCCCGCGCGGCGATGCGCATCCAGGCCGGTGTGGCAGGAGTCGCAGCCCACGGTTTTGTGCGCGCTGCCTTGGTGAAAGTCCTGCACCGCCTCATGGCACTCGTAGCAGTCCTTCGCGTTGAAAACGGCAGCTTTGGCGGCAGGCTTGGCCTGCGCGAACGCGGGCCCGCAAGCCATTGATATCGCCAGCGCCGCCAGGACGCGAAGCAGTGTTGCCAGCCATCCCGGCCGAGCTCGATGAAGCATTCCCGTTCTCCTTGAAGATCATGGGCCCGGCGCTGCGCGACGAGCCCATGAATCATGCCCAGGGGAACCTGCCTCCGGGGGTGAAGATCACCGGCCGTTGACAACCGTCAACACGACCTGGGTCAAGTTGTCTCGCGTGCGGGTGGCAGCTGACCGGACGGCATTTCCGCCTCCTTGGCGGCCTCGAGCAACTTCCGGCCGCTCCACGTGTGCTCGAGCCATCGCTGGCCCTCGGCCAGGTCCCACGGTGACGCGAGCTTTCCTTCCTTATCGTTGAAGTAAGCCGCAACAACGTTCCCGTCCGGCCAAAGGACGACCAGCGGGGCCCCTTTTTGCGGCTCGTGCGCATTGACAATCTTGCCCTTGATCGCCTGGTGGAAATCCTCATTCGGGTTCCAGTACAGAACCGCGCCATGCTGGGCCTGGAATTCATGCGACTCCTGCAATTCTTTCTGGATCGCGCTGACTCGGTCGGCCGATGCGATGCTGCCGTCCCGTTCGACGAATACGAACAGGTCATGGTCGCCGACCATGTTCTGGTCCGGCCTCACCGTCAAGTGAATATAGGGTCCTGTGAGCGTCGTGTGCTTCTGAAAGTCACCATGGCGATACGCGGCGTCTTCCTCCCGATATTCATTGGCACGCGCGAGGAAAGCTTCTTTCAGATCTTCAATGCTGGGCATCTTCAGGTGGCTTCGCATGCTTGCGAGCGCGGGTGCGCGAGTCTTGAGAATCCATTCGAGCTTCTGTTGCCAGTCTTGCTCAGTGGGCCCATCAGGAAACATCGGTGCCTTATCGCCCACAGCGTGCTTTGAGGCACCCTCGGATGACCATCCGACGCGAGGGTCGAAATGAACCACCGCGCCGATATCGCCCCACTGCAGCTCATCACACAGCCACAGGTCGATCTCCTTGGAAGTCTTGTTCTTGAATTCCTGCGCCTTGGTGGGCTGCCCTGCCTCAATCCCCATGTGCGCCAATAGGCCAGTGCCGCGCACCGCCATGCCCAGGTCATGACGAGCCGCGATTTGCGACGCCGCGAGCATGGGACCTTTGGCCATGTTCTGCAGCAGGTATTCCTGCTCTGCATTTCTTTGCAGACTACCGACGGCGTGTCTGGGGTCTCCGAGATCGCGAAAGAAATGGGGATGCTGCAAGCCCGCACTCGTTTGCGGGACATTTGCCGTATGGATGACGAAATGCGGGTTCAAGTTCTCGCCCTCTTGCATGTAGTAGGCATTCCCGCGGAATCCATCGGGCACGCGGGCGCCTTCTTCGTCCTTGCAGCCTCGAATCCTCAGCAATCCACGACGCCCGGCATCGGATACGTGCGAGAGCATCGTGGCGGCTCGGTCGCCCAGCCCGGCGGGCCCCGGGAGGATCGACACTGCCGGACCGGTTTCGTGCGTCTTACTCGCCAAAAAATCGCCGAAACCGCCAGACGCTTTTCCCTGACCGCCGGCGCTGCCATGCACGCGCTGAAGCTGTACCGAAACTTCCCTGCTCAACGCTTCGCCGCGCGACGCGCCAGGCACAGGCGGGATGGTGTGCTCGGTGCTACGGCCGATCATGCTCGAGCGCTCCATAGCAGAGGATGCGCCTGAGGCGCCTCGAAAGCATCGCCGCCTGCACCCTGTCGCTCAAGTTCGCTCATGAATCTCGCGCGGGTATCCATGCCGCTCTCGATGAATTCACCCAGAACGCTGCAAAACAGCAGCTCGTCCAGCAGGTCTACGCGAATCGAGAGCGTGAGCAGGACATGGTTCGTTCGCGGGTCATAGCCGAATGTTCCAGCACCAGACTCCGCCCCGAAACTATTCATGGTCAGCGCCAGCTGAGTGGCGCGTTGTGCATCCTGGAGCCGGTCCGGAAGCCGGATCAGGGGCATGTAGAGCAGGACTTGATCCCCGCCCTTATTCAATTCGACGATGCAGTGCGCGCCTTCATCGAGCTGCAAGCTGCAATGCCAATCGGCGTCTAGCGACAATTGAAATCCGCTGTGCATGCCGGCAGCTTGCAGCCACCGTGACACGCGTGCCTTCGAATCCTGCATCGGTGGACTCCCGACAATTCGTTGGCTCCCTAACTGTCCATTCAATACCGGAAACGCCCCCGCACGCCAGCTATACGAACGTCTGGGGTGCGGGGCCGAGTATCACAACGATTACTTGCGCGGCGGCGGTACGTGATGGCCAACGCGACCTCCCCGATCATGTCGCCCGCATGGGTGCCGACGATGCCGCCACCCAGGATGCGATGGGTCTGCGCGTCGAACAGCAGCTTGGTAAAGCCTTCGTCCCGATTGTTCGCGATCGCGCGGCCCGAAGCGCTCCAGGGGAAGTGGCCCTTCTTGATCGCGATGCCTTCCGCCTTGGCCTGGTCCTCTGTCAGCCCGACCCAGGCAATTTCCGGGTCGGTGTAGGCCACGCTGGGGATCACGCGGGCATTGAACGCCACGTTCTCGCCCGCGGCTGCTTCCGCCGCGACGTGGGCCTCGTGAACAGCCTTGTGCGCGAGCATGGGCTGCCCGACGATGTCTCCGATCGCGAAGATGTGCGGCACGTTAGTGCGCATCTGGATGTCGACCGGAATGAAGCCGCGGTCACTGACCGTGACGCCCGCCTTCTCCGCGCCGATCTTCTTGCCGTTGGGGCTGCGACCGACGGCCTGGAGCACCAGGTCGTACACCTGCGGTTCCTTGGGAGTCTGCTCGCCTTCGAACTTCACCAGGATGCCGTCCTTGGTCACCTCGGCACCGACGGTCTTTGTCTTGAGCATGATGTTGTCGAAGCGCGGCGTATTCATCTTCTGCCATACGCGTACCAGGTCGCGATCCGCGCCCTGCATCAGGCCGTCGAGCATTTCGACTACGTCAAGGCGAGCGCCCAGCGTCGAATAGACGGTGCCCATCTCCAGGCCGATAATTCCGCCGCCCAGAATCAGCATGCGCTTTGGCACGGCCGCCAGTTCAAGCGCTCCGGTCGAGTCGACGATGCGCGGGTCCTTCGGCATGAAAGGCAGCTGCACGGATTGCGAGCCCGCGGCGATGATGCAGTTGCGAAACTTGATCGTCTGCTTCTTGCCGGTCTTCTCCTGGCCCGTCCCGCTCGTTTCTTCTACTTGCACGTGGTACGGATCGAGGAACTCACCGATGCCGCGCACCACCGTGACCTTGCGCATCTTGGCCATGGCCGCAAGCCCGCCGGTCAGCTTGCCCACCACCTTGCCTTTGTGGGCACGCAGCTTGTCCAGTTCGAGCTTGGGCTTGCCGTAGCTCACGCCCAGCGACTCGAAGTGGCTTACCTCGTCCATCACAGCGGCGACGTGGAGAAGCGCCTTCGACGGGATGCAGCCGACGTTCAGGCACACGCCGCCCAGCGTCGCGTAGCGCTCGACGAGGACGACTTTCATTCCCAGGTCGGCGGCGCGGAAGGCCGCGGAGTAGCCACCCGGCCCTGCACCCAGAACCAGCATGTCGCATTCGAGGTCGGCGCCGCCGGCGTAGGTGGACGCGATGGGCGCGGGCCCACCCTCACCCCGGCCCTCTCCCGCCGGGGCGGGAGAGGGAGGTGAAGCCTTGGCGCCCGCTCCCTCTCCCCTCTGGGGAGAGGGCGGGGGTGAGGGGTTGGCGGCCGCGCTGCTCTCCAGCGTCAACAACACCGAGCCCTCCTTGACCTTGTCCCCCAGCTTGACCTTCAGCTCCTTGACCACGCCCGCGTGGGACGACGGGATCTCCATCGACGCCTTGTCCGACTCCACCGTCACAAGGGATTGCTCGGGTTTCACCGTGTCGCCCGGCTTGACGAGCAGTTCGATGACCGAAACCTCATCGAAGTCCCCGATGTCGGGCACTTTCACTTCGACCAAATTCATGCGACCTCCCGCCGGGCCGTCCCAAGGGAGCGTCGGGCCCCCTCGGGGAGCAGCGACAACACATAGTGTGGAGCGTGGGGGCTCATTATTTTTCTTTCATTTTTATGGTGAATATGTCGGCCGGCGCCGCGGAGTTGCGGTCGAACTCGCAGCCGGCAGCGATGCCCGCTTCGGCCACTTCGCGGGCCGTCTTGGCCTTGCCGAACAGGGCATGCATGGCGCCGAGCGCGAAGCTACGACCCGAGCCGATGCCCCAGAACTCCTTGAACTCGAACACCTCGCGGTAGCTGTACAGGCCGTAGATGCCGGTTGCGTTGGCGATCACGACACTGAACTGGCTGGACTCGTAGGGGTCGCTGTCTTCTTCCTTGGTTTGCAGGAAGAAGTTTTCCTTGAGGTAGGGGTGCAGCTTGGTAAACGTGTCGAACACCTCGTCGCGGCTTCCCAGTTTCAGGATTTCCCTGGGCATCGAGCCGATGGCCTTTCGGAGCACCGGGAAGTGGGCCACGGTGCCCGCCATGCCCAGGTAGCTGGGCCCCGAGTCCGTGTCGACCTTGAAATCTTGGTGTTGTCCTCGAACCGATTTGCCAGGCGGGTGTCGCCGAAGGTCACCAGGGTATCCGCGGCGATGGCGATCTGCCCCGCCTTTTTAACCACCACAACAGTTGTCATAGAAGCACTCGGCGGAAGTCCGCCAGTATCTGGCCTAGATAGGTATTGAAACGGGCAGCCGCCGCGCCATCGATCACGCGGTGGTCCCACGACAGCGACAGCGGCAGCATCAGCCGGGGCTGGAACTGCTTGCCGTCCCAGACCGGCTCGGTCTGGCTTTTGCAGACGCCAAGGATAGCGACTTCCGGGGCGTTGATGATCGGCGTGAAGTAACGCCCTCCGATTCCACCGAGCGAGGAGATGGTGAAACCAGCGCCCGACATGTCCGCGGGACCGAGCTTGCCGTCCCGTGCCTTCTTCGCGAGCTCGCCCATTTCCTGGCTGATCTGCAGTACGCCCTTCTTGTCCGCGTCTTTCAGTACCGGCACGACCAGCCCATTGGGCGTGTCGGCGGCGAAGCCCACGTGGTAGTACTGCTTGAGCACCAGTTGCTCGCCATCGAGAGACGCGTTGAACTGCGGGAATTTCTTCAACGCTGCAACGCTGGCCTTGATCAGGAAGGCGAGCATCGTGACCTTGATGCCGGACTTCTCGTTTTCCTTGTTGAGCTGAACGCGGAACGCTTCGAGCTCGGTGATGTCTGCGTCGTCATGGTTGGTGACGTGCGGGATCATTACCCAGTTGCGGTGCAGGTTGGCGCCGCTGATCTTGCGGATGCGGCCAAGGTCCTGGCGCTCCACGGGGCCGAATTTCGCGAAGTCCACCTTGGGCCACGGCAGGAGGCCGAGGGCCTCGCCGCCGCCCGCACCCTTGGCGGACGCGGATGCCTTGGTGCTTGCCTCGCCCGTCATCACGGCCTTGGTGAAGGCCTGCACATCTTCCTGCGTAATTCGACCCTTGGGGCCTGTCCCCTTCAGTTCCTCCAGCGGGACGCCGAGCTCGCGCGCGAACTTGCGAACCGAGGGCGATGCATGCGGGAGCTGGCCAGTGGGGACGGACGGTTCGTGCGGCGGCAACGCGGCGGTGGGCGGGACGCGCCCACCCTCACCCTGACCCTCTCCCGCCGGGGCGGGAGAGGGAGTGGATTCCGGGCTTGCGCTCCCTCTCCCGCTTGCGGGAGAGGGTTGGGGTGAGGGGCTCGCCGCCGAGCCTTCAAGCACCGCAAGGAGATCCCCGATGTTGACCTTGTCGCCGATCTTGACCTTCAGCTCCTTCAAGATGCCGCCCCCCGACGACGGAATCTCCATCGATGCCTTGTCCGATTCGACGGTGATCAGCGACTGCTCCGGCTTGATCGTATCGCCGGGCTTGACCAGCAGTTCGATGACGGCGACGTCCTTGAAGTCGCCGATGTCGGGCACGCGGATTTCGATCGGACCTTTCCCACCCTCACCCCGACCCTCTCCCGCCGGGGCGGAAGAGGGAGACG
>JAQZBU010000066.1 GCA_029237735.1 Ramlibacter sp. | reverse complement strand
GTGAGTTGCGAGATGCGAGCGCAAAACCACTCATCGCAGGTTTGCCGGCGAAGCCGGACGCATCGTCGCGCGGCATGGCCCACCCGCACGCGGATTTGCTGGCGATGTCCAGGCGTGCGAACAGACTCAACGCGGCACCAAGGCTTCGACAGACTCAGCTCGAGGGGTCACTCATGCCGCAGCGCCTCGATCGGATCGAGCCGCGCCGCCCGCCTTGCCGGAAAGTATCCGAACACCACGCCGATCGCCGCTGAAAAGGCGAACGACACGACGTTGATGACGGGGTCGAAGAGGAACGGCACGTCCATGAACGACGCCAACAAAGCCGAGGCACCAGCCGCCAGCACGACCCCTATCAGCCCGCCAATGGATGCGAGCACCACCGATTCGATCAGGAACTGCAGCAGCACCTCCCGCTCGAGCGCGCCGATGGCCAGGCGCACGCCGATCTCGCGTGTGCGCTCGGTGACGCTCACAAGCATGATGTTCATGATGCCGATGCCGCCCACCAATAGGCTCACGGCCGCCACCGCGCCCAGCAACATCGTCATCACCCGCGTCGTGCCTGAGAGCGTGTCCGCGATCTGCCGCGTATCCAGGACGTTGAAGTTGTCCTCGTCGTGCTCGCTCAGCTTGCGGCGCTCGCGCAACAGCTGCCCGATGTTGCGCTTGAGCTGCTCGGCGTCGACGCCGTCCTTCATCGACACCAGCAGCGTGCCGACGTTCTGGTTGCCGGTGAGGCGGCGCTGCACCGCGTGCAAAGGCAGGATCACGGTGTCGTCCTGGTCCTGGCCCATCGCGGCCTGGCCCTTGGATGCGAGCAGCCCGATGATCTGGCAGGAGAACTGCTTGACGCGCAGGTAAGCGCCCAGCGGGTCCTGGCCGCCGAACAGCTCGCGCCTCACTGTCGCCCCGATCAGGCAGACCGCTGCGCCCCCGCGCTCCTCAGCGTCGGTGAACGTCCTGCCGTCCTGGATCTGCCAGTTGTTGGTCTCGAAGTAGGCGTTGGTGCTGCCGGTGATGGACGTGGCCCAGTTGCGCGCGCCGAAAATTACCGTGACGCGGCTGTTCGCCGCGGGGGCCACCGCGCGAATCCCGCCGATCTGCGCCTCGATCGCCTCGGCGTCCGCCTCCTTGAATGCAGGCGCGCCGGCGCCGCCGGCGCCAGGTCCGAGCCGCTGGCCGGGGCGGATCATCAGCAGGTTGCTGCCCAGGCTGGAGATCTGGTTGGACACGGCCTGCGTCGCGCCGTTGCCGAGCGTCACCATGGTGATCACAGCGCCAACGCCGATGACGATGCCGAGGATGGTGAGGAAGGACCGCAGCAGATTGCGGCGAATCTCCCGCATGGCCAGCATGAGCGTGGTCCACCACATCAGGAAGCCTCCGCCGGGGCAGCGTGCTCCGGCTGCCCCGTCGTGCGGACGTCGCTCTCGACGCGGCCGTCCACGAAGCGGATGATGCGGCGAGCGTAGGCCGCCATGTCGCTCTCATGCGTGACCATCACGATCGTGATGCCGCGATCGACGTTCAGCGCACGCAGCAGTTCCATGATCTCGCGGCTGCGTTGGGTGTCGAGGTTGCCGGTGGGCTCGTCGGCCAGCAGCACGGTGGGCCTGGTGACGAGCGCGCGCGCGATGGCCACGCGCTGCTGCTGGCCGCCGGAGAGCTCGCCGGGGGTGTGGTGTTCCCAGCCGGCGAGCCCGACCGAAGCGAGGGCCTCCAGCGCGGCGCCGCGCCGGGCCTTCGCGTTCTCACCGCGGTAAAGCAGGGGCAGTTCCACATTCTCCTGCGCGCTGGTGCGCGGCAGCAGATTGAAGCCCTGGAAGACGAAGCCGAGGTGGCGGCGGCGCAGCCGCGCGCGCTGGTCGCGCGAGAGCTTGTGCACCGCGGTGCCCTGAAACAGGTATTCGCCGCTCGTGGGCGTGTCCAGGCAGCCGATCATGTTCATCGCGGTGGATTTGCCCGATCCGCTGGGCCCCATGATGGCGACGAACTCGCCTGCCTCGATGTCCAGGCTCACGTCGCGAAGCGCATACACGGCTGCCTGGCCCTCGCCATACACCTTGCTGATGCCGCGCAGGCGGATCAGGGGAGCATCCGCGGCAGCGGTACCGCCATTCACTTGGCGCTTCCCGTCGTCTGCTCCGTGATCACTGCCACGCCGGGCTGGAGCTTGTCGCTGCTGACTTCGGTCATCCGGCCATCGGTGGCGCCGGTGCGCACCAGCACGGCCTGTGGCGTGCCGTCCTGCAGCACCCACACCGTGCGCTCGGCCCCGGCCTGCGTGCCGGCGCGGCGCGTGCGCTGGCCGGGCATGCGCGGCATCAGGCTGGCGACGATGCTGGTGTTCGCGGCGGCGGCCGGCGGGGTGAACCGAAGCGCGGCGTTCGGCACCTGCATCACGTCCACCCGCTCGGCCGCGACCACCAGGGCGCTGGCGGTCATGCCGGGGCGCAAAGTGAGGTCCGCGTTGTCCACGCTCAGCTCCGCGATGTAAGTGACGACGTTGTCCTTGGTCGTGGAGCCGTAGCTCACGCGCGTGACCGTGGCGGGATAGCTGCGGCTCGGGTAGGCGCTGACGGTAAAGGTCGCCTTCTGGCCGTCCCGCACCTGGCCGACGTCGGCCTCGTCGACGTTCACGGCGAGCTTCATCTGCGCCAGGTCCTCGGCCAGCGTGAACAGCGTCACCGCCTGCAGCGACGCCGCGACGGCATTGCCCGGGTCTACAGATCGGGACAGCACGACGCCGTTGATCGGCGAGCGGATCGATGCCTTGCGCAGGCTGGTCTCATCCGCGCTAAGCGCGGCCTTCGCGTCGGCCACGCCCGCTTGCGCGCTCGCCGCTTCCGCCTGCGCGCGTGCTAGCGCCGCCTTCGCGGAGGCGAGCTCCGCCTGCGACGGCACGCGGCCGCCGCTCAGCCGCGCGACTTCCTCCAGGCGCTGCAGGTTGCCCGTCGCCTCCTGCACCGTGGCCTGCGCCTGTCGCACGCGGGCCTGCCCGACGTCGAGCGCGGCCCGCGAACGCGTGACCTGATCGTTGAGGCGGCTCGTGTCCAGCTCGGCCAGTACCTGGCCCTTCTTCACGCGGTCGTTCACGTCCACCAGCACCCGCGCCACGGTGCCCGACAGCTCGCTGCCGATGTCAGCCTTGTTGGTGGGCTGCAGGGTGCCGTTGGCGGTGACAGTGACGATGAGCCGCCCGCGGGTGACCTGTTCGGTTACATAGCGCGGCTTGGCGTCGGCAGTGCGCTTGCCTTGCCAGAACCAGAGCCCGGCGGCGATCGCGGCAACCACGAGAAAGATGCCCCAGGTGGCGGGGCGGCGCCACCATGAGCGTTCGCCGTCGCCGCCGAGCAGCGAGGCCATCAGTGTGGAAGCGGTACTCACAATGGGTTCCCCGGGTTCGTGGCGGCGGGGCTCCAGCCGCCGCCGAGCGCCTTGTACAGGCGCACATGGTTGGTGGCCAGCTCGGTCTGCGCCGAGGCCAGGCTGTCCTGCACGTTGAGCAGCGTGCGCTGAGTGTCCAGGACGGTCTGGAAATCGATCAGGCCGCTCGTGTAGCGGTTGTTTGCCAGCAGGACGGCGTCGCGTGTGGATAGCAATGCGGCATCGAGCGCCCCGACGCGATCGCGGGAGGCTGCCAGCGCGGAGAGTGCGTCCTCGACTTCCTGCAAGGCCGTGAGCACCTGCGCGCGGTACGACTGCTGCGCGGCCTCAAAAGCAGCCTCCTGTGCCGCGAGCTGCGCGTTCAGCCGGCCGCGGTCGAACAGCGTCTGCCCGATGCTCGCCACCAGCGAACGGGCGGCATCGATGCTGCCGAGCCCGCCGAGCGTCGCGGCGCTCCAGGCGAGTGACGCGCGCAATTGCAGGGCGGGTTTTCGTTGCGCATCAGCCTGGCTCACACGCTCGCCCGCGGCGCGCAGCTGCCACTCGGCAGCGAGTACATCTGGCCGCTGCCGCAGCGTGGCGGCGGGGAATGCCAGCGCCAGCGCCTGGGGCGCCTGCGGGAGCGCGGCGACCGGCGCCAGCCGGGCATCGAGCGCGGCAGGCGGCTGGCCCGTGAGGACGGCCAGCGCGTGGCCGGTCTGCGCAATGCTCGCGCGCAGCACGGGCAACTGCGCGCGCGTCTGTTCCACCGCGCTGCGCGCCTGCGAGGTTTCGAGGGAAGAGCCGAGCCCCGCCTGCTCGCGCCACTGCGCGATCTGCAGGGTCTGCTCCTGTGCGGCGAGGTTATCGCGAGCGAAGCTGATGCGGGACTGCGAGCCGCGCAGTTGCAGGTAGCTCGTCGCGACTTCGGCTGCCACCGATACCTCGGCAGCGGCGAGAGTCAGGGCGCGCGCCTGGGCGGTCGCTTCGGTGACGCCCACGCCGTGGCGTGAGGCGCCGAAGATGTCCGGCTCCCACGCCGCGTCGAAGCCGGCGTCGAAGAGGCTGCCCGTTGACGCGCCGCCGCCCCCGCTGCGCCGCGCCGAGGCGGACACAGAGAGATTCGGCCACAGGCCGGCCGCCGCCGCGTCGCGCAGCGCGCGTGCTTCACGCAGGTTCGCCTGCGCGATCCCCAGGTCGGTGTTGGCGCGCTGAGCGGCGTCGACCAGCTCCACCAGCAGCGGATCGCCGAAACCCCGCCACCACTGCGCCAGCGGCTGCGGGCCGCCGCTGTCCGGCTGCGACCAGCCGGGCGGGACCTCGACACCGGCGTCGGCGGACACAGCGGGCCTGTAGGACGCGCAGCCGGAGGTCAAAAGTATGCCAAGCAGGGCCGCGACGAGCCTCGCGGGCCCCCGCAGGCGGGGCGAGAAGGTATGCACGATTCAATGTAGTGACGCGCGCGCCTTTCGCGGTTGACCCGCCGCAAGGTTCGGTTCAGCCACGCGGCCTGGGCGGCATTGGGATCACCGACGGCGGCGCGACCTCGCGGCCCACGACCGCCCTCGCATACAGATAGTCGATGCGTTCTCGATCGGTGAGGCCATCGAGTTCGACACGGCCCGCGGGGTCGCACGGAAACGCATAACCCTCGCTGCCGTCCTCAAGCGCCAGGAAGCGCAGTTCGTGGTTCTCGCGCACTGGAAAGGCCATGATGAGTATCCCGTCGAGGTCATGTGGAGATATTGGGCGCGCCCGCGCCGCGCGCGTTGAGATTTCTCAAGCGGAATCGATCACAATGCCCATAGCGGTCAACAGGAGGCGTCATGTATCAGAGAATTCTTGTCCCGGTCGATGGCAGCGCTACTTCGGAGCGCGGCCTGCGCGAAGCCGTGAAGCTGGCTTCCGGCCAGAGCACCCGGCTGCTTTTCCTGCACGTGGTGGACGACTACACCACCCTGTCCGAGATGACTTCAGCCGCGGGCTACGAAGAAATGCTCAAGCGCCTGCGCCAATACGGGCTCGATGTCCTGGCCAAAGCCAAGCACGAGGCGGAGGCCGCCTCCATTCACTGCGAAACCCTGCTGCGCGAAGTCACTGGCAAGCGCGTGTCCGACGTCATTGTCGAGCAGGCTGCCCAGCATGCCTGCGACGCGATTGTCATGGGCACGCACGGCCGCCGCGGCATTACGCGGCTGACGCTAGGCAGCGCGGCCGAAGGCGTCGCGCGCATCAGTCCCGTGCCGGTGCTCCTGGTGAGGATGGACGAGCCGAAGGCCTGAGCGGCACCGTCAGGGCGTCCGCACTTTTACCCGCTTTCCATCGGCCACTGCGGCCGGGGGATAGATCAGCACCTTGTCGCCGACGGCCAGGCTGCCCTGCACCGACGCGTCACTGGCGTTGCGCGCCGCGACCTGCACCGGCACCAGCCGCGCGCGCCGTCCGTCCAACTTGTAGACGGCCATGCCCTCGCCGTGCGGAAACAGGGCGCCTACGGGAACGAGTGTGGCCTGGTCTGCGCGGGCGGTGATGATCCGCGCCGTTACCCGGAAACCGTCGCCCATCGCGCGCCAGGCCTGCGGCGGGGATGTGACGTCGATCAGCACGTTGACGCGTTGTTCCTCGATGCCCAGTGCGGACACCTTGGTGAAGGCCGCCGGCTCCACGCGGCGCACCCGGCCTTCCACGGGCGGGCCGCCCCAGCGCTCGATAACCACCGGGCGCCCGGGCTGCGCCAGCACGGCGTCGGTCGTGAGCAGTTCGCTCAGCACTTCCATGCGTGACGGATCGCCGATGTCCATCAGCGCCGCGCCTGCAGGCACGGTGGCCTCGCTCGTCTGCACGACGCGCAGCACCACGCCGCTCACCGGCGCCCGCACGTTCAGGGGCCGTCCCGCCGCGCCGGCCGCGGCCGGCTGCAGCGCGGCGGCGGCCTGAGCCTGTTCGTGCACCGCCACCTCGCGCTCGGCGCCGGCCATGTCCAGTTCACGCTGCGCACTGCCCGTGGCCAGCCGCGCGCCATCGAGGCGCGACGCGGAAACAAAGCCGTCGGCCGCGAGTTTCTCGGACCGGTCCAGTTCCAGCCGTGCCTCCTGCAGCGCGATGCGCGCCTTAGCGATGCGCGCGCCCGCGCGCTCGACGCCCGCGGCGGCTGCCCGCAGCCGGGCGTTGGCCTCGGTGCGGCTGCGCGCGTCCACCATGGACGACATGACCGGCGTCAGCACGGCGACGGTATCGCCCGCGGCCACGGGGTCGCCCTCGCGCAAGGCGATGCGGGCCAGCCGCGCGGCCACCGGAGCGGAGACGGTGAACCGGTCCTTCAGCCGCGTGCGGCCGTCCTCTTCGATCGACTGCTCGAAGCGGCCGACCTTCACGGTGGCGATCTCGACTTCCACCGGGCGTGGCGAGAAAGCCCATGCGAGGGCTGCGGCAGCCAGCGCGCCCACCGCGATCCATGCCCATGTCGTCCTGTTCAGTTTCATCGTCATTCACTCCCGTGTCTTCAATGCCGCGACCATGTCCAGCCGGTCCACGCGACGGCGCACCACCATCGCGCTGGCCACCCCCGCGGCCACCACGCACAACGCGGCGAACGCATACGTGCGGGCGCGTATGACCACCGGAAAATAGAACTGGTCGGAGCGCATCAGTTCCACGATGCCGTGCGTCAGGCCCCAGCCGAGCGCCATGCCCAGCGGCACCGCGATGGCAATGGCCAGCCCGAGCTCGCCCAGCAACAGTAGCGACACCTCGGCCCGAGTGAACCCCAGTACCCGCAGGCTGGCCAATTCCCAGGCCCGCTCGGCCAGCGCGATGCGCGCGTTGTTGTAGACCACGCCCACGGCAATCACCGCGGCAAAGCCCGTGAGCACCGCGCTCATGATGAGGATGTTGCGCGCCGTCACTTCCTCCATGTTGCGCATCATCGACGCCTTGCTGAACGAGCCCGACACGCGCGGCAACGCCTTTGTAGCCTCCAGCACCCGCATATCCTCGCCCTTGAGGGTCCGCAGCGTGAATTCGGAAACAACATCGCCTTCGCCGAGCAGCCGGTTGAGCGCGCGCCGGTCCATGTAGGCGTTCAGGCCCATCATGTCGCGCACCAGTTGCGCAACGGTCACTTCGCGCACCACCCGGCGGCCCTCGCGCAGTTCCACGGTCACGCTGTCGCCCACGCGCAGCCCCAGCTTGTCGGCCAACCGGTCGCTGAGTAGCAGGCCTTCCGGTGGCGGCTCGGCCACGCGGCCGTCCACGTCGATCACGCGCAGCAGGCTGGTGGGGGTCGTGCGGCCCTGAATCACCCCGGTTTCGCTTCGCGCGCCGTGGATGAAGCGCACCGCCACGCGCCGCCCGGGCTCGACCTGAAGCACGCCGGGCAGGCGTGCCAACGCGCGGGATGCGCCCGCATCTATGGGGTCGGTCGTCCACATCTCGACATCGCCGCGCATGCCCAGGTTGAAGTTGGTGTCGACTATGACGTCGATGGCGTCGCGGAAGAAATTGCCCATGACGATGATCGCGGCCGACGCGGCGATGCCGCCCACCGTCACGGCCGCGCGCAGCGGTCGGCGCTCCACGTTACGCAGGATCATGCGCAGCGCCGGGCCGGTGCGCAGACGCGGGACGCGCTCCAGCAGCGAGCGCTTGTATTTGCCGGGGGCGGGCGGGCGCATCGCCTCCGCGGGCTGCAGCCGCACCGTCGCGGCGATGGCCGTGAGCGTGCCCACCAGGGCCGTGACCGCCACCACGAACAGGCTCATGGCCACGAGTTCCGATGGCATCACATGCACGAACACCGGGAAGCGGAACACCTCGTCGTACAGGCCCATCAGCATCGTGCCCAGCCACTTGGCCAGCGCCAGGCCCAGCAGCCACCCTCCCGCGGCCATCGGGGTGACGAGCTTGAGGTAGTGCAGGGCGATGGCGCGGTTGGGATACCCAAGCGCCTTCAGCGCCGCGACCTGCTCGCGCTGGGTGGCGATCAGCCGCGCAGTCACAACGTGCAGCAGGAATGCGGCCACGGCCAGGAAGATCGAGGGCAGGATGGTGCCGAGGATCTGCTGCTCGCGGATCTCGTTGTCCAGCATGGCGTGTGACATCTGGTCGTCACGGTCGTGGGCCGGCATGCCGCCGAAGCGCAGCAGCTGCCGGTTCACCGCGTCGACGGCCGCCGGCCGCGACGCGTCCGGCGCGAGCCGCAGCGACACCTTGTTGAACGCGCCTTGCATGTCCAGCGCAGCGGCGAGCTCGTCGGCGTCCAGCCAGAACACGCCGAAGGCGCGCACGTCGGGCATGCCCCACATGCCCGCGAAGATGTACTCGGGCGAGAGCACCGTGCCGGTGATGCGAAGCGGCCGCAACTTGCCGTTGACCAGCGCCGTGACCGACGAGCCGGGTGTCAGCTTGTGGGCCTGAGCGAAAACCTCCGCCACCACGGCTTCGAGCTCGCCGCCCGCGCGCGAGCCCGGCTCGGGCAGGCGCCCCGAGCGCAGCGACACACGGTTCTGCCGCCGCGGGTGGCGGCTGTCCAGCCCGATCAGCTGGCCGATCACCGGGTCGGCATAGCCCGGCACCGTGACGCGCGCGCCGGCTTCGATCGTGGTCTGCACGTCGACCACGCCCGGCAACTCGGCCAGCCGCAGGGCCTGCGCGTCGGGCGCGCGTTTGACGATGGCGAAAACGTCTCCAAAGCGGCCGGCATCGTAGAAGCGCTCCCGGGCGATCGTCAGTGATTCAACAGCCGACAGGCAGCCGACGAAACCGCCGATGCCGCTGGCGACCACCAAGGCTATGGTGAGGGCCTGACTCCACAGAAGCTTCAGATCCCGGAACACCTTGCGGTCGAGCGCTTTCATGAGATCACCATGAAAGTTCGGCCGGGGTCAGGCGGCGCTCGGGTTTTTCGATGCTGGCGATGCGGCCGTCGGACAGCCGGATCACCCGGTCCGCCATGCCGGCGATCGCCGCGTTGTGCGTGATGACGATGGCCGTGGTGCCGAGTTCCTGGTTGATCCGGGCGATGACCTCCAGCACCAGCTTGCCCGTGGCGTAGTCGAGCGCGCCGGTCGGCTCGTCGCAGAGCAAAAGTTGCGGGCGCTTGACAATGGCGCGCGCGATCGCGACGCGCTGCTGCTCGCCGCCCGACAGTTGAGAGGGAAAGTGATCTCGCCGGGGCGCCAGCGCGACGAGCTGTAACGCCTCGTCCACCGGCATCGGGTTTTCCGAGATGTCGGTGACCAGCGCCACGTTCTCGCGAACCGTGAGGCTGGGGATGAGGTTGTAGAACTGGAAGACAAAGCCGACGTGCTCGCGCCGGTAGCGCGTGAGCTCGTCGTCGTCGGCCTCGGTGAGGGTGTGGTCGAAGAACCGGACGTCACCGGACGTTGGCCGGTCCAGCCCGCCCAGGATGTTGAGCAGCGTGGACTTGCCGCTGCCCGACGCGCCGAGCAACACCACGAACTCGCCCGCGCTGACATCGAGATCGACGTCGCGCAGCGCGTGCACGGCCGTCTCGCCGCTGCCGTAGGTCTTGCACAGCGAGCGCGCCTGCAGCACCGGCAGGGCAGGCTGCCGAGCCGGTGCGGTGGACATGGCAGCGCCTAGTGGATAGCCAGCTTGCGGGATGCCGCAGTGGCCTTCTTGGGTAGCACCAGCGTCAGCACGCCGTCGGCGTACTTCGCATCGGCCTTGGCGTCGTCGACGTCGTCGGCCAGGCTGAACGTGCGCGAAATCGTTCCGTAGTAGCGTTCGCTGCGCAGGACCTTGCCGCCTTCGCCCTTGGTTTCCGACTCGCGCTTGGCTTCGACGTCGATCTGCACCACGTTGCCGTCGATGCGCACGTTGATGTCTTCCTTCTTCACGCCGGGGATGTCCGCCTTGACTTCATAGGCGTTGTCCTTCTCGGACACGTCGATGCGCATCTTCAGCGCGGGCGCTTCCGCCTCGAAGGGCGTGGGCGCGAAAAAGCGGCGCATGGTGGATTCGAAGTTGTCGCTGAATGCCGGATCGAAAAGGCTGAGTCTTGTCATGATGAGCTCCTTGGGCTGGGACCGATGAAAAAAAATGCGTTTACCCTGCCACCTGCAGGTGGTCGATGACGCGGGATACGCCGCGTGCCGAGAAGGCCACGCCGACAGCCGCATCGTGCTCGGCCATCGAGCGCACCTTGCCAGTCAGCGTCACGACGGCCCCGTCGACGTCCACCTCGATGTGCCTGGCCTCGCGGGCCGCCTGGCGGGTGAGCGCGGCCGCGATCTGCCGCGTGATGTCGTCGCCCTTGACGCGCGGCTTGATCGTGATTTGGTTGAACAGGCCGCGAACGCCGGTCAACGGGCGCAGGCACTGCTCGGCGCTGGCGAACTGGTAGCGCCAGTCGACCTCGCCCGTGAGGGTGATCCAGCCGTCCTCGACTTCGACCTTCACCTTGCCGTCGGGCACCAGTGAATTCAGGCGCAGCGCGGCCGTAGCGGCTTGCGCGATTTCAGAATCGCTGCGCTGGTGGCCGGGCGCGAGCTTGACGTCGAGGTCGAGCGCGATGCCGCGCACGCCCGAGACGCGGCGCACCGCGCGCTCAGCGGCATGCTTCTCGGCGAATGTGTCGAGGTGGCCTGACAGCGTGACGACGCCGTCCTTGACCGCGACGCCGATGTTGGTTGAATTGATGGACGGGTCCCACGCGAGTTCGTCGGCCACGTCGGACTTGAGTTGAAGGTCGGATTTCACGTGATTTCTCCTTGTGCCGGCCGGCGTGCGCTTGCGCGCCGCAGCGAGGCTCAAAGAGAAATCTATACACGGACCCCGAAAGTTCGTTGATCTGCCGCAACATCGTGTTCGCGTGTTTGCGGCACGCGATCAGCCCGGCTGATTCTTGCGCCACGCCTCGTATCGCGCGCGGTTTTCCTCGTTGGGCGGGTAGAGGCCGGGCAGGGCGGCGCCTTCGTCCACCTGGCTCATGATCCAGTTTTCCAGGTGCTCCTGCTCAGTCGCCGCCGCGACCACATCGTCCAGGAGCGCCGCCGGGATCAGCACGGCGCCATCCTGGTCGACCACGATCACGTCGTTGGGGAATACGGCGACGCCGCCGCAATCGATGGGCTCCTGCCATCCGACAAAGGTGAGGCCCGCGACCGACGCCGGCGCCGCCGTGCCCTGGCACCAGACGGGCAAGCCGGTGCCGAGCACGCCCGAGACGTCGCGCACCACGCCGTCGCTGACCAGCGCGGCGACACCACGTTTGACCATGCGCGCGCAAAGGATGTCGCCGAAGATGCCCGCATCGGTCACGCCCATGGCGCAAACTACAGCGACGCAGCCCGGGGGCATGCATTCGATCGCCGCGCGCGTGGAAATCGGTGAACCCCATGAGGCCGGTGTGGCGAGGTCTTCGCGCGCGGACACGAAGCGCAGCGTGAAGGCCCGCCCGACCACCCGGGGCTGGCCGGCCGCCAGCGGCCGCGTGCCGCGCAGCCAGACATTGCGCAGGCCCTTTTTCAGCAGCACGGTGGTGATGGTGCCGGTGGACACGGCGGCGAGGGCGCGGGCGATGCCCGGATCGAGCGGGAGCGATTCGACTGTCATTCGGGGGTCTCCTTGGAAGCGTTGCCTGAATGCTAACGCCTCGCGAGGGACCTTACGGCACGAGCACCACGGCGCCTTCTACCTCGCCGCGGCGAAGCGCCTCGACGGCCGCATTCGCATCCTGCAATGCGAAGGTTTTCACGTGCGTCTCCAGGGCAAGCTCGGCCACCAGGCTGAAGAAGGCGTCGCCGTCCGCGCGCGTGAGGTTGGCGACGGATTTCAGGACGCGTTCGCCCCACAGCAAGCCGTAGTCGAACGCCGGGATCGTGCTCATGTGGATGCCCGCGCACACCACCACGCCGCCCTTGTGCGTAGCGGCGAGCGCCGCCGGTACCAGCGCGCCGACCGGTGCGAAGATCAGGGCCGCGTCGAGCGGGACGGGCGGCGCATTCTCGGAGCTGCCGGCCCACGCCGCGCCGAGGCTGAGCGCGAAAGCCTGGCCGGCCGTGTCGCCTGGGCGCGTGAAGGCGTACACCTCCTGGCCGCGCGCGGCAGCGATCTGGCAGATGATGTGCGCCGCCGCGCCGAAGCCGTAGAGCCCGATGCGCCGCTGCGTGGCGGCGCCGGCCAGCCGCCACGCGCGAAACCCGATCAGCCCCGCGCACAACAGCGGCGCGGCGTGCGCGTCGTCGTAGCGGCTGGGCAGCGCGAAGCAGAAGCGCTCGTCGGCAACGGCATATTCCGCGAACCCGCCGTCGCGGTCATAGCCGGTGAACACCGGCTCGTCGCAAAGGTTTTCGCGGTCCATCCTGCAGTAGCCGCAGTGTCCGCACGAGCGGCCCAGCCACGGGATGCCGATGCGCTGCCCGACGGCGAATTGCTTGGCCTGCGGGCCGCGGGCCACGACGCCGCCCACGACTTCGTGGCCGGGCACGATGCCGGTGCGGTGCGGGGGCAGTTCGCCGTCGATGATGTGCAGATCCGTGCGGCACACGCCGCACGCTAGAACGCGCACCAGCACTTCGTGTCCGCGCGCCTGCGGCACGGGCTTGCGGGTCGCCTGCAATTGCCGGCCGGAGGGAGCCACTGTCATGGCGGTCATGAAGGGCGGCAACATGTACCGATGGTACGCACGAGCGGGCTCGCGCGGGCGCGATTCGACCGACGGTTGACCTCGCGCAACACTTATTAACCCGGCAGTGCCACGATGAAAACATGGCGACTCCCGAACACCTGATCGCCCCGCACGAGCCGGCGGCGATGGACCTTCCGATCAAGCTGGGCCTGGCCCGGCTGGCACACGGCGTATCTCCCTCGTCGGTGGCGCAGGCCTTCTCCGACTGGCTGACGCACCTGGCGGTGTCGCCTTCGAAGCAGGCCGAGCTCGCCTCCAGCGCACTGGAGAAGGCGCTGATGTGGCAGGACTTCGCTGCCCGTGTGTGGCAAGGTGATTGCGAACCCTGCGTCGAACCGGTGCCCGAAGACAAACGCTTCTCGCGCCCTGAATGGCAGGCGCCGGCCTTCGGCGTCATGGCGCAGGCCTTCCTGCTGCAGCAGCAGTGGTGGCGCGAGGCGGCCATCGGCGTGCGCGGGGTGTCGCGCCACCATGAAGAGGTGGTGGACTTTACGCTGCGGCAGTGGCTGGACACGTGGTCGCCGTCGAATTTCGTCGCCACGAATCCGCAGGTGATGAAGGAAACGCTGCACACGGGCGGCTTGAATCTCGCCACCGGTTTCGCCAACTGGTCGCGCGACGCGCTGGCCGTGCTAAGCGATGGCCGGCCGCGCGGCGTGGAGGACTTCATGCCCGGCCGAGCCGTGGCGGTGACGCCGGGCAAGGTCGTCTTTCGCAACCACCTGATCGAGCTGATCCAGTACGAGCCCGCAACGGCGAAGGTGGATGCGGAGCCCCTGCTCATCGTGCCGTCGTGGATCATGAAGTACTACATCCTCGATCTCACTCCCGAGGATTCGCTGGTGAGATTCCTGGTCGGACAGGGCCATACGGTATTCATGGTGTCGTGGCGCAACCCGGGCAGCAAGGACCGCGGCCTGGGCATGGACGATTACCTCGATCTCGGCGTGCTGGCGGCCCTGAAGGAAGTCAAGGCGCGCAGCGGCGGCGCCGGCATCCACGCGATGGGCTACTGCCTGGGCGGCACTCTGCTGTCGATCGCCGCTGCCGTGCTGGCGGGAAAGGCCGACAATCCACTGAAGACCGTGAGCCTGCTGGCGGCGGAAACGGATTTCCACGACCCGGGCGAACTCGGGCTGTTCATCGACGAAAGCCAGATCGCTTTCCTGGAAGACCTGATGGCCGAGCATGGCTACCTCGACGGCCGGCAGATGGCGGGCGCATTCCAGCTCATCAATTCAAAAGACCTCGTGTGGTCCAAGCTCGTGCACGAGTACCTGATGGGCGCGCATACGCCGATGACGGCCTTGCGCGCGTGGAACGCCGATGCCACGCGCCTGCCGGCACGGATGCACAGCCAGTACCTTCGGCGGCTGTACCTGCACAACGACCTGGCCGAGGGCCGGTACCCCGTGCATGGACACCTCATCTCGCTTCATGACATCGAAGTGCCGATGTTCATCGTGGCGACGGAGCGCGACCACGTCTCGCCCTGGAAGACCGTGTACAAGGCATGCCGCCTCGTGCATGCGCCGGTCACTTTCCTGCTCACCTCCGGGGGCCACAACGTGGGGATCGTCAATCCACCCAGTGGCGCCGCGGCGCATCCCCAGGCGAGCTACCGCGTCGCTTCCCACGCACCCGGCAAGGCGCCGGCCGATCCGCGAGCGTGGCAGGAGACTTCGCCGTCGAGCCCCGGGTCTTGGTGGCCGACCTGGCAACAGTGGCTGCGGCGACACTCGAGCGGGAAGGTGAAGGCCCGGCCCGTGGTTGGCCTGGTGCAAGCCGGCACGCCAGTGTTGGCGCCGGGGACTTACGTGCACCAGCGGTAGGTTGCGTGCCGCTCGACGTACGAACGCGGACTCAAGTAGCCGCGCGCGCGAACGGGAACAGGGCCTTCAAGCCCGGGAAGGCGTCGAAAGCCTCGACCGCGGAGACGCTCTCCAGCGCGGTCTCGGAGTCGAGCAGGTGGCTGGCGCAGCCCATCATCTCGACCTGCATCTCCAGCGCGGTGCCCGCGAGATCCTGCCAGTAGCGGCCGGCGCTTTGCCAATCGCCTTGCAGCAGTTCGGCTTGCATCGCCAACAGGTCCGCCGGCGCGCGTGCGTCGTGCAGCTTCCCGGCAATGGCCTCATGCCGAACAGACGCATCGTGCGCGGCCTCCTGCTGGATGCGACGCATGGTTTCGAAGCCACGCAGCATCGCGCTCGACGCCTCTACGGCGACGCACATCTGCTGGCGGCCGAGATCGGCCAGGATGCCGAGCGGCGTGATTTGGTTGGGGACGGCCTCGCGGGCCGCCGGGCGCTTGCGGGCGGTTACAGTCATGATGGGTATCCTTTCAGGCGTACAGGCTGGGCCTGCGCTGAAGGCGCGGGCGGCCCTGCTCGTGCTCATGTATGGCCTGGCAAGCCGTGCAGAAGGGGGTGGCGGGAAGCGCCCTCAGGCGGCGCAGGTCGATCTCCTCCCCGCAGTCCAGGCATTCGCCGTAGCTGCCGTCGGCCAGGCGGCGGCGCGCGGTGATCACCTGCTCGAGCTCCTCGGCGGCTTGCCCGGCCTTGGCCTGCTCGACAACGGCCTGGGTCTCCTCCACCGCCATGTCCTTGAAGTCGACGACCTCGCCCTCGCTCACGTCGGAGGAGTGTTCTGCGACATCGCCGGTGGCTCGCAGCACGTCACGCAGCTCGGCCTCGCGCTGGGCGAGCAGCTTCGCGAAAGTGGGGGCATGTGTGCGATCGTACGTATCCATTTGGAGCCTCGATAGGGATGGACCATTCTGGAAGCGGCTTTGGCCCGCGTCCTTGATCTGGAGCAACTGTTGGACTGGGCCGAGGGCTAACCTGCGTTGACGCGCCTGACTGTTTGCGCGACTCGAGGATCCGCGATGAGCGTCAGAAACCTGGAAACACTTTTCGCACCGGCATCGGTAGTTGTCGTCGGCGTGAACGACCGGCCCGGCAACGTCGGCATGGTGGTGTGGCGCAACCTGAAGGCGGGCGGTTTCAAGGGCCCGATCTGGCTGGTGGACCACAAGCATGGAACCGTGGAGGGCGAGCGCACTTGGCCGGACGTGGAGTCCCTCCCCGGCACACCCGACCTGGCCGTGATCTGCACGCCCGCGGCTGCGGTCCCGCAGCTGGTTGCCGCGCTGGGAACCAAGGGTACCCGCGCGGCGATCGTGCTGAGCGCCGGCATGAAGCAAGGCACCTTGACGGCCGGCTCGTCGCTCGAGAAGGCGATGCTCGACGCTGCCCGCCCGCACCTGATGCGCATCCTCGGGCCGAACTGCCTGGGGCTGCTCGTCCCCGGCGCCGGGCTGAACGCCAGCTTCGCACCCGGTAATGCGCTACCTGGGAATCTCGCCTTCGTGACGCAGTCCGGCGCACTGGCCACCGCGATGCTGGACTGGGCCAACAGCAAGAGCATCGGGTTCTCGCACTTCATCTCGATGGGCGAGAGCGCGGATGTGGACTTCGGCGACGTGCTCGACTACCTCGCGAGCGATCCCGGCACCCGCGCGATCCTGATGTACATGGAGTCAGTCACCGCCGCGCGCAAGTTCATGTCGGCGGCACGGGCGGCAGCGCGCAACAAGCCCGTGATCGTCGTGAAGGCGGGCCGCGCCCCCGCGGGCGCGAAAGCCGCTGCCTCGCACACCGGCGCGCTGGCCGGCTCGGACGCTGTGTTCGACGCCGCCGTGCGGCGCGCCGGCATGCTACGCGTCGACACGCTGGAGGCACTGTTCGACGCGGCCGAGACGCTGGCGCACGTCAAGTCCTGGCGAGGCGAGCGGCTCGCGATCCTTACCAATGGCGGCGGCGCGGGCGTGTTGGCCGCCGATGCCCTGTCGCTGGCCGATGGACGCCTGGCCGAACTCGGCGAGGCGACGCTCGCCGCCCTGGACAAGTGTCTGCCCGTGACCTGGCCGCGCAGCAACCCCGTGGACATCATCGGCGACGCGCCAGTGGCGCGCTACTGCGACGCGCTGCGCGTGCTGCTGGCCGCACCGGAGGTGGACGGCGTGCTCTTCATCCACGCGCCTACGGCGATCGTGCCGGCCGCGGACATCGCGGCGGCCTGCCTGTCCATCATCAAGGAAGCGGGCAAACCGGTGCTGGCGTGCTGGCTCGGCGGCAGCGTCGTCGCGTCGGCGCGCAAGGCTTTCAACGAGGCGGGCGTGGCGAGCTACATCACACCCGAGCGCGCCGTGGCCGGCTGGCTGCAGCGCGTCACCTACGCGCGCAACCAGGAGGCGCTGCTGCAGTTGCCCGCCGAGCGGCTGGACGACTTCCGTCCCGAGCAGGCGCGCGCACAGGCGCTGCTGGACAAGGCGCTGCAATCAGGCCGCGAATGGCTGGACGAGGAGCAGGCCAAGTCGCTGCTGCAGGCTTACGGCATCCCCGTGGTGGACACGCGCCGCGTGCGCGACGCCGAGGAAGCCGTCTTCGCTGCAACTCAGATCGGGTTTCCGGTGGCGCTGAAAATCCTGTCGCCGCAGATCGTCCACAAGTCGGACGTTGGCGGTGTGGCCTTGAGCCTCGCCTCGGTGGACGAAGTACGCACCGCGGCCATCCGCATGCGCCAGCGCGTCGCGCGACAGCAGCCTCATGCCCAGGTGCTGGGCTTCACCGTCCAGGCGATGGCCAGCCGGCCCGGTGCGCACGAACTGATCATCGGCATCGCGAGCGATCCGGTGTTCGGGCCCACGATCCTGTTCGGCGAGGGCGGAACCGCGGTGGAATTGCGCAAGGACCGCGCGCTCGGACTGCCGCCGCTGAACGACCGGCTGGCGCGGGACCTGATCGCGCAGACCCAGGTGGGGCCGATGCTCTCCGGATACCGCGGTCGCCCGGCCATCGACCACCAGGCCCTCATCAGCGCGATGCTGCGCGTCTCGCAGATGGCCTGCGACTTGCCGGCCCTCGCGGAGCTGGACATCAACCCATTGCTCGCCGATGCGCATGGCGTGCTGGCTCTGGATGCACGCGTGCGCGTGCGCAGGCCGCTTTCAGGCGAGCCGAGCCGGCTGGCCGTGCGGCCCTATCCGCGACTGCTTGAGGAGCGCATCGAGATCGACAGCCAGCCCATGCTGCTGCGTCCCATCCGCCCCGAGGATGGCGAGCGGCTCGCGGCCTTCTATGCCAAGGCGTCGCCGGCGGACATGCGCCTGCGCTTCTTCATGGCGCGGCGCGAAGTGCCGCACTCCGAGCTCGCGCGGTATTGCCAGATCGACTACGAACGCGAGATGACCTTCATTGCGCTCGCGCCAGCCGACGAGTCGGGCGTGCGCCAGATGGCCGGTGAGGCCCGCGCCGTTGCAGACCCGGACAACCGCAAGGCCGAATTCGCGGTGCAGGTGGCGTCGCGATGGCAAGGCAAGGGGCTTGGGCGCGCGTTGATGGAGAAGCTGCTGCAATATCTGCGCGAGCGCGGGTTGGAGGAAGTGGAAGGGCAGTGCCTGCGCGAGAACGTGGGCATGGCGACGCTGGCGAAGAAGCTGGGGTTCGAGGTCGGCGCCGGGCCGACGGGGGACACGATGGAGTTGCACATGGACTTACGCGAGTGATTGGGTCCGTCAATACACCCCGAGCGCAAGCCCCGCCGCCAGCGCGGCGCCCAACTCACGGCATCGCGCGAGGTCCGCGGGATCGATCTGCTTCGGCCGGGCGATATCCTCGGGGGTCTGTGCGTGGGTGCAGACGATCAATGCCGGAGCGACGGAGCGCAGCCGCCAACCGGTGGCGATGCGGTCTATTTGCCGAGCGGCGTTCTGCCCATCGCTGCCGGCACAGACCAGCAAGGCGTAGGGGCGGCCATTCACGCGATCGAGCGCTGCGTAGTAGCAGCGGTCGAAAAAATCTTTCATGAGCCCAGCCATCGCAGCAAGGTTCTCGGGCGTGGCGAATACATAGCCATCGGCACTTAGCACGTCCTCGGGTTGGGCCTGCGGCGCGCGCAGCAGACGCGCAAGCACACCGGATTCGTCGCGCGCCCCCTCGGCGGCAGCCTGTGCCATCTGCTCGGTGCCGCCGGTCATAGTGTGATAGACCACGAGAAGCGTCTTCTTAGTCATGCCGCTCAGCAACACACGATCAAGGCAGGTCGTTTGTCGATCATCCCGTTGAAGACCTTGCGCGCCTCCTCGTACCCCGGTTCCCCTCGCGACCGAATATCATCGAAAATCCTACCGCTTCGTAGCAGATAAGTACAAGTCAACAGCGTCAGGCGAGAATTGAACTTGCCCCCAATAAGCGGGTCCTTCGTGTGGCTGTTCATGGCCGACACCGGGCATGGAGGCGGACGATGCACTGGAGAATCTCTGAGCAAACTGAGATCTGAGGCCGGTTTCGGCAAGGAGAATCTGACGGTGCTCGACAGAAGTGGTGGCTACTGCCGACGCTTGGAAACCTGCGGCAGCCGCGTGATCTGGACAGGTAAATCGACCTTGGCATCCACGTAGGCGCGCCCGTGCTCAAGCGCGAGATCGCTGGTGGGCCAACGCCCGATATTCAATCCATGAGGGGACGCGGGCCTTGTGGCATAACACACCCATCCGTCCGCGGCCGGCGAGATTGACGTGAGCCAACGGGCTTGGAGCTTCCAACCACGGTGCTCCATCTCAACGGGGTGCGGGTTATTTGGAGTCGAAGTTGTCACGGGTGAAGTTTAGCTCGCCGGATCAGATGTTGAAATCTCTTCAGCGCAGCAGCTCGGCCGGATTGAGGCAGTGACTGGCAACCGTCGCGCGCACGCCTGACCGGTAGCAGGGGCCTCAGGCATCTGCCGCACTACTGAGCCTGCGGCCCGTCCGCACCGTGTCGTCCCCCCATAATGATTCATTCCGAGAGTCGGATACCCGCCTTCACCGACGAACCATGACTGAATCCAAGAGAAGATTTGCGGCTGACGTGCTCGTGCTGGGCGGTGGCATGGCGGGCCTGTGCGCGGCCCTTGCGGCGGCGGAAAACGGCGCGCGCGTGCTCGTGCT